>JAZJXR010000012.1:6206-18238 GCA_040390775.1 Patescibacteria group bacterium | reverse complement strand
ATCCATGCATCTGGAAATATTGGCGCTATGGTAGAGCTGTGGTGCGAGACGGATTTTGTGGCCAAGAATGAAGAGTTCAAAGCTCTTGCTCGCGACATTGCAATGCAAATCACGGCCACCAAGCCGGAATTTTTAGCAACCACAGACATCACAGAAGCTGCACGAGAGAAGGCAAAGGAAGTATTTGCCAAAGAAGTAGAAGGAAAGCCAGAAAATATGAAGGCTCAGATCCTAGAAGGTAAGCTTTCATCTTACTTTCAGGATATGGTGCTCCTAGAGCAGCCTTTCATCAAGAATGGCGATCTCACTGTGGCTCAAATGATCTCTAATGCCGTCCAAAAGTTTGGCGAGAAGGTGCAAGTTGGCAGGTTTGCCAGATTCTCTACGACAGGGTAAAATAGGGGAATGGTCATTATGATCAGTTTCTTTATAGCCCTATTCGCTGTGATCTTCGTATTTGCGAACAGAAGGAGGGAAATGCTTTCAGGGAGGCCATATTTGCGGCTTGCCTACGGTTCTGATTTCCATCTGAAGCGCAAGATCGAGAGCGCGAAGACAAGTGTGAAAGCTATGCCTCGCCGTGCCGCGAATGCGACGGCTTTCTACGCGGTAAAGCAAGGCTTGCATGTGTATGGCAAGGCTCGCGAGATAATCCATCCGAAGATTGCGCATATCATTGAGGCGGTGAAAGGGAAGAACATCCCCAAGAACAGAGGCTCGGTGTCGCTTTATCTAAAGCGCATCGAAGAGTACAAGACAGAAAAATAATTGCCGCCTTAGCTCAGTTGGTAGAGCTACACTTTTGTAAAGTGAGGGTCCTCGGTTCGAGTCCGAGAGGCGGCTCCAATAAATTACTTTGTGGGTGCGGTGGTCGAAGCGACGATCGCAAGTTTTGGATAATGCG
The DNA here is from genome assembly GCA_040390775.1 of Patescibacteria group bacterium. Taxonomy (GTDB): domain Bacteria; phylum Patescibacteriota; class Minisyncoccia; order Phycocordibacterales; family CAIRYW01; genus JAQBQZ01. The sequence goes on along the minus strand of JAZJXR010000012.1, from coordinate 17,334 downwards.
CTAGGAGAGTCTTCTCAAGCGCCTCTTTGCTTTGGAAGCCGTTCAATACTTCGCGATCAAGTACGATGGCGGGCAGGGCATTTTTAATTTTGAGCATTGATTCTAGGGTCTTTACTGCTCCAAGATCCAAATTGTAATCAAATGAATACACGCGTAGGTCTGGATATTTACCTCTTAGGTAAGAAAGCACATAGCTGGCCTTGTCGCAATCTGGGCAGGATTTGGCATCGCCGTAGAAGTAGAGGGCAAAGCCGAATTTGTTGCCGCAGCGCTTCGCAATGTCGCGCATCAATAGATAATCTTTTATTTCAAGCAATGCGTAGGCTTTCTTGAGGGATATCACATCGCTATTACCGGCGCCGATATTTTTCTCGCTGTATTCGATCTTTTCTGCCAGAGGATTTAGCTCGCTTGAAAGCATAGAGCTGCCAGCTTCTTCGCAGGGAATGCTAGATAGCAGCGATACCTCCGTCTCAGAAGACATGATGTTTGTGGCTATAGAATCCTGTATGGATCGCATCTCCTCTATTCTTCTATCGTTGAAATAATTGCTGATGTATATTGCTGTGCCGAAAATAGCCAAGGTAATTACGAACGAAAGCGCGTATTTTTTCCAGCTTAATTTGTATTCGCCATGATCGCTGTGTTCTATCGCCATGGTGCCGTTTTGGATGCTAAGTTGTTGTAGATGGAAGTAATGAGCCAGAAAGGGGAAATAAATGAATACAAGAACACGAAATAAAGCGCATCAAACGAAAATTTACGGGATTTGCCCGCCTTATGATCTTCATAGAACACAAGGGCTATGATCATTGCGATCATGGTGAGAGAAAGTATTGAAAGCGTGCTTGTGTTTGTAAAGAATACATCGAATCGCAGGCTGGGCGCTACAAATCCTACGGCAGAGAATTTTACGACCGCATTCATAATGGTTGCTGTCATTTGATACAAGCTCATGAGCACGAATGCAAAAGAAAGCAGGATTCCAATGATCGAAAATGGCAGTATTATAAGGCCGAGATCGCCGTACTTCTTTTTGAAAAGCATGTCTCTGTAATCGATCAGATTAGAAATAAATCCAGACACCCACCTGACCCTTTGTTTGTATAGCTTTTTTACTGTGCCGGGGCCTACTGTGTATACGAATGCGCCATCTGCGCTTACGATTTGCATCCTGTGCTTTTGCATGCGCATTGCCATTTCCATGTCTTCTGTATTATGTGCGTGCTTGTAGAGCCCGATCTTTCGGAACACTTCTTTCCGGAAAAAAGAAAAAGGCCCTGGCGTAATGTGTACGGCTTCGATCCTGCTGTATATTTTGCGCAAGAAATTCCCGTAGCTGTATTCTGCTCGCTGCATTTTGCGTACGATGCCTTTTGGATCTGCAATGATCATAGAAGGAGTGACAGCCATGACCTTAGGATCCCTAAATTTTGCCATGATTATTCTAAGTGCCGCTTTATCTACAAAGGAATCAGAATCGAGGCAGCCTACGAACTCTGATGTAGCCTTTTCGATGCCAAAATTCAGTGCTGTGTATTTGCCACCGTTCTCCTTGTGGAAGATCTGGATCCTCGGGTTATTTTCGAAGGCGGTAAGCGTCGCCCTAGTGCCATCTGTCGAGCCGTCATTCACTACGATAATATTGAGGCAATCCACCGGATAATCTAGCGCAAGCAGAGATGTGATCGTTTTGCTGACTGTAGTTTCTTCGTTAAAGCAGGGTACGATCACGCTCACGCTTGGCAGCTTTGGCGACGAATTATGTGCAGCGTTTAGAGCGAGCGCAGGCTTCTTTTCTAAGAGTGAAATCAAAAGAAATACCTCGAAATATAGGCCAACAAATATCGCTACGAAGCTCGTTATTTCCACTATTTTATCCATTTCCTTTATTATACATATTTTGGGCATTTCTGCTATAATCTTGAAGTGAAAAATCCATCTGGCAGTAAAGATTATTTGGGCCACATACACCCTATTACACAAGCGTCAGAAGAGCTATGCGGGATCCTTCGCGAGATTGGATTTTCTATTGTCGAGGGGCCTGAAATCGAAACAGACCATTATAATTTCGAAGCGCTGAATTTCCCCGCGGATCATCCTGCTCGCGATATGCAAGATACGTTTTGGCTAAAAGGGGCTGACAAAAAACTTTTGCGTACCCACACATCTCCGGTGCAGATCAGGTACATGGAAAGCCACAAGCCGCCGTTCGCAATTGCTGTGCCAGGGAAGGTTTTTAGAAATGAAGCTACAGATGCCAGCCACGAAGCGCAATTTTTCCAGCTGGAAGGGCTGTATGTGGACAAAGAAGTGTCCATGGCGAATTTGAAGGGCGTGCTTTTGCACCTATTCAAAAAATATTTTGGCGAGGATGCAGAGATCAGATTTCGCCCCAGCTTCTTTCCATTCGTTGAGCCAGGGGTGGAAGTGGATATGCAATATAAAGGCAAATGGCTCGAGATGATGGGGGCGGGGCTCGTGCATCCGAATGTGCTTTCTGCAGCAGGAGTAGATCCCAAAAAATGGCAAGGATTCGCATTCGGCGGCGGCATCGACCGCTTCATTGCTATCAAGCTCGGGCTTGACGATATTCGGCATCTTTACACTGGCGATTTGCGGCTAATCAATCAATTCTAAAATGAAAGTATCCCACAAATGGCTGCAGACGTTTTTTAAAAAGCCTCTTCCGAGTAGCGAAGAGATCGCAGAGCTTTTGACGTTTCATATTTTTGAAGTAGAAGGCATTGAGAAAAAGGCAAATGATGATGTGCTCGATGTAAAGGTGCTGCCTGATCGCGCAGCGTATTGCTTATCGCACGAAGGGATCGCGCGAGAGCTTTCTGCGCTGCTTCTGGATAATGAATTTATCCCGAGGAATCCGCCGGAAATCGAAGCGTCGCCTGATGTAAAGGGAATTGCCGTATTAATTGAAGCAAAAGATGTATGCGATGCGTACTCTGCATTATCTATAATTGGGATCTCGCCGCGAGAGACGCCTCTATGGCTTCGCAATAATCTGGAGGCCGTGGGCCAGCGATCGATCAATTTCTTGGTGGATCTGGCGAATTTCGTGATGACAGACATTGGCCAGCCTCTGCACGTGTTCGATGCAGAAAAAATATCTGGAAATATTTCTGTGCGCATGGCTAATGCAGGAGAGAAAATTACAACGCTCGATAATAAAGAGGTGAGTTTGGATTCCTCTGTGGCTGTGATAGGTGATGATAAAACAGCGCTCGCAATCGCAGGAATCAAGGGCGGCAAAGCGGCAGAAACGACGCCGCATTCTACGCACGTGATTGTGGAAGCTGCACATTTTGATGCTACTGCAATAAGGCGCACATCTATGAAGCTCGGGATTAAAACAGACGCTTCCAAAAGATTTGAGAATGATTCAGATAGGGCAACACCCGACGTTGCCCTGCGGCACTTTGCGGCGCTACTACAAAAAGAAGATCCAGATGCTCTCGTAGGAAATATTGTGAGCGTGGGCGGAGAGAAAATTGATGCCAAAAAAATAATCATAGATCCAAAATTTATTTCAGAAAAGCTTGGCAAAGAAATTTCTGCTGATGAAATTCTAGAATGCCTTACTCGAGGATCTATTTCTGCACGAAGAGAAGGGGATATGATCTCTGTGTCTCCCTCATCATATAGAAAGGATCTAAATATTGAGGAAGATATCGTGGATGAAGTGGGCAGGCTCTATGGATACAAAAATATAGATGCTAAATTGCCTAGGATAGAGGCAGACCAAGAGATGAATCATGAGATCTCGATCAGAAATAAAGCGCGGAATTTCTTGATCCAAAATGGCTATTCAGAAATTTATACCTATGCGCTGCAGAGCACGGGCGAGGCAGAAATAGCGAACCCTCTGGCTTCTGATAAGGGCTTTTATAGAAGCAATCTATCAAGCGCTATGGATGAGAAGCTAAAGCAAAATCTGTACTACGCGGATCTTTTGGGGCTTTCTAAAATAAAATTGTTTGAATTCGGAAGGGTGTACAAAGGTGGCCGAGAATTCTTGGCGCTTTCAATTGGCGTTGCATATAAAAAGGCGAAGAAGGGTGAGAGAGTGAATGATGAAATAAAAGAGATCCGCGACGAGCTATTTTCTGCGCTTGGAAGCAAAGTGGAAATCCTGTGCACGATCGATGATTCTGGTGGAATTATTTCAAAAGCTGGCAAATCAATTGGCACGACGAATAATATCGATGGTGTGATGGAGGTGGATTTCGATACGCTCACTGCAGGACTATCAGCAGAAAATTATGCAAATTTTGATCTGCAAAATATAGAAGCAAAATACAAGCCTTTTTCTGCGTATCCTTTTATTGTGCGCGATGTGGCTATTTGGATTCCAGACGGGTTGGATGACAATAGAGTGCGCGATGAATTTGAAACTATAATTGATCCAGCGTTTGGTGGAACAAATCTATCGATAACTATAAATTTTCTTGATAGATTTGAAAAAGCTGGAAGAATATCTTATGCATATAGGTTAGCATTCCAATCTTTCGACAAGACTCTGACAGATGAGGAGGTGAACAAAATCATGGAAAAGATTTGGGATGCGCTTAAGGGGAAGGGTTTTGAGGTGAGGTAAAATATGCTATAATTACTCTACATTATGGCCAAAGCAAAAGAAATAAACAGCAAAGAAAAGGTAGCTAAATACGGAGCGGAATCGATTACAGTGCTCGAGGGTCTAGAGCCTGTGCGCAAGCGCCCGGGAATGTATATCGGTACTACGGGGCCAGACGGATTCCATCACCTTGTCACAGAAATTTTTGACAACTGCCGGGATGAAGCCATGGGCGGATTTGCGAACGATATCGAGATCGTGCTGCTTCCAAATAATCGCGTAAGGGTGACGGATAACGGTCGAGGTATTCCTGTGGACATGCATTCCAAAACGAAAGTATCTGCACTCGAAACGATCATGACCACGCTCCACGCCGGAGGCAAATTCGGCGGCGAAGGATACAAGGTGTCTGGGGGATTGCACGGTGTAGGAGCATCCGTTGTGAATGCTCTTTCTACATATTGCCGCGTGGATGTGTATCGCGACGGCGGGCATTTCTATCAGGAATACAATATTGGAAAGCGCAAGGCTGCAGTAAAGAAGCTTGAGAGCTCGAAAAGGAACGGCACAGTGGTGACCTTCGAGCCAGACGAGACGATTTTTGGCAAGCAAGAGTATGACTTCAAGAGAATTGTGGGGCATATGCGCCAGCAAGCGTACCTTGTGCGTGGGCTCAAGATCGCCGTTATCGATGCTACAAAACTCGAAAAAATGCCGGATGCAGAGGGTGTACAATATTTTCGCGAATTAAATATCGAAGCGCCCTCATACACTTTTTATTTCGAGGGCGGCCTTGCATCTCTCGTAAAATTCAACAACCAGGTCCAGAAGCCGATCCACAAGAATATTTTTTATGTAGAAAAGAAAGTAGAGGGCGTCGAGTCTATCGAAGTGGCTCTCCAGTATGTGGACGACATGGCTTCGCGCATCACTGGATTTGCAAACAACATTTATAACCCAGAAGGAGGTACGCATATCACAGGATTCAAGACGGCTCTAACGCGCACGCTCAACACTTATGCCAAGAAAGCCAGTTATGTGAAGGATGATGGCGATACTTTTACCGGGGACGATGTGCTTGAAGGCTTGACGGCTGTCGTATCAGTAAAGCTTCGCGAGATTCAATTCGAAGGCCAGACAAAAGCCAAGCTTGGCTCTATGGAAGCGCAGGGTGCTGTGGCGTCTGTATTTGGCGAAGCGTTCTCAATGTTTCTTGAAGAGAATCCAGAAGATGCTAAGCAGATCATAAACAAATGCCTCCTTGCTATGCGCGCTCGTAAGGCTGCTAAGGCTGCCAAGGATTCAATTCTGCGAAAGGGCGCGCTCGAGGGCATGACGCTCCCAGGAAAATTGGCCGATTGCCAATCTAAGAATGCTTCAGAATCCGAGCTCTTCATTGTGGAGGGAGATTCCGCTGGAGGTACTGCGAAGACAGGAAGAGATAGAAGGACGCAGGCTATTTTGCCGCTTCGAGGCAAGATTCTAAATATCGAAAGAGCTCGGCTCGACAAAATGCTAGCAAGCGAGCAGATCACAAATCTTGTGGTGGCACTCGGCACAGCGATTGGTGACACTTTCGATATCACAAAGCTTCGCTATCATAAAATTATAATTGCTACAGATGCCGATGTGGACGGAGCGCACATTCGCACGCTACTCCTTACTCTTTTCTACCGATATTTCCGGCCGCTTATTGAAGGAGGGTTTATTTATATCGCGCAGCCGCCTCTATACAAATTGAAGTACGGCAAAGATTTTCACTATTTCTATCTGGAAGAAGAGAAGGATAAATTCTTATCTGATAATAAATTAAACGTGACGGAGGGAAGCGAATCCTCCGACGCCGAGGCTTTGGAGGACGGGGAAGGTGAAGAAAAAGATACTGAAGCGATAGAAAGAGAATCTGCAAAGAAGCAGAAAAAAGTTTCTATACAGCGCTACAAAGGCCTCGGAGAAATGAATGCAGAAGAGCTGGCAGAGACGACAATGGATGTGCACAATCGAACTTTGAGACAGGTGACGATCGAAGATGCTAATGCTGCAGACAAAGTGATTGATATCTTGATGGGCAACGATGTACCTAGCCGCAAATCTTTCATCCAATCCAACGCCAAAATGGCAAGGATTGATATGTAGGTGGGTATTTAATTCACGTACACAGATCTCGAAGCGTAATTGTTCGAGCTGTTTGAATCAGAGCCAGAAGGATACAGCTGCACCGTCACGTTTTGTGATCCTACGTACAGATTATCGAATCCTGCTGTGAAGGTCATCGTTTGTCCCGGAGCAAGAGAGTTCTGCGTGCTAGATGTGAATGTGCTGTTGCTGTTTGAAGGGAAATTAGCTGTCCATGTAAAGCTTCCAGAATTTGTGCTGCCGTTGTTTCTTACTTCGAATTGCACGGCTGCTTTGTCGCCGCGATAGATCGAATTCGTATAATAGAATTGGCCGGTATTTCTATCCATTGTGCCTACGTTAGTGATCGTCACAGATAGGTCTGCATTGCTTACGCTACCGTTACCATTTCCGTTGCAATAGTAGTAATTGTTGCTCCAATAGCAATTGTTCGAATAATTAGTGTTATTGCCTGAATTATTATTGCTGCAATACTGGTAGCCATTTTGGTAGTAGCATCCGTTATTGTAATTATTGTTGTAGTTGTTATAGCCGTTTGAAGTAAGAGGCACGATCAGTATGTTGTTGCCTGTGTTTACATCCGCTCCACCTTGCAGAGTGATCTGAATTGCAGATGTAGAAGGATCGTAGGCATCGAATGCTAGCGTCATCTGGTATGAAGCGCCAGGGGGAATAGATGGCTCTGCCTGCGAATTGTAAACTCTTTCGCCTGATATTGATGTAGGCAAGACGGCGTTCAGATTCCAAGATTGTGATGCGCCAGAGCCTACGTTTGAGACGTTGAACACGATTTGTACGCGGCTGCCAGGCTGGATAGAATTCGTCTGGATGAATGATCCGTTGTTGTCGATTTGGCCAACTTTGACGAGAGATACAGCAAGATCGCTGGGGCCAGTATAGCGAGGATACGTGTATACATAAGCAGGAGCTGGCCTTGGGGCTGGCGCTGGTGTTCGTGCCGGAGCGCTCTGATATACAGGAGTAGAAGTTGTTGCTTCCGGCTGCGGAGCCGCATTGTATGCAGGATTAGGATTTGCTTCAGCCGGCACACTTTCGGTGGTAGTTGCAGTGCTTCCATTCGTTCCAGAGTTGAAAAGGGAAGTCAGCGATACGTTTGCTGGGCTAATTGCTGAGATGATTTTCGGCACGTATTTTACAATTCCGGCTGCGATAAGGAAAAGTATAATAAGCATGCCGGCAATCACCGCTACACGTACGAATATATTTGGCTTTTTTTCTACGTCGATTTCTATATCACTCATAAATTTGTATTTATTTCTATAAGGGTATTATACCGCTTTTTGGATAAATGTCAAGCATCTCATTGCTACATTCCTTACGGTTGGTATAATACGCATACAGTACTCAAAATATGAAGCTAAATAACGATTTTTGGGCAGACGCTAAAGTGAAATTCGTACTCATTTTCACGGGCGTATTTTTAGCAAGCTTTGTGCTCCTATATATGATCGGCTTCGTGCCAGACGAGCTTTCGCCTGATGGGGATAGCGCTCTGAATGATCTAAAGCTCCAAACTATTGAAAATGCGAGTGGGCCTGCGGCCCAAACCACACCTGCGCTCGAACAGCCTGCAAAGAAGATCGGTGAAAAGCCAGTGCACATCAGCGCGCCGAAAGTAGGCATTGATATAAGAGTGGAAAACCCAGCAAGCAGTGATAATTCTGTGCTGAATGAATACCTGACGCGAGGCGCTGTGCACTATCCGGGGTCTGCAGATCTCGCCCTAGGCAACGTATTTATCTTTGGGCACAGTTCGAATGCAGATGTGGTGATCAACAAAGCATATAAAGCTATGAATGGAATCAGCAAACTTGTGCGGGGGGATTTGATATATGTGGATTCTGATACGCGTAGATATGTGTATGAAGTGACACGTGAGTACGAGATCACAGCCGATGAAGCGTTCGTGGATCTAAAAAGCGATAAGAATATGCTGACACTCTCTACCTGCGACATAGCCGGCAAAAAGCAAAACAGATTTGTAGCCGAAGCGATATTCTCGAAAGAAATTTCTCTATAATTTTTAGCAAATAAAAAAACCACGACATAAAGTCGTGGCTAATGCTGGCTGCGGGGTACGGCGCGATCGATTGAAATTTTGACTTGCGTTCCCGTCATACCGATGCCGCGCATGAAGTTGATCACGCTTGGCTTCAGATTTCCGACAAAGGTTTTATCCCCGTCAATTTCACTTTCTCTGAGTCCAAATCCACGCAAGATCAGTTTGTCGTCGTCAGATTCAACATTGGTCAATAGAACACGAATCTCGTGATCACGATCGTTAAGGAGTGTTTCAAGGGTGGGATCAATTTCCATACTGCGCCTACATTACCAAAACAAACCCAAAAGTCAAAACTATTTTCTTGCCTTTATTTCCTCTAGGAGTTTTGCGAGAGTATCTTCCTGCGAGAGAACATCTTTAGTGGATCGGCCTTCGAGGGTGACGGTTTTTTCTTCTACTTCTTTTTTACCGATCACTGCTATGTATGGAATCTTGTCTGTCTTTGCGTTCCGGATCTTCTTTCCAAAAGAATCATTTCCCAAATCTATTTCTGCTCTTATATTATTTTCTTTAAGCAGCGCTTCAAATTCCTTTGCATAAGCCTCCTCATTTTCTCCAATTGGAATTATTTTGATTTGGACAGGAGAAAGCCAGAGAGGGAAGATACCCGCTACATGCTCGATGAGAGTCGCCATAAATCTCTCTATAGATCCCATTATCGCGGCGTGGATCATTACCACCTGCTCTTTCTCGCCCTTTTCATTTGTACAAAATAGCCCGAAGTTTTTTGGCTGATTGAAATCAAGCTGAATTGTGGCCACTTGGAGAATTCTTCCGATGGCATCCTTAGCAATAAAGTCGATCTTTGGTCCGTAGAATGCTGCTTCGCCTAGGCCATCGATCCACTCCACGCCTTTCTGTTTCATAATGCTTTCGAGGGAGCTTTCTGCTTTGGCCCACGTCTCTGGGCTTCCCATATATGTTGTCTTATCGCTAGGATCGTGGCGGGAGAATCTTACCTTTAGCTCGAATCCGAATGTGCCATAGAATTTCTCAATGATATCCCAGATGGCGAGAGCTTCTGATTCTATTTGTGCTTCGCGGCAGAATACATGCGCGTCGTCTTGTGTGATCGAAAGCACGCGAGAAAGGCCGGAGAGCTCGCCGGATTGCTCGTCTCGATACACCATAGTGGTCTCTGCATATCTTTGCGGCATATCGCGATAGCTACGCGGCTCGGCGTCGAATATTTGCGTGTGGTGCGGGCAGTTCATCGGCTTCATTGCGTACATATGATCTTCGCGGGTTTTGATCTTGAAAAGATCTTCGGTGTATTTTTCCCAGTGCCCTGATGTTTCGTAGAGCTCTTTTTTGGTGATGTGCGGAATCGTCACTTTCTGATATCCCTTTGCTTTGCGAAGCTCCCAAACGTAATCGTTGAGCAGCTCACGGATGATCGTGCCTTTTGGTGTCCAGAGCGGAAGGCCGGCTCCGACTAGGGGAGAAAAAACAAACAGCCCCATTTCTTTTCCGATTTTCTTGTGATCTCTTTTTTCTGCTTCCTCTATTTGTTTTTCGTATGCAGCCAGATCTTCTGGCGTGTCAAATGCCAGCCCGTAAATACGCGTTAGCATTTTGTTCTTCTCATCTCCGCGCCAATATGCGCCTGCTACACGAGAAAGCTTGAAAGAATCCGGGTGTATATCTTTTGCAGGATTTTCGCTATGGCCACCTTTGCAGAGATCTACGAATCCGTCCACTGTATAGAAAGTCATTTCTTTTCCTTCGCCTGCGAATTCCTCAATCAATTCTGATTTGTATTTGTTCCAAGAGAATTCCTTTAGGGCCTCATCTTTTGATACTTCCTTTCGGCTAAATTCTTTCCAAGCCTTGAGCTTCTCTTTCATCTTTGCTTCTATCTTTGGCAAATCGCTATCAGATATAGGGGATGGCAAATCGAAATCTTGATAGAAGCCATTTTCTACTGCTGGGCCAATTGCATTCTCGGTATTTGGATATAGATCGCGTACAGAAGCTGCAAGAAGATGCGCCAAAGTGTGCCTTTTGTGAGCCAATTTCTCATCTGTGTTCATGGGCACAATAATAGCAGTAATTCAAAAAATTCACACCCCTCCGGCGAGTACGCCGCCCTCCCCTCAAGGGGAGACCTGAATTCTAATCAATAAAAAAGCGCCTTTGGGAGGGCGCGATTACATTTGTCCTCGGTGGAAGTAGAGTGGAGGCAATTCCTCGATTTCGGCATCTTGGTCGCCTACGAACCATCGGATCAAAGCTTTCCTGAGCTCGACAGCTTCGTGGAGAAGTTTTGCCTGCTTTTGGGCCATGTTCAGATTGTGGTCATTTTGACATTCCGTTTT
>JAZJXR010000012.1:0-6196 GCA_040390775.1 Patescibacteria group bacterium | reverse complement strand
CTTGGCAAATGGCTCATACGTCTGGGCCTTGGAATTGGCGAAACAGTAAACGACGGCGACGGTCACAAATCAACCAAGTCTGCTGTATCTTCCGGCCCAATATCCAGATTTCCAGCTTCTCCATTTTTTGACCCTATCCCTTTCAATTCGAAGAGCTCGATGATTCCATTGAGGCGTTTCTCTGTACAGAGATTCCTTTGTTGTGACGAGATGATAAGTCTCACCGCCTCCATCTTCGTAGAATGTAACAAGAGTTTTGTGCATAGTTTTCTCCTAGGTTCATATTACACATGAAAGGGGATTTAGCAATTCACACCCCTCGGCCTGCTGGCCACTCCCCTCAAGGGGAGACCCTCCGAGGATCCTCCCTCGAGGGAGGTGCCGGTACTACGGCGGTGGGTGTGAATTTAATATGACTTTATTTTACTTTCAATTTCTTTTAGCACGCCAGCCATATTTTTTCTCACATCCCGTTCTGTAAAGCGCAAGAAAGTAATACCCATAATTTCTAATTTTTCCTGTCTGTATTTATCCAAATCAATTTTTGAATCATGGCTACTGCCATCTATCTCGATTACAAGCATTAATTTCTTGCAAAAGAAATCCACGATATAATTTTCAACTGGTTTCTGGCGCATAAATTTTACGCCAAGTTTGCTTCCTTTCAATTCATTCCAAAGCAACGCTTCACCAAGTGTACCGTTCTTTCGAAGCTCTGCTGCTCTTTCCTTGAATTTTCTGTTGTAAGGAATAATTGACATTTTGTGGTCTCCCCTTGAGGGGAGAGCGGCGTACTCGCCGGAGGGGTGTGAATTAATCTATAATTCTCTTACTTTGGTGGCAAGGAGGCTCGGGGTGTCGTTGCGCATCGACATATCGCCTTCGATCGCGAGGCATTTGTTGCCAGAGAGAAGATTTTTGACATCTGTATATATTTTTGGGAAAAACACAGCCTCCATATTGCCAGAAAAATCAGCGATCTTTACGAATGCCATTGCGTCGCCTTTTTTGGTGCGTATCTCGCGGATCGTCTCAACCACGCCTATGATCATTTGCGATTGGCCTTCCTTTGAATTTGCCTTTACATTTTCTATCGAGATTCCTTTGGCCTCCATCTTCTCGCGGAATTTATCGAGCGGATGCCCTGTAATATAGAGGCCAAGTAGCTCTTTTTCCCACGCCAGCGTTTCCTTTGGCTCTGCTTTTGGAAATTTCTGAAGCGTGAGTGAGCTTTCTGTTTTGTGTGCTACTCCGAATAGCGAATCTTGGCCCGAATCTTCTTTGCCGGATTCTTTATTGAATTCCAGCAGGCTTTCTAGATTGCCAAGGAGCTCTCCTCGCTCGCCAAATGCATCCAGCGCTCCGCATTTGATCAAAGCTTCGAGAGATTTTTTATTTAGATTTTTGTCTGTGATTCGCTCCAAAAAATTAGCAAGAGAAACGAAGCGGCCGTTCGTTTTACGCTCTGCAATTATGCTATCTGCGATGCCTTCACCAAAATTTTTGATCGTCGTCAGCCCGAATCTAATTTTATCTCGCTCATTGTTTTGGCCTTCGATCACCGTGAATCCAGAGAAGCTTTCGTTTATATCTGGCGGCAATACCGCGATACCCATACGCTTACATTCTGCTACGGATTCCGCCACTTTTTCAACGTCCCCTGATTCATGTGTGAGGCAAGAGCTCATGTATACGGCAGGGAAATTAGCTTTTAGGTACGCAGTGATATATGCCACGCGGCCATAAGATACGGAGTGCGCTTTGTTGAATCCGTACGCGGCGAAAGGCTCGATCCAGCCCCAGATCTCCGTAGCTTTTTTTTCGCTCCACTTTGAATGCTCCACACAGCCATGGATAAATTTTTCTTTCTGCTTGGCCATTTCTTCCGGAATCTTTTTGCCTACGGCTTTACGAAATTTGTCCACCTCGCCCCATGTATATCCTGCCAAATTATGCGCCATCATCAAGAGATCGTCTTGATACACCAAAATTCCATAGGTCTTTTTCAAAATTTCTTCGAGCGCAGGATCGAGATATGAGATTCGCGAAGGATCATGCTTTCTTGCAATGTATTCTGGAATAAATTGAATTGGCCCTGGGCGGTAGAGCGCCACCATCGCGTTGATGTCGTGAATTGTTGTGGGCTTTAGATCAATGAGAAATTTCGTCATACCCTCGCCGTTCAGCTGAAACACGTCAGACGTCTCCCCTCGAGCAAGCATTTCAAACGTCTTCTTATCATCTATGGGTAGTGTATCCAGATCTACTTTTACACCTTTTAATTTTTCTACAAGCTTCAAAGTTTCTGCAATGATCGAGAGGTTCTTCAGGCCCAGAAAATCGAATTTAAGAAGCCCGGCATTATCTTCATCGATTGAATACATATCATATTGCGTTATGATCTTGCCTTCTCCTTTGGGATCGAATTGAAGAGGGGTGACTTCGATGAGAGGAATAGGCGAGATTACCACGCCGGCCGCATGCACACCGATGTGGCGCGCAGAGCCTTCGATCTTTTCTGCCATTTCAATAATCCTTTTTACATCCTCTTCTTTTTTGAAAGCGGCTTTGAGCTCTGCGTTTTCTTCAAGCGCGCGCTCGATCGTCATGGGGAATCCTTGGGATCCCATTGGGATCATTTTGGCGATGCGATCGCCGACGGCTACGGGGAAGCCAAGCGCGCGCGCCACGTCGCGCGCGCTGCCACGAGCGGCCATTGTGCCGAATGTGCCGATCTGTGCCACTTTATCTTCGCCATATTTCTGCTTGGCATATGCCACTACTTCGTCGCGCCTATCGTCGGCGAAATCCATATCGATATCCGGTGCCGAAGGGCGATCGGGGTTCAGGAATCTTTCAAACGGAATTTCGTATTCAATCGGATCGATATTTGTGATGCCAGAAAGAAAGGTGACCATTGATCCCGAGACGGATCCTCGAATGTTTGAAAGTATGCCGTTTTCACGGGCAAATCTGAGAAGGTCTGCCACTACTAGAAAATATGGCGCATAGCCTTTGGTGCGTATTACACCAAGCTCGTATTCAACGCGCTTTATGTTTTCTTCGCTTTTTTCTACCTTTCTTCTTTCGAATCCGTCATACACGATCCGCTTTAGTTCATCGTCTCCTGACACTCCTTCTGCCAATTCGATATTCGGGAATTTCCATTTGCCTAGAGGCAGATCTAGATTGCATTTGTTTGTTACAATCTCATTATTTTCAAGAGCTTCGGGATATTTTTTGAAAAGCTTTTTGGCTTCGCTAGTGGTGGTAAAAGAAAAATCGGATTCGTTGTCGTCGCCTCTTTCCCCAAAAGCTTTTTGGATAGAAAGCAGTGTGGTGCGAGCTTTCTTATCATCCTTTTCTAGATAATACACATCAGATGAGGCAACGACGGGAATATAGTTTTCTTTTCCGAATTTTGAAATTCTTTCTATCAAATCGTCGTGATCTTCTATCTCTGGATGCGCCGTGATTTCCAAATAAAAATCATCTTTATAAATTCTTTTGTAAAATTCTGCCCATTCTTTTGCAAGATCTTCATTTCCATTTCTTATAGCCGCTGCGATTTCGCCTGAAAATGATGGTGAAATAGCAAGAAGGCCTTCAGAATATTTTTCTATCAGCTCTTTGTCCAATCTGGGTTTGTAATAAAAGCCTTCGAAATGCGAATACGTCACGAGCTTCAGGAGATTTTTGTATCCCGCCATGTCTTTAGCTAGCAAGACGAGCCTTGTTCTTCTGTTATCTATCCTTGGCTCTTTATCAGCTCTGCCGCGTGCAGCTACATAAAAATCCACCCCAACGATCGGCTTTATTTCTTTTGCTTTACATTCTTTATAAAATTCGATAGTGCCATACATATTGCCGGCGTCCGTCAGCGCCAGGGCTTCCATTCCATCCTTCTTAGCCTTCGCCACCAAATCCGGAATCTTCGGCAAGGCCTGCAAGAGGGAATAATGGCTGTGTGTATGCAGATGGGTAAATTTTGACATAGTGTTTTGTATGGGTATTATACACAAGAACCCAAATACCGAATTATGCCCTGTTCTTCCCATCAATGGAAAAAGATGCCTAACACGAATCTTCACGAATGTTCCATCTGCCATGTCTATGGTACGTCTGGTGAGGAATGTAGTGGACCGATCGAGGTGTTGCTGTGCGCGTATTGCAGTGAACCAGCCGTCATGTTTCTGGGCGGCAAGCCTCATTGCGAGACACATCTGACTCGCGGTACACGCAAATCTGATGATCGTGTTGTTGCTCCTGCAAACTAGACGCTCTGCCTCACCGCAGAGCTTTTTTATTAACAAAATTCGTGATAGGGTATCTGCGAACAACCCTGTTCCAACTATGGCCGAAGAAAAAAGCATTCATATGGCAGCGGGCGAAGATTTGCCCATACAAGTACGGATGATTCTCGCAGCAATCTACATCGCAGCTGGTGTGGGAGAAAGCGTGAAGAGTCGTACTTCCTACATGGAGAAAGTGCTCGGTGGAGTGCAGACATCATGCTCTCACCCCGCGGATAATCTGAAAGCCCTTGAATACTATTGGGCACAGCAAATGGAAATAGTAAATGATGAATAATCTTGCGACACACATCGCAAGAATTTTTTATATAATAGACCTATGCATATAATTGGAATCGATGAAGCGGGGAGAGGGCCGCTAGCGGGGCCTGTGGCAGTAGGAGTGTGCGCAGTAGAAGAGAATTTTGATTTTTCTATATTTGAAAATTTGAAAGATAGCAAAAAACTAACGGAGAAAAGGCGTGAAGAAATTTTCGAGCAAATGAAGCTTCTCAAAAAAGAAGGGAAGCTAAATTTCTCCGTAGCTCTCGTGCCCCACACTATAATAGATAGCCTTGGAATATCACATGCAATTAGAGAGGGCATAAAGGGTGTGCTCCAGAAAATCTCTTCTGATCCGAAATCGTGCAAAATATTTCTCGACGGCTCGCTCAAAGCTCCGGCAGAATTTCTAAACCAAGAAACGGTCATAAAGGGGGATGAAAAAATCCCTGCAATTTCTTTGGCTTCTATTGCAGCCAAGGTGACACGTGATAGGCACATGGTAGAGATGAGTAGAGAGTATTCAGTATACGGTTTCGAGATACACAAGGGATACGGTACCAAGGCGCATCTGGCGGCCATCAAGGCAAACGGGGTCTCTGCCATCCACCGCCAGAGCTTTGCATTTTCAAGGTAGATAATATATACTCCCTTCACTATGGTAGTACGAATGAGACATACCCGTTCGCATACGGGCAATCGCCGAAGCCACCACGCTCTTAAAGGTGCTGGTGTAATCCTGTGCAAGGATTGCGGAGCTCCGAAAATGCCCCACATCTTGTGTGCTAATTGCGGCAAGTACAAGGGCAAGGAGATGACGAATGTGCTCGCGAAGGCCGAGAAAAAGGCAAAGAAATCTAAAGCTTCAAAATAAGCAAAATAATAATATTTGATATATAATGTTCTTTAATCTATGCTAATGGCTAACGCTATAGCATAAGCCCCAAATGGCAAACAGGCACCTTTCCAGATCTGTAGTAATGCAAACACTCTTCGAGTGGGACTTTGGCGGCAAAAAAACTGAAGGCGCTATTGATGTGCTAAATAGAAACACAGAAGAATTCGGCTCTGGGGCCGGAGATTTGCCGTTCATGAAATCACTCCTCGATGGCATCATAAAGAAAGCGCCTGATTTAGATAAAATAATTACAAAGGCCGCACCCGATTGGCCTCTCGAAAAGATCGCAACGGTAGACAGAAATATTCTTCGCCTCGGCCTTTACGAATTACTTTTTGGTACAAAGCTTGATGTCCCGCCAAAGGTAGCGATAAATGAGGCGATCGAATTAGCGAAAACCTACGGCGGAGAAAATTCCGGCAAATTCATAAACGGCGTTCTGGGCGCTGTGTACAAAGAGCTGGGCGAGCCCGGCAAGGATCAAGAGTCTAAACGAAAGAAGCCTGAAGAAGTGGCTTTCGAAGATATGCCTATCGAGCGCCTAGTAGGAGCGGTGGTATATGCTGTAGATGGCAAAGATATTTTCTTGGCTCTAGTGCATGATGTGTTTGGAAGATGGACCCTATCAAAAGGGCATAATCTTGAAGGAGAAAAAGATGAAGACGCTGTGCTCCGAAAAGTGAAAGAAGAGATTGGTTTGGATGTTGAATGTAAAGATAAGCTG
>JAZJXR010000011.1:1725-23531 GCA_040390775.1 Patescibacteria group bacterium | reverse complement strand
TCATAAGTAACGCCTCGCAATTCCTTGGAGTGGAAGAAAAGATCCTTCGCCTCGCCTTCGCGAGAGATGAATCCAAATCCTTTGTCCGTAAGAGTCTTGATTGTTCCTTTCATTTGATTGAAATATTTTTTGCTTTTTAATTCCCTATCTAAAACTCGACTACGTTTAGTGTCCTTTTACACTTATCCCTAATCATACGCTACTAATACCAAAGAGTAAAGGGAGGATCATCTGATGTCCGTCTCGTCTTCTATCTCCCCTACCAGCTCTTCCAGAATATCCTCCAGCGTAATCAGCCCCACTACCTTGGCCGGATCCTTGTGTGCATGCACTAGGTACATATGCGCGCCGCGCTTGTTCATAGCGCGAAATGCGCGCTCGAGGGACACCTCTTCATCAATCTTCTGAATTTTCGATACGAAATCCATTATCGGCTTGTCGCGATCGTCGGAATTGAGTGCCTTCATCACACTGTTTACATGGATATATCCGATTATGTTTTTGTCGCTACCTTTGTACACAGGATATCTGGAATGCTCCGTCTTTGAAATATAGTGCGCAATATTCTCTACGGGCACCTCTCCATCAAGAAAGTGTATGCGTGGAAAAGCCGTCATCGCAGAGCCGACGGTGATATCGTCAAATTTAAATACCTTTTCGATGAATTCAAGCTCGTCATATCCGATACCTCCCTTTTCTACGCTCATGCGCGACATGATCAGCACCTCATCCTCTGTGATTTGGCCAGCATGCTTGGCGCCGAGCAGCCTGTTTAATCTTTTGTGCAGGCCATTTAAGGGCGCAGAAAGCGGCCACACCAAAATCGAAAACAAATATAACGGATAAGCCGTAATCTGCGCCACTCGCACGTTATCTGCATATGCGATAGATTTAGGGATGATCTCGCCAACAATAAGCACCACAATCACCGTAAGCCCCGTCACGATTCCGAGGCCAAACGAACCCAGCTTGCCCACCGCCAGAGCGGTGGCGTACGTTGCAGTAGAAAGATTCGCGAGAGTGTTGCCAATTAGCACCGTCGTGAGCAGCCTTTCGGGATGCTTCTTGAGCTTTTCTATCATATTCGCGTTCAATGCCTTGCGCTTTTTTAGGAGCCGCACGCGCGAGCCGTGCAGGCTAAAGAACGCCGTCTCGGCCGCGGCAAAGAAAGCCACAAGAGCAATAAGAATTATGAATATGATTATTTGCACGTTTTATTTGAGCGTAATGCTCTTTATCACTACAGGAGTGACAGGGCGATCGTTAGAATCTGTCGGGGTAGAGTTTATCGTCATCACCACATCCAAACCAGAAGTGACTTTGCCAAACACAGTATGCTTTGTATCAAGGCCATGATTCGGAGCCGCGTTAATGAAGAATTGGCTGCCGTTTGTATTTGGGCCCGCATTAGCCATCGCTATAGTGCCCACATCGTTGCTATTTGTAGGTTTGATCTCATCAGCAAATTGATATCCAGGCCCACCTCTGCCCCACATCGCCATCTGCGTATCGTCCTTCGAAAGAGGATCGCCTCCCTGATCCATGAAGCCCTTTATCACGCGGTGGAATTTCGTGCCATCATAAAACCCTTCCCCCGCAAGCTTCACAAAATTTGCCACAGTGTTTGGCGTGTTTGCGTTATCGAATTCGATCGTAATATCTCCCATGCTTGTGTGTAGCGTTGCATTCATAATTTTTTGATTATTTGTTTGGCTAATAGCTTGCTTATTAGATGAAGCATCTTTCACTATCGGCTCGGGAATCCCAGGCGCTTGATTGCTAAAAAATAATTTGTACCCGATTCCGCAAACAATGATCGCGAGTATTGCCGGCAAAATGATATTTTTCATGTGAAGAATTGTACCATCAAACTTAGATATTTTACAAAAAAATCAATTTAATGTAAGATGCCACACTGTAGACGGGCCCTTAGCTTAGTAACAGAGCATCCGTAGACAGGTAATGCTAGGGGCAAAGTTTGAGGTTTGATGATAGACGGGCCCTTAGCTTAGTTGGTAGAGCGCCTCATTTGCAATGAGGAGGTCAGCGGTTCGAATCCGCTAGGGTCCAAGAAATTTATTTACAATACTCTACAAGCTTGTCGTGCACTACGCTGTTTGAAATGATGGCGCCTTTGAAGGGCTTAGAGTAATCGAGCGCGCTGCCATCCATCGCCGTCACTTTGCCGCCAGCGCATTCTACTATCACGTGTGCTGCAGCCAGATCATGAGGATTGATCCCAGCTTCGAGATACCCAGTAAACTTTCCTCTAGCTACAAGACAAGATTTTAGGACAGCTCCAGAAAAGCTGGCCATCCGAATTTTGTCATCTATAAGCTTTTGGATATGAGGCTTCTTAGCCCAAGATTGCACGCTGCTAGTGACGGCGAGAGTGCCAGATTCTAAATCCAAATTCGATACTGATATTTCTTTTTGATTGCAATAGCTTTTGCCACCTTTGACCCCTGTGTATAGCTTGTCCAAGAACGGATCATAAGCCACTCCGAGAATTGGCACCCCATCGACGACGAGCCCAAGGGAAAACATGGCGCTAGGCAAGCCATAGATGAAAGCGTGCGTACCATCGATCGGATCGCACACCCAGCGCCTCCCCATACCGTATTCTGCGTTGCTCTCTTCTTCACCTATGATTCCATCTTTTGGAAATGCTGCTTCAAGCCTTTGTATGACAAGCGAGTTGATCTTTTTGTCAGCAACCGTGACGAAAGTATTATCAGCTTTTGTTTCTACCTGCTGATCTGCGTCAAAGTATTCGAGCATTATCTTGCCCGCTTCTTTTGCAATCGCTATTGCCACATCTTGCTCCTTCTGAAATTCATTCATATGATCAAAGATTTATTTCTTAAGCGCCAACTTTATCACATGATCTAAGAGCTCGCTATAAGAGGATCCGACGGCGCGCATTTCGTCAGGAATAAGAGAAGTGGGAGTGAGACCAGGCAATGTATTAATCTCGAGAAGATATACTCCCCTTTTCGGATGGATTATAAAATCAGATCTTGAATAATGCCTTGCATTGATTGATTTGTGAGCAAGAATAGCAAGCCGTTTTATTTCTTCGTGCTCAGATTTTGAAAATCTACCGGGGCAAATATGATCTGCCACTTTATCAGCATCGTACTTAGATTCGTAATCATAAAACGCTTGAGTCTGCGGCACTATCTCTATCGGAAAAAGCGGGTATATGTCCTCGCCACGGAAATCTTCGAGTACACCACAGGTGGCCTCTTTGCCTTTGATGAATTCTTCGATCAGCACTTTGTCGCTCACAGCAAATGCTTTTTCAAGCCCTTCTTTTATATCAGCGAGAGAGTGCGCAATAGTGACACCGACAGAAGATCCAGCATTCGCCGGCTTTATTACAGACGGCTGCGTGAACGTCGTCCAGATCTCATGCACTGTATGCTCGTGCAAATCTTCTCTGTTCAGCACTTTATGTAGAGGCGTCTTGATTCCAAAATCGATAAATATTTTTTTGGCTAGATGCTTGTTCATGCCTATTGCAGATGCTAAAGATCCCGAGCCCGTAAACGGCATGCCAATATTTTCAAGCAGTGTCTGCACTGTACCATCTTCGCCATATTCGCCATGCATAGCATTGAATGCCACGTCTGCTTTCTTGTGCAAATTTATCGGATCGAAAGGAAGCCCGGCAATATGCCAGACACCTTTTTTATCGATAAGCACATCGATCGCTTCATAATGCTCGGGCAAATTTTGAAGCACGCCAGCACCCGTCTTGAGCGACACTTCATATTCGCTCGAAGGCCCTCCGCGCAGCACCGCCACTCTTGTCTTGGATTTCATATCCAAATTATACACCAAGATTCTATCTTAAAAAATTCTTGTTGCGGAGCTTTTTGTGATAGCCGATTGCGAAGCGGTGCGCTTCGACATTTGAGAGTAAGATTTCTTTTTTATATTTGGCTCCAAAAGCTACATCGCCTAGCAATCCCTTTGCTTTGTGCTTATCGTCTTTTACTACAGAAAGCACTGGAATAGATACGCCCCGCTCTTTTAGAGCTTGGTTCATCACATTGATTTGAGCCACGCCCCCATCTACCACGATCAGATTAGCCATCGGCCATTCGGGATGATTAAGCCTACGAGAGAGCATTTCTTTCAGCGCTCCCGGATCATTGGCATTTTCAAATCCTCTGATCTTGAATTTCCTGTAAGCGCTTTTGTCGAGCATTCCACCAGAAAGCACCACCATCACGCCCACCATATTCTTGCCGCCCATATGCGCGATATCGTATGATTCAATGCGAAAAGCATCAAGGATGCTCCCCGCGCGCAGATTATCATCTTTTATAAGCGCCACATCTTGGACATGATTTAGGGCATATATTTTATCTCGCAAAATTTTGGCAGCTTCAAATTTATGCTCTTTGGCCAAAGATTTCATGTCCTTCTCCAAATCTGATGTTAGTTTTTTGATATTGCCAGAGAGAAATAATTTAATTCTGCGAATTCTGATTGCATAGCAGTGCTTATCTATCGCCCCAATACATGTGCCTGGGCAAAGGCCAATAGAATAATTAAAGCAAGGGCGCTTGGAATTTAGTTTGCATTTCTCATCTCTGTATGGAAATATTTTGCGGATTATTTTGAGCGCTTCTTTAAGTTGAGATCCACTCGTAAATGGGCCATAGACCTCCGCTAGGCCCGTCCTAGCGGAGAGATCTTTCTTTCTTATCGTAAGAATTTGAGGAAAATCTTCTTTCGTAATTACAACGCACAGAAAGCTCTTATCATCTTTCTCTTTTGTATTATATGCAGGGCGGAATTTTTTTATCAGATCCGCTTCGAGGAGCAGCGCTTCGAGCACAGACGCCGTCTCTTTGTATTCTATTTTGTGCGCCTCTTCTATCATTTTTACCAAGAGTGGCCCGCGCGTCTCGATAAGATCCCCTGCAAAATAGCTTTTCACGCGATCTTGAAGTGAAGTAGCCTTGCCGATGTACAAAATCTTTTTTCTTTTATCAAGAAAAAAATAAACACCTGGCGCGTCTGGTAGTTTTTGTGCCTTTTTGTAATCCATTTTATTTTTTCAAAACCTTCTTCAGATATTGCCCAGTGAAAGAATTCTTGTTGTTCGCCACTTCTTCCGGCGTACCTTTGGCCACGAGCTGCCCGCCACCCACACCGCCTTCTGGGCCGATATCAATAATGTAATCTGAAGATTTAATAAGATCCATATTATGCTCGATCACCACCACGGTGTTCCCCTTATTTACAAGCCTCTGCAAAATCTCGATCAGCTTTTTCACATCCTCATAATGGAGCCCCACCGTCGGCTCATCTAATAGATAAATCGTTTTCTGTACATGCGATCGATAAAGCTCGGAAGAAATTTTCACGCGCTGCGCTTCCCCACCGGAAAGCGTCGTCGCTGATTGACCCACTTCCAAATACCCGAGCCCCACTTCATTCAGCGTTGCGAGCCTGTCATAAATAGCTGGTATATCTTCGAAAAATTTCAAAGCTTCTTCCACCGTCATGCGCAGAATTTCATAAATATTTTTGCCTTTGTATTTTATTTCCAGCGTCTCTTTCATAAATCTTTTGCCGTTGCATACATCACACGTCACATACACCGTCGGCAGAAAGTGCATTTCCACCTCTATCATACCGTTGCCTTCGCATGTCTCGCATCTTCCTCCTTTTCTGTTGAAAGAAAATCTCCCTGCTCCCCATCCTCGCACTCTTGCCTCAGATGTAGCTGCAAAAAGATCGCGAATGTGTGTCCATGATCCTGTATAAGTAGCAGGATTCGAGCGGGGCGTACGCCCGATCGGAGATTGATCGATTAGGATCGTGCGAGAAATATATTCTGTACCAGAAAAAGATGCGCAATTGTACGTCTCTGCCGTTCTGTATTTCCTTTCAAGACGCGCTTGCAAATTCTTGTGCAAGATCTCATACACAAAAGAAGATTTGCCTGAGCCCGAAACGCCGGTGACTGTGACGAACCTCCCAAGAGGCACTTCCACATTCATGTTTTTAATATTGAAAATTTTGCCGCCAGCAATTTTGATCTTGCCCTTATCTTGCGTGCGCCTTTCCTCTGGAATTTCTACTCTTTCTTCTTCGCGAAGATATGAAAGCGTCAGCGATCCTGAATCATTTTTCTTGGCCGTGATCAGATCATCCAAATATCCGGATACCACCACATTGCCTCCGTGAACCCCTGCGCCTGGCCCAATATCAATCAAGAAATCCGAAGCAAACATCGTATCCTCATCGTGCTCGACCACGATAATAGTGTTGCCCAGATCTCGTAGATGCAGGAGTGTCTTTATAAGCTTGTCGTTATCCCGCTGATGGAGCCCAATCGTAGGCTCATCGAGCACATATAGAGCGCCCACGAGGCCAGAGCCAAGCTGGGATGCGAGCCTGATACGCTGCGCTTCACCTCCAGAAAGAGTGTTGGCCCGCCTATCAAGCGTCAAATATTCGATACCTACATTTACCATAAATAAGAGCCTCGCTTGGATTTCTTTTATGACTACTTTTGAAATTTCTTGATCTTTTTCTGAAAGCGAAAGATCCGCAAAAAATGCCACAGCTTCTTTGATAGACATCGCCGTCATATCCACGATATTTTTATTTTCTCCCAAATACACATGCAAAGCTTCGGGGCGAAGGCGCTTGCCGAGGCACACCTTGCACGGTTCGTTTACAAAAAATTCTCTTGTACCCAGCCCGTTGCACTCTGGGCATGCGCCATAAGGAGAGTTGAAAGAAAACAGCCGCGGCTCGATCTCGGGATAAGAAAATCCATCATGCGGGCACATGAATTTGGAAGATATCAAATGGCTGGCGTCAGGAGTTTTGATCTTTAGCAGGCCTTCGGATTCCGTGAGAGCTCTCTCGATGGATTCGTTAAGCCTCTCTCGGAATCCTGCAGAGTTTTCTTTTAATTCTGAAAAATAGAATTCATCTACGAGCACATCGATATCATGCTTCTTTGTTTTCGATAGTTCAATGCGCTCGCGAAGCTTGTGCTCGCGTCCATCCACCATCACCTGCTCATAGCCTTTGCCAAGCAAATCATAAAGCATCTGGTAATACTCTCCTTTTCTGCCCACAACGAGTGGTGAATATATTTGAAATCGCAAATCGCTCACCGCTATGCCCATCACCTTTTTGGCTTTCGGATCTTCTATATGGCGCACAGTGTTTAGAATCGTCTCAAAAATTTCTTCTTTCGAGAGCCTTTTGATTTCCCTTCCGCATTCAAGGCAATGCGGCTTGCCGATTCGAGCATATAGAATTCGGAGGTAATCATAGATCTCTGTAATAGTCGCGACGGTCGATCGAGGATTGTTGGAGCGGCTTTTCTGATCGATAGATATAGCAGGAGAAAGCCCTGCGATTTCATCCACATCAGGCTTCTGCATTTGCCGCAAAAATTGCCGCGCATAAGAAGAAAGCGATTCCACATATCGCCTTTGCCCTTCTGCAAAAATAGTGTCGAATGCGAAAGAAGATTTGCCAGAGCCAGAAAGCCCCGTGACGGCGATCATTTTATTGCGAGGCATTTCGACAGTGATATCTTTCAGATTGTGCGTGCGTGCGCCCTTCACTACGATCTTCTCGACATCCTTATCCAATTTTTTGACATGTTTATGCATGATTTATTTCGTTTGACTGGCTATTATAGCAGGAATTTAAAAGATTGACAAAAGTATAGTAATTATGCAATATCAGAGATCTATGATTGTCCTTTTGGTGCTATATGATGGTGTTCGAACTCTGAGGAAACGTACTGACATACCCATCTTCCTTACGATTGGAGAGGAATATGAAATTGGTCCAATAAACGATCTTCTTGCTGTGGACACCTGTCGAGCGGATTCAGAAATTTATCTGGACACAGGCTACGGCAAAGGTCGTCCACTTCATGCAGAAGAGCTTGCGTTTTTGGAAAATGATGGATGGTCTCCAGCTTAAATATGAAGTCCACGTCTTTGAAAGGAGCGTGGTTTTTTATTTCTTCTTTTTGTGAGCAAATTTGTCTGAAAATAAAAGTAAACATCCTTGCGCTATGGTGTACAAACATTTACTTTATTACTACGAGTATGTGATAATTAAAGCATGTCTTTGGTTAGAGATATTTTTGAGGAATTGTGGAACAAGACTCTCCATTACAAGGGCATCCCCGTAAACGGCTTCGGTATACCAAAATTCAAGAATTCTAATCCGAACTCCCTAAAAACAACTCTTTGCAATTTGAAGCGGCGCAAGCTGCTAGCAAGGAATAAAGATGGGTGGATTCTGACGAAGAAAGGAGAAGGCTACTACAAAGAAAGATATCTGAACCCGACGAAGCTACCATCCCCTTTTGAAACAGATGCTCCAAGAAATTTATTGCTCATGTTTGATGTGCCTCACGAGAAAAGCCGATACCGTGATTGGCTCCGAAGACAGCTACAGGAATATGATTATATAATGGTACAAAAAAGTGTATGGGCGGGACCTTCTCCCTTGCCAAAAGAATTTAAGGACTACATAAAGATGATTAAGATCGAGGATTGTATCAAAACATTTCGGCTAGCAAAATACTACAAACAAAAGTAAATGTTTTTGAGTCATAGTGTACAAACATTTACTTCCTTTCTTGGGTATAAAAACATCCCGCCGCGCAAACACGATTAGGATTGGATATGAGAGGGTTTAGGACACAAACTATTGACTGGCTGTTACAGCAGGAATCAGAGCTTTACCGAAGCCCGAAACCATGATTATATGATAGCAGTTATGAGTACCGAATTACACATCCCTCTGCCGGGCGATCATTTGATCGCAGAATGTCTTGAAACTGGAAATGATCCGCCTTACAGGTGCCAATTCTGGAGAGAAGACAAGACTGTCGGCATTCCACTGACAATCAAGTGCGAGAACGAAATTGGCTTCCTGCTCCAAATGTTCCACTTGTATTATGGATGGCGGCGAGTCACACGTGGCAAAAACGGAGAGCATACCGCCGGACAAATGATCGAGTTCATGCTGAAAGCTAAAACTAGTGAGACAGAAGTAGCTTCGTAAATACAGTAGCTCTCACAGATGCCCTCACCGGCATCTTTTTTATTTCTTCTTTTTCTTCGGGGCGAAGTTGGAGGTGGTGATGCCGGAGCGCTCGACTAGGGTTTGGATTTCATCGCGGAGGATCGCAGCTGTTTCGAAATCTAATTCTTTGACAGCGGCATCCATCTGCTTTTCTTTTTCTTTTATAAATTTATGCGGATTGCGTTCGTATAGTGCATTGTCTATCGAAAGCAGATCGTTGATAGTTTTTTCTCTCTCGCTTTGTATCGTCTCCGTAATATCTTTGATTGCTTTCAAAATTGTTTTCGGCGTGATGCCGTGCTTTTTGTTGTACTCCATTTGAATGCCGCGCCTGCGAGCCGTCTCACTTATGGCATAATCGAGAGACTTCGTCATCCTATCTGCATAGAGGATCACCTTGCCCTCTATATTTCGTGCGGCGCGGCCAATGATCTGAATGAGCGACGTCTCTGAGCGAAGAAATCCTTCCTTATCCGCATCCAAAATTCCAATAAGAGCCACCTCGGGCAGATCCAAACCTTCTCGAAGCAAATTTACACCGACGATCACATCGAATTTGCCCTTGCGAAATTCGGTAAGAATCCTAATGCGATCCAGCGTCATAATATCGCTGTGCAGATATTCTGCTTTTATCTTTTTCTCTTTCAAATATTCTGAAAGATCTTCGGCCATCTTTTTCGTCAGTGTCGTCGCTATTACGCGGAATCCTGCCTTGATCGTCTTCTCCGCTTCGGCTATAAAATCCTTTATCTGGCCTTTATATGTGCCAGAGCCAGTCACAGGCCGCACAATTATCACAGGATCTATAAGCCCCGTCGGGCGAATCACCTGCTCCACGATCAGATCGCTATGCTCTCGCTCAAATTTGGAAGGAGTCGCGGATGTATAGATCACCTGCCCTATGCGCTCCTCGAATTCATCGAATTTAAGCGGCCTATTATCCTGCGCTGAAGGCAATCTGAATCCGAAATCTACTAAATTCTTTTTGCGGCTAGCATCCCCTGCATACATGGCACCAATCTGCGGCACTGTTACATGAGACTCATCGATGACGGTGAGAAAATCTGGGCTTCCATCCTTTTTCTTTGGAAAGTATGCAAGAAGAGAATCCGGAGCCTCGCCAGCCATTCGGCCAGAGAAATGGCGCGAATAATTCTCGATACCATTGCAATATCCAATCTCGCGTATCATAGCCAAATCATAATTGGTGCGCCTCTTTAATCTTTCAGCTTCGAGAGGTTTGCCTTCTGATTCCAATTCTTTCAATCTATCTTTCAGCTCTGCCGCGATACTGTTTATAGCGCGCTTTTGCTCTTCATCCGTCGTAATAAAATGCTTGGCTGGAAAGAGAAAAAATACTTTTGTCTCTTCCAAAATTTCGCGTGTCACGGCATCCACTTTTTGAATTTGCGAGATTTCTTCTCCGCGGAAATCTATTTTAAATATCACACGCTCGGATACGGGCATGACCTCGAGAGTATTCCCAAGCGCGCGGAATTGCCCAGGAGAAAGATCCGCTATCGTGCGCTCGAAATGTATGTCTATAAATCTGCGCGCTAGATCATTTCGAGAAATTTTCTGGCCTACTTCTATTCGCATGTTTACTTTCTCGTATTCTTTCGGAGATCCAAGGCCATAAATACAAGACACGGATGCCACAATAATCACATCCTTTCTTGTAAGCAGCGCTTGGGTCGAAGCGTGGCGGAGCCTATCAATCTCTTCATTTATCTGCGCCTCCTTCTCTATATATGTATCGCTGTGAGAGATGTAAGCCTCTGGCTGATAATAATCGTAATATGATACGAAATAATGCACAGCGTTTTCCGGGAAGAATTCTTTGTACTCCTGCGCCAGCTGGGCTGCAAGAGTTTTGTTGTGTGCAATCACAAGCGTCGGCTTTCCGATGTTCTTTATGACATTTGCTATGGTAAAAGTTTTCCCAGATCCGGTGACACCAAGCAGCGTCTGCTTTCGCAGTCCCTTTTCTATGCCTTCTGTAAGAGCCTCAATCGCTTTTGGCTGATCCCCTGCTGGCTCAAATTCTGATTTTAGTTTGAAAATACTCATAAAGATCAATTATAGCACAAAAAATTATCTTAGTATTGACAATTCACACAAAAGATGTAATGTACAGCTCGGCAATTATAACCAGGAAACACTTATGATCCTTAATATCAGATTCAAATGCAGGCTGGAAGTGAATGAGCGCAACAGCAACTACACAGGTATGTTGTTTCTGAAAAGAAAATTGCGCTGGTGGAAAGGTGAAACCTTTTTCTTCCTTTTCCTTCACCCCTATGATTCTAAGAAAGCAGAAATGGCTCTCTACAAGGATCAAGAAATGGAAGTGCCGTTTGCAGAAGCGGTGGCAGAAAAATCGCTCGGGATACATCCTCAAAGCGGCAAGCCGATTCTTCTGTTTGACTTCAGCAAGCAGAGCGATCAGCGCAAGGTTGCACTTCTCTATGCAGCCACACAGATCATTTCTGAAGCAATCTATCACAGCGAAGCGGATATCAGAGAAGCAGGCACGATTCCATCGGGCAAACGCCCCGTCCTGATTTACGAAGATGTTTGGCAACAGGATTTCAAAGATCACCCGCAAATCGGTGATGACCTGCTGAAAGCGCTTTGGTAGCAAGCCTCGGATTGTTGGAAACAACACCGAGGTATTTTTATTCTTCATTTTATAAAATTAGCCCTTTGCATGCGCAAAGGGCTTTGAAATTTCAGATTCGCTGTACCACGAGGATTGGACCGTTCCAAGCCAGGTGGACCTGATTCTCATCGTATTCCGCATCCCAAGGGAAGAAGAAATGCTCGATAAGCTGGATCAACGTACGAAGACTAAGCTCCGAGACAACCCTCACGCAAAAGTAGCGCGAGGAATTGCGTTCGCTATCGAGGATGACTTCGTCATCCCGCAAGATTCCCCAATTGCGATGCTCGCGAACGTGAATACCGAAGCCGGCATCCACTGGGTATATTGCCACGTTTTTTCTTTGGCTCAGATGCGCTTCCACATCGAGAAGCAGATCTCCAAGTGTGCGGTTATGCATAAAGAACAATTTGGTTTGGTTTGAATATCTAGCTAAAACAAAACGAGCTCCCTTTTGCTTGAGAGCTCGTTTCTGGTGTCAATTAGATTTAGGTTAACAACAAAGAAGAGCTCTCAAGCGATGAGAATCAATAGACAGCATCTTAATTGTGGCGCAAAACTTCATAAAAATCATTATCTCAAGATGGGTAATATCTGTCAACAAACTCTTTTTTGAACTGTGGAAATCTGTCTTCAAGTATAGATGCGCGAATATCTTTAACCATTTGCACGATAAAATACACATTGTGGATCGAGGCTAAAGTGTTCGCCAAAATTTCTTTGGAATAGAAAAGATGTGATAGGTAAGCTTTTGTAAAATTCTGGCAGGTGTAGCATCCGCAATCTTTTTCTAAAGGTTCCAGATCTTCTCTATATTTCGTATTATAAATATTTATGCGGCCATCTTTGGTATACAAGGCTCCATTCCGTGCATTCCGCGTTGGCGCTACGCAATCAAAAGTATCGCAGCCGTTTTCTACACCGTCAAAAATATCTCTCGGCTCGCCGATACCCAGCAAATGTCGCGGCTTGTCTTCGGGCAGATTTTCATTCACTAGCCGCACAGCAGAGCCAATATCTTCTTTAGAAAAAGATCCGCCAATAGCATAGCCATCAAATCCTAAGCTCGATATTTCTTTAGCGGATTCTATACGCAGATCTTCATATTTGCCGCCTTGCACGATTCCAAAAAGCGCCTGAGTATCTGCATTAGGCTTCGATTTGTGATATTCGATACATCTAGCGGCCCATTTGTGCGTGCGCTCGAGCGCTTCTTTCTGGTATTCCTTTCCTGCATGAGGCGAAGTGCATTCATCGAAAGCAAATATAATATCCGCGCCCAGATTATGCTGAATTTCAATCGATCTCTCGGGAGTAAAATAATGCTCCGCGCCATCTATATATGATTTGAAAGATACACCATCGTCTGAAATCTTCGCAACAGGTGCCAAATCTTTATCTATCGGCTCTTCGCGAAATTCCTCGTCGTGCGATGTGATCTTGGAAATACCTTTACCCATCGCCGCGCCAAGCGAGAACACTTGGAATCCTCCAGAATCTGTCATGATCGGGCCCACCCAATTTACGAATTTGTGAAGGCCTCCAGCCTTTTTTATAAGCTCGCTAGATGGGCGCAAATGCAAATGATAAGTGTTACAAAGCAAGATCTGCGCTCCTATATCCGAAAGCTCTGCCGTAGTAATGGCCTTTACTGTGGCTTTGGTGCCCACTACCGCAAACGCGGGCGTAAGTATAGGGCCATGCGGTGTGTCGATCACTCCAGCACGCGCAAGCGCAGGGCCTCTTTTTTCAATCGTAAACTTTATTGCCGGCATTTTATGGATGCGTGATAGACACAAGCTCCGTCTCGAACACTAGCGTAGCATTCGCAGGGATGATGCCGCCCACAGCGCGATCTCCATATCCAAGAGATGGCGGAATGGTGAGCTTTCTTTTCTCACCCACGCGCATCCCAAGCAGCCCTTCTTCCCATCCGCGGATTACCTGCCCTTCGCCGAGAGTGACGCTAATCGGCTCGCCTCTTTTATATGAATTATCAAATTCTTTGCCGTCTGTTAGAGTGCCAATGTAATTTACCGATACAGTGTCTCCCCTTTTCGCGCCATCTCCTGTGCCTTGCTTTTCTACTTCTATCTTTAGATCGTTTACCATGATGTCTGTTTTAGCTCCTTTAAAATAATTAAAAACGTATACCGCTCCCCAAATTACCATAACCCCGACGATGATCGTCGCCGCTATGCCCGCTATATTGTGCAGCTTGGAATCGTGGTTCATATAATCACTATACCAAAATTATCCCATCATTGCCAAAAGCGCATTAAGGCACTCTGGCAAAGATCTCCATCCGCTGCTTCCGTTCAAGTGGCCGCCGTTTGGAATAATAGCAAGCGGAGCATTTAATTCTTTAGACAAAATTTCCGCTTCTTTTATATCTACTCTAGGATCATTATCGCCATGGATGACCCTAAATTTTTCTGCTTTAGACCTTATATTTTCAAAATCAAAAGGTGTACGGAAAAAATCATCGATTATTTCATTTCCAGTTTTGAGAGCCGGGCCGGATACCAATACCGCACCTTTGATGGAAGCATTTGCTGATTCCAGATACCTGAGCATCGCAGGCACGCCAAGGCTATGGCCCACAAGATAAATTTCATCTTTGGAATTTCTTCTTACATGCCGCGCAATTTCTTCTACCCATTCCGTACACCTTGGATTTTCTGGATCAGGCATTGATAGAGAGCAAGCGTATATATCCCTATTCTCAAGCTCGGCCATAAGCCACGGGCGCCATCCGCCATTTGGGCTTCCCTCAAATCCGTGAATCAGAAATACTTTTTTCATTTCATAGCATCCACCACCTTTTTGATCGCGAGCATATATGAAGCTGTGCGCATGTCGGTGTTTTGCTTTTGCATTTCTTGATAGCAATCATCAAATGCCTTGTCGAGCTTTTCTTCGAGCTTCGCGAGCACATCCTCCTTCGTCCACTTTTCATTATGCATATTCTGATACCATTCGAAATACGAAACGGTGACGCCACCTGAATTCGCAAGAATATCCGGCACAAAAATAATTCCCTTTTTTGTAAGGATCTCATCCGCAGCAGGCGTCAGCGGCCCATTTGCAAGCTCAATTATATATTTGGCTTTTATTTTATCTGCATTCTCTCCTGTGATCACATTTTCTGTAGCTGCCGGCACCAAAATATCGCAATCAAGCTCCAATAGTTCATCATTCGTAATTTTGTGGTGGCCCGACGTCCACAAATCTTTATCATTCGGATTTATGCCACCCTGATTATGTATGGCCCCTTTAGAATTAGAGAGGGCTACTATTTTAAATCCGTATTCATGAGCCTTCTTTGCAAAATATTCGCCCACATTGCCGAATCCTTGAATCGCGACGGTGGTATTCGCTACATCAAGATTCTTTCTCTTGGCTAGCTCGCGCATCACAAATGCTCCGCCAAATCCCGTGGCCTCCGTGCGCCCTTCTGATCCTCCGCCACCAATTGTTTTGCCTGTAAAGCACGCTCGCCCATCTGTGCCTGTAATTTTCGAATATTCATCTACCATCCAGTCCATTATTTCGGGCGTTGTGTACATATCTGGCGCGGGCACGTCTTTCTCTGGCCCAATCACATCCGCTATCGCTCGCACGAATGCGCGTGACAATCTTTCGATCTCGGCTTTAGAAAGAGATTTCGTATCTACTACCACCCCGCCCTTGCCTCCGCCAAAAGGAATATCCGCGACTGCGCATTTCCACGTCATCCAGCTTGAGAGAGCTTTCACTTCTGATTCTGATACTTCAGGTGAAAACCGCAGGCCTCCTTTGTATGGCCCCCTCGCATTATTGTGCTGGCTACGGAAGCCTAGGAATGTGCGCGTAGAGCCGTTGTCCATAAGTACAGGAAAATGCACCTTTACTAATCTCTGCGGCTCAAATATTCTCTCTAATATTTCCGGCGGCAAGCATAATTTCTCTGCGCTATCGCAAAGCAAATCCGCCGCTCTCCTAATCTGCGTCACCGAATTCAAAAATGGATCGTTCATATATATTTACATTATTTACTGGGCACCAATTATACACCTAACTTTTCCTCTTGCCATGCAGCAGCATTTCGATGGCATGCTCGAATGAGCCGGCAGGGGTGATGGTGCCGCCGTTTACAAAGAAGATGTGATCTGCATTTTCGATGGTGTTCAGCCTATGTGCGATTATAACTTTCGTTGTTTCTTTTGGAAGCTTATTAATTATTTCCTGCAAGAGCGCTTCCGTAACGGTATCGATATTGGCCGTAGCTTCATCCAGAATCAAAAGATCTGGCCTGCGAATCAGCGCGCGCATAAATGCAATAAGCTGCCTCTGGCCAAGGCTCGTAGCATCGCCTGATGATTTCACTTCTGTATCGAGGCCTTTTGTAAATCGTGACAGAAGCTTCCCCAGATCAGCTTTTGCAAACATTTCTTCGAGAGCTTTGCTGTCCAGATTCGCATACTCTTCATTTCCATACAAAATATTTTCGCGCACCGTGCCGTTGAAAAGAAACGGCTCTTGCAAAATAAATCCGATCTTTTTGGTGCGCTCTGTCGGCTCGTATCCGCGAATGTCTCTACCCTCAAGAAATATCGTGCCTTCCGTCGGATCATAAAGCCGAGCCATGAGCGAAGCTGTCGTCGTCTTGCCTCCTCCCGTCGGCCCCACAAGCGCATACGTCTTCCCTGCTTCGAGAGCAAACGAAATATTATTTATAATTAGATTTCCATCCGGATATCCAAACGACACATCTTTGAACTCTAAGAGTGGCGCGTCTTTTTGCTTTTCTGCTCCAGGAGGAAGAATCGCAAGATCAGATTCGAGGCGCAGAATTTCTCCAATCCTATCCCATCCAGCAAGCGCAGCTTGAAACGTGGCCCAAAGGTTCGCTAGCTGGCGAAGCGGATCATAGAAGCGATTTATATATGTAAGAAAGCTCACAAAAAATCCAATAGCGAGAGCGCCTGTAGAAATAAGATATATGCCGTAGCCAAGGAAAATAAGCTGCGCCACATTCGAAGCGAAATCAAATATCGGGCTCAGTATTCCGTTTGCAATTCCGGATGCAATAGCGCTCCTATAATTCTTCTCATTTGCTTCGCTGAATTTCTGCCTAAAATAATCCCTGCGGTTGAAAGCGATGATCACTTTGAAATTAGCAAGGCTCTCCTGAATCTCCGAGCTCATGCCACCCGTAGATTGCAAGTTTTTAAGATTTTGGCTTTTGATCCAGCCAGATGATATTCGAGTAAAGAGAAGAAGCAAAACAGCCGGAAGAAGCACCGCCACAGCCAAGCGGAAATTTATTACAAGAAGAAATATTCCTGCGCCCGTGACCATAAAAATAGTGCCCACGAATTGCATCAGCGCTTGAGAAAAAAATTGATTGAGCTTGTCTGTATCGTTGTTGATTCTTGAAATCAGATCCCCTGTTTTGTTCTGATTAAAGAACGCGAGCGGCAGCGATTGCAGCTTCTGGAACACATCATTACGAAGCTTCCACAGCACATTCTGCCCCACCGTACCCATAGTTTTCACTTGCAAATACTGCGCGACGAAAGCCAGCGAATACACACCAAGCAAAATTCCGGAGAACACTAGCACCATGTGATAATCCGGCCGGATAATGTAATGCGTAATGGCATATCCCACGAGATAAGGGCCCGTAAGAAGTAGCCCTGAGTTCGTAAGGATTGCCACAAAAGCTAGAAGCACTCTCCTTTTTTCGCTCTCAATCAGAGCCCACATTTTTTTGAGAGTT
Source organism: Patescibacteria group bacterium (assembly GCA_040390775.1). Lineage (GTDB taxonomy): Bacteria > Patescibacteriota > Minisyncoccia > Phycocordibacterales > CAIRYW01 > JAQBQZ01. The sequence goes on along the minus strand of JAZJXR010000011.1, from coordinate 6,009 downwards.
GCAGGGAGCGATGTTTCTTCTGCCTTTTCTCCCCTATTCAGTTTGTAATTATTTTTTGGATTCATATGTGTTGGTGCTTTTTTGCGAATCAAATATTTGCACGTATTCTGGCGAAGATTCCATAAGAGCTTCGTGCGTGCCGGAAGCGATTATTTCTCCTTCCATAAGGAGAGCAATCTGATCATAATGCTCGATAGATTGGATCTTCTGCGTCACCGATACCAAAGTAAGATCCGAATAATTCCTCCCAATATTTTCTAGAATTCTTTTTTCTGTGGCGCCATCCACGCGCGCTGTAAAATCATCCAAGAGGAGCACCTTGGGATTAAGCGCCAGCGCCCTCGCAAGCATTACTCGCTGCTTCTGGCCGCCAGAAAGGCTTGTGCCGCGCTCGGATACAATCGTGTCGAGGCCTTTTGGAAGCGAAGCAATAAAATCGCCAAGCTCAGCTGTATCAATCGCTTTTTGGAGCGCCTCGTTTTTCACTTCTGTATTGAATGCGATGTTTTCACGCAAAGTAAGATTGAACATTATGCTGTCTTGAAATACGAAGCCCACTTCCGCATGCAAAGATTTGGGCTCGTACTCAGCTAAATTTTTGCCATCGTACAAAATATTGCCCTCCGTAGGCTTTACAAGGCCGACGAGCAGATATAAAAGCTGCGTCTTGCCTGCAGCCGTCGGCCCAATTATTGCAATCTTTTGCTTCGGCTTTATGTGGAGCGAAATGTTTTGAAGGATCGGCTTGTCTGTGCCCGCTAGCGTCACGTTTTTTATTTCGATATCTCCTTTTATATCTGCCTTTATTTTGCCATCTGGCACAACATCTGGAGCATTCAGCACGGCCGCAATTCGAGCATAGGAAGCGGAAGATCTGGCAATACCGTTGCTAATAAAGCCCAAAATAATGATCGGGAAAATAAACATGGCCATGTACGTCATGAATGCGGTAAAATCCCCGAGCGACATGCTACCCGCGATCACGAATTTGCCACCAAGGCCAAGAATGATCACAATGCCAAGGCTCGAAATAAAAGTGACGGCCGGAATCACAGCGGCAAAAAGCTTCAAAATTCCTAGCCCGATATTACGAGCCTCACTATTCGCTTTCATGAATTTATCCATCTCGGGCTTTTCAGAATGAAGCACGCGAATCAGAGCCGAGCCCAAGATACTTTCATTTATCACACGATTCAGCCAATCTATTGCTTCTTGCGTCTTCCTAAAAAGCGGGCCAATTTTGGAAAAAATTACAAAGAAAGTAATTCCGATAAGAGGCACTATTGCGACGATAGCAAGCCCCAGCTTCCAATTTATCCAAAGGAGAAGTGCGCTAGCGCCGATGATCGTCACTATAGAAGAAATAATGGAAGGAATTGCTTGAGCCACAAAAAGCTTTATGGCGTCTATATCTGAAGTGAGATTTGTAAGCAACACAGAGGGATTTGCTTCTTGTACGAACCCTGAGCTCTGGAGCGAAATTTTGCTTGCAAGCCTATCGCGCAAATCTCGCGCAACTTTTTCTGATGCATAGATCTGGAGATATGTCTGAAAGATCGTAAGAATTAAAACAACTATGGCGATAACAGAAAATTCGATCGCAACAGTGGGCATCACAAAATTCCCCGCCGTATATGCATCAAGGCCATTGGCAATGAGCTTGGGCATAACGAGATTCAGCGTATTGACGCCTATTGCCGCAAAAATCAAAAGGCCCACAAGGAGCTTGTAGCTTTTGACAGTATCAAAAATATTCGGCTTTTTTTTCACACTTACCATGACGTGTGATTATAACATAAATTACTTAGGCAAACTAAGTAATACTGTAACAGATTGACAATATGATATTTTCGTGTAGTTTTATCGATGGTTACGATCTTTTAGAATAACAACACTACCTACCTGATCATGAAAGCAAAATTCACTGCTGATGACTTACTGTTTGAAGGGGGCGAATACATGCTGAAGCTTCGCACCAAACTCGCATTGTGGGGCGTCTCCGCATGCCAGCTCTACCTGCTCTGCCAGTTGAGCAAGGAATCGAGCAACATGACGGAGATCGCGAGAATGATGGGCCACACCACTGCCGCAGCCACAGGACTTGTGGATCGCCTCGAAAGCATGGCCTATGTGGAACGCATACACAGCCCAGAGGATCGGAGAGTTGTGCTCGTGCACATCACAAGTACGGGGCTCAATCTGGTCAGCAAGAGTCGCACCGCCCTCCAAGGGCATATCAACGCTCCCAAAGAGCAAAAACAGCAAAAAGTTGCCGCCTAGCCTTTAGGCATACCCACCCTTCGCTTTCGAGCGCGGGGTATTTTTAATATATATCTTCTACCAAATTCGGCGCAGTGCCATCTTCTACGATTTCAAATTTTATTCTTCCGATTATTTTGCCACTGGAAGTTTTAATATCTACCCTCCAAAGCCCCGGCACAACATTTTGCTTTACGGAATAGCTTCTGTAGCCCCCTTCTCGCCCGCCCACAATAGCGACGGGGACGATGGTGACGCTCTGCCATTTTGATTTTGCCTTATCAAAGTATTGCCAATCGTGGACGATTGTCGTCTCGAGAGCAGCCGGAGCATACACAGCAGCCACGGCATATACTGGCTCGCCTGATGTGTGATGGTATAAAGGATAAAAAGTAAAAAAATTTGAAAAGCTTTTTTCTTCGCCTTCTGCCAAATAGCGATCCGCTTGCCAGACGATGCTGTGATATATACCACCATCCTTTAGCACGAGAGGCACCGGTGGAATGACATTGAATATATAAAAAATATTTATTATCGCGTATACCGCCCCTACTCCGATAATAATTCCTCTCTTATCTTCTTCGACGCGCTTTTTTGCCACACGAGCCAAAAGCTTCACAAAAAGATACACCAAAACAAAGCTTAGAATTCCGCTTGCTGCAAATATCCATCCGCTAATGCGATGCACAGCTACAGGCAAAAAATAAATACAAAAAGAAAATATAGAAACAAATAGAAGTGAAATTTGTACGGAGAGACGAGAATATTTCTTCTTGTATAGCTCGCTGCCTATCATATTAGCGAGAAGCAAAAGCAAGAATGGCCACGTAGCTGCGATAGAAAATCCGCGAGAATAAAACACAAAGAACATAGAAAATAGCGAGCCGATAGAAAATTGAAGAAGAATGAATGCCCAAAAATGCAATTTGGTATCAGTATTCGGTGCTGCTCTGCTTTCGATGATATTCAGCGTCAAAATTGCAACGCATGAAAGAATCAGATAAATCGTGAAAACTGTCGTTTGAGTTGTGATCGTTGCTCCTCGCAATGTTAGATTGTCGAAAATAAATCCTAAGAGTATCGTGGCCGCGCCGATTCGGCCCTCGTATTTGCTATAGAAGCTTTTGATATAAGAAAATGCCATTAGAAATTCCCGCCAAGCACGTTCGCATAATTAGACATAAAAGACGGAATAGCAAACGCAAGGCCGATAAGAGGCAGCACGAATGCAATTACAGTGATCCAGAATGTGATCGCAAAATATTTGCGCGTCTTCTCCACCGATTTGTAGATCGCCTCTATCTTCTGCCCCATCTCATCCAGCTGCTTTTTGATATCTTCGTTCATAATTTAATTATTTTAGGCAATGATTTAAACCATTGTACCAAATGCAATTTTTGAAATCTATGAATTTTTGGTCAACCTCTGATTTTAAATAGAAATTTGATCTAATTTCATCTGCTTTATCAACAAATTTTTCATACCTCTCCTCATTATTCCTAAAATAGTCTAACGCAACAAGAACTACGGTCCCCACAAAAAGTGTTAACACTATACCGAGTACTGCCCACGAACGTTCATCCATTTTATCAACTTGAACAGAAAGTGGTGTAATTTTGAGTTCTAATTCCCTTGCTTGGTTTTGTAATTCTTCTATTTGTAGAAATACAGCCGCAATATTTTTCTCACCTGAATCTGCAGGTTGAGCAGTGCTTGAGGTTTCATTAGCACTTGCACTATCTACAGGTTTCTGAATTACATTCATTAGATTTAAACTGCCCTTAGAGTAATTTTACTCTGCAATTCGTCAGAAATAATTTGTCCGCCCAACTTTATAACTGCTTTGTAATCACCTTCTTTAGGAAAAATTGTACCGAGAAGGATAAATATCATGTTTATATTTTGTGCGTTGCTCTGCGTTGGATCAGGTTTTATTGGAGAAGAAAGTAGAACTGAATTGTCTGGGTTTAAAATCTCCAGTGTTAGGCCAGATTCTGGTATTTGATTATCAATATTTATGACTAC
>JAZJXR010000011.1:0-1715 GCA_040390775.1 Patescibacteria group bacterium | reverse complement strand
TGGAGAGCTTGGAGTAGTTCAGCGAATTGTTCCTGACTACAGAAAATTGAGGATGCACCGTAGGAAAGCTTTTTGTAGTTATGACATCAAAAATACCAAGAACATTCAATTTTTTATCAGCTGAAAATACTGCATACTCACAAACATGAATAAAATTTATTCTCATATTAATGATTGATTATGGTATTACGATCCTTTCAAGTCTGACAACTGAATAGGACTTTCGACCGGTGACACACCCTTAATTTCTCCATGCATTTTTTCGTAACCCTCGATTTGTTGATTTAACCAAAGGGAGATACTTTTCATGATTTGCGGAGTAGTTGCAAAACTATCAAGCGAATTCCCCGACGTGACGCCGAAAAAGAAGCTCTCTTTTCCGAATGCACCTAGCATTCCATCGCAGAATTTTTTAGGAAGCTGATTTATATCAATTTTCTTTGGATCTATCATAAATTTGTATTTTCAAGGCTAAGAATAGCATATTTTCGGGCGATTTGCAATTAAAAAAATCCCACATGTCGGACATGTGGGATACAATTGGCTTTGGCCGTCTAGAACTGATAGTAGACGTCGGCCGGGTCGAATTTTGGAGAGCACATGCACAGAGCCACCATGTACTGACCCTTCCAGTTCTCGAGAGAATGGAAAGTGCCAGGATCAATGCGAATCCAATCGCCTGCGCAAATTGGCATACCCTCGTGATCACCTTTGATCGCTCCGCTACCTTCCACCACATAGATCCATTCTGTGGATCTCTTGTGATAGTGTGGCGACTTGATTCGATCAATGTCGTTGATCACCCATCCGAACGCGAAGCTCTGCTCAATATCGCCAAAATCATACGGAATAATCTTGGCGCCATCGCAACACTCTTGAACAGGTGGCAAAAGCAATCTCTTGCTTTCCGTCGGAGCAAAATTGCTATGACCATGGGGTAAAATATCCACCGGATCAAATGGAGGATCCGCAAGCACGAGATGCTCGAGACATGTGACACCTGTATTGAGAAGCTGGTGTGGCACCTCAGTAGGAATCAACACTACATGACCCGCCTGCACATAATACGAGGATTGTGCATGAATGTTTCCGATGACAAGCTCGCCACATCCTTTGGTAATGATGTAGATTTCCGACATTTTCTTATGCTCATGAAGAAGCGAAAACGCGCCCGGATTCATGACGACATGCGCCATACTCCAAAACTCATTTCTTTCAACCTCCCGGAGCATTTGATTGCAGACATTTGCCGCAAGCGGCATTGAAGGGATATGAAGTTTGCTAATGCTCATATTTTTCTTTCGGTTATGATTGATCTATCCGTTTTGAATACTACACATTTTTTAGCTTTTGGCAAGAGTAATAAAAAAATCCCACATGTCAGACATGTGGGATTGGGTGAGGGCAGACTTCAGAAATGAAGAAGTGTCGCTGGATCTGTGCCCTTCTGGTGCCAGATCTCGAGCTTCAGCTGCTGGAGCGCTGCTGAGCCCATGAGCTGCTCGAGCTTTTTCTCTGGGACATGCACCAAGATGCGTGAGACGCCATCGACACATGGCACATTTGGGTTTGCAGGGAGGCTTGCACCGAGAAATACGGCGACGCCAATGAGAACGGCTGGATGAGGCGCTCCGACAAGAACACGACCGTTTCTGGATTTCCTTTTCATGCGAATGAACATTTTGAGTTTCTTATCTTATTGGTTGAGGGGGTTC
>JAZJXR010000010.1:20423-41693 GCA_040390775.1 Patescibacteria group bacterium | reverse complement strand
CAGATTCCCCCGAGCCATTCGTGTCTCGAGGTACTCAAGAATGACAATAGAAGATTTTTTGTTTTCGAATACGGGGCTATTACCCACTAGGGCTTTGCTTTCCAGCAAATTTTCCTAACAAAAAATTTTGTAACTTCCTGTAATAAATTACGTTTGTCACCTTACAACCCTCAGCCGCCCAATAGATCGCGCGACTAGACGCGCTCTCTATTGGAAAGTCAAGTTTGGGCTTCTTCGCTTTCGCTCGCCGCTACTTACGAAATACATATTTGTTTCTATTCCTCTAGGTACTGAAATGTTTTACTTCCCTAGGTATGCACCTCTACTAGAGTAGAGGTATCCAGATATTACTATCTAGATGGGTTTCCCCATTCGGAGATCTCCGGGTATAACGGTTGCTTGGCACCTTACCGGAGCTTATCGCAGCTGTGCTACGTCCTTCATCGCTTTCTTAAGTCAAGGCATCCACCATATGCTCTTACATTCCTATTAGGAAATGTAAAAACCACAATTCTTATTTCTACTTCATACTCTCGCTTACAACGAGAATACAATATTTTTTACCTGTTTTGCACAATGATACTTCTTGAAATATCATCGTGTGCTTTTGATTCTGCCTCCGAGTCGAAAAGACCTCCATCTGAAAACGCCTAACATAGCGAATTCAGAAAAGTTTCGGGGCAGCTTGAAGTTTTCAAATTTCGTTCGTTCTGAAAAGAAAATGCCGCTTTTTGAAGCGGCTCATACCTAACAAAAAGCGCTATGCGCTCTATGTGGGTATTCCGCTTAAATAAGTGATTTTCTTCAACATTTCTGGACGTAGGGGCTATTATACGCGCATCGAAATAGATGTCAAATGCCCCGCCGGCCGGTCTGCAGACCGGCCGGCGGGGCCACCCTTCTCCCTTGCAATCCTCTATATATAGAGTAGAAATATGCCTAGACAACCCAGCACCTTACTATGCAAAAAGCAGACAACCCAATTTGGTATGGCCGGCTTATTTCCATTGACGATCGTATTGCTTTCATTGAAGTGGACTTCGGGGGAGAAAAATACCATGGCAGCGTTTCGCCCAAGCATTTTACTGATGCAGGTATCACCGAGCCGAATTCTCTTTTCGAAGCAAAAATGGTGAGCGATGATAGTGGTCAGCAAATGATCGCATTCAGCACGCGAAAGGAAATCATTATTTCGAAAGAAGAAGTGGACAGAATCGCAAAAGAAGTCCAAGCAGATTTCGCCAATTGCATCCCCAGATAAAGGCACACCACTCGTGTGCCATTTTTATTACCGCGATTTTTTATTGCAACAAAAAATCGCGGCCGCACTCAGCGAACGCGAATCATTCTTTACCATCACATGAGTGTCGAAGGATCCTTTTGCAACAGCGGCATCGTCCTCTTCACAAACTCCTCGTAGGTAATCCATTCACCCTCCGGTGATGCCGAGGATTCCGTTTTGAAGCGTACCTGCTCCAGGCGCGAATGAGAAAACATCCGCAAGCTTTCGAGCAAATACTTTTCTTCTTCCGGATCAGCCCAAATGCGAGAACCCAGCTTGTGACACTTCTCAATCGCAGTTTGCACGAATCCGAGTCTTGCATTCAGTTTGAATCGAAGTATAAACGCCAAGCTAGTTTCGCTAGGCATTTCCAAACCCTCCTCAGTAACGCTCGAGAAAGTTCCTTCTACTGTCAAACGGCCGAGCATATTTCGGATACTAACGACTGCAGCCGGCGTGATCTTTTGGACTGCATCATCATGCATGGGTGAGAATCGCACAACGATCTCGTGCCGGGAACCATCGGATGATGCCCTGCCGAGACGCATCACGATCTTCTTGTTACCATTTTTGATGTAGATGGCAATAGCTCCACGATCCGGGAACCAAAGCGTTTGGAGCATTCTTCTTTTCAGTTTTTTCATAGTACAGACCGCCTACTGACTCCGAGCTTGATGCGCGGAGCGTCTGGTATTTCAAGCCAAATCTTTCAGGCGGCACTGAGCCAGATACTACTCCAAATCTCCTTCCCCGCAAGTGCATTCCTCCCTCCACTTTTATTAAAGGGGAGGTTAGGAGGGGTTCCATTCTTCGGACATCCGACATCCGCAAACTTTTATTTCCCCACCCCGATCTTATCCAAAATAATTTTATGCGGGAAATCAAATATATCGCGGATCAGCTTGTCGCCCATATTCATCCGATAAGAAAAATCATCTTTGGTAAATAATGCATACGAAATATCGCGCCCAAATTCTGTGCTGATATCCGCGATCGTCTTTTGAATTATTTTGTCATTCTGCTTTTCTGATACCACCAGCATATCCGCGCGCGAATCATTATTATCGAGGAACATTCCGGATATGACGACAAGCTTCGCCTTGCCTTTGTCCCCCAATTTTTTCGCAATCGCATCTTCGGTCAGGGGCGATACGTTCATCAGGAATTCCCTAAAAGGAATTACGAATTTAAAATTCTGATTCAGCGCTACGCCTTTTATTTTCCTGCCCTTCTCGTCAGACACCGTCCTATCTTTTACCAAATTTATTTTCTTAAGTATTTTTATTTCTTTAGATAGCGCGCCGCTCGATGCCCTCACCTTCTTTGCAAGGCTCTTTGGCGCAAACACATCGTCAGGATTATATACAAAGGCCCTAAGCAATCTTGCCCGTATCGCATTTCCAAAAAGTGTTTCAAGTATGTCCATAAAGAGAGTATACAGTATTCGGTAGTCAGTATGAAGTACAGAAATAAAAACAGCAGGCCAATTTTTATGGTCTGCTGAACGAAATCTGGAATTCTCTTATTTTAGCGGCTCCAGCACCTTGAGATTACCAAAATACCCAAAGACAAGCCCAGATGCCTCGTCATATGTGACACGGGTGATATACCACCGCTCTTCGATAGTGGGACATACAGCACTGTACACCCCGCTCTCTCGGAAAAGCTCTTTTGCTGCTACCACACACCTGCCTTTCGGAGTCGAGACGACGACGCCCATACCCACCCATGTCGCGGTGTAGCCCGCACGATCCGGATCGTAGAAGATCCTTGTCTCAGCGATTTTGAGGTCCGAGCCAATCACCTTCGTGACAGGAGCTGCAGCCAATGGCGCAGACTCCGGTAATAGGGTCTGATAGACACGATAGAGAAGCACGACAAGCAAGAGTAGGCAGAGTATTCGGTTTATTATATTCATATAGGAATTCGTGTTGAAGATCATTGCTTTACCGTCATTGAAATTACAATACATTCACATTTTTGTCAAGCAAACACAAAAGCCGCGCACTTCGTGCGCAGCTTTTGTGTTTGCATGCTTCCTTCACTTTTATTAAAGGGGAGGTTAGGAGGGGTTCTTCCCTCTCCTTATGAAGGAGAGGGCTAGGGTGAGGTGAATTACTTTAGTGTAACTTTCGCCCCAGCCTCTTCAAGCTTCTTCTTCAGCTCATCAGCTTCCTCTTTCTTAAGTCCTTCCTTCAAGACCTTCGGTGCAGCGTCTACTGCAGCCTTCGCGTCTCCAAGGCCAAGGCCTAGAGCTTCTTTTACCACCTTAATCACAGCGATCTTCTGCGCTCCCGCGTCAGTCAATTCCACTGCAAAGATAAGCTGCTCATCAGCGGCAGCAGCACCCGCGCCAGCTGCAGGAGCAGCAGACACAGCAGCGGCAGACACGCCGAATTTTTCCTCAATCGCCTTCACCAAATCATTCAGCTCAAGCACAGATGCGCCTTCAAGCTCGCTCAGAAATGTATCGAATTTTGACATTTTAATTTTAATTTAACTTTTAATGTGAGTAAGTAGGAAGATTTTTGATGGTCTGGCCTTCGCGAAGCGGAGGGAAACCGAGGACCTCAAAAATCTTTCTACTTACGAACTTATACTCTTACTTCTTCTTCGCCACCTCGCTCACCGCGATCGCAAATCTCTGCATAGGAGATTTGAGAAGATATGCGATTTGTGAAAGCAGCACTTCTCTTGATGGAATCATCGCGATCATCTTCATACCATCTCGATCCTTGAATTCTCCTTCGAAGATTCCGCCAAGGATAGATACCTTGCCCTTGAATTTCTTTTCGAATTCATTGATCTCGCGCGCAGGAGCGATCTGATCTTCTCCGAAAGCCACAGCCAGCTCGCCTTTTAGCTCCGGCATCTCGCCTTTGTAGCCCTGCTCGGCAAAAGCTTTCTTTGCCAAGGTCTTTTTCGCCACCACATATGTGATGCCACCCTCGCGCAGCTTCTTGCGGAGCTCCGTCACCTCGCCCACCAGTAGCCCGTGAAAGTTCACAAGCACAGCAGATTTAGAATTCTTCAAGCCCTTTTCGAGCTTTTCAAATATCTCTTCCTTCTTCTTTCTTGTAATTGCCATTTTTGTAATGCTTTATTTTCTTTTGAAAAAAATAATATCGACCTGTTTTATAAAGGCCGATTCTTTACTCATACTATCTATATATATGAGTGAGAGTCGTTTGACCTCGGCAGGATGTTCTTTTGAGGTATTTCTACCTCCTGCTATCTTCGGCCTTTGTGCTATACAGATTACTGATTTTTGGAGAAGTGTCAATATCTCATGCTACACTTATATTGGTTCGCCGTTCTTCACTTAATTATTATGAGAATCATTTGCATCGCTTCCGGTTTGATCATGGTTTTTCTTGGTGTGAATCTCATCAAAGTCTCTCGCGATCCGGTCAAGGTCAAGGAGCGCGGAGCGTTCTGGTTCCACACTCTCGGGGTCATCATTACCCTCCTCGGCGGATTGCTTGCAGCATTCAAAACCCTAGAGCCATACTTCTGACCCGTCTTGATCCAACACGGGTCATTTTTATTACCTCCCCCGCTTTTATTAAAGAGGGGGCTAGGGGGTGTTCTGGACTTTATTTCTAGATGTGTTATAATACCCCCAGATGCACTTTTGAAGCCAAAAGCGGGAAGCCATGTTTTCAAACCTTTTGAAGATATAGCTCCCCGCTTTTCATATAGGTATAGGCGGAGAATCGATACAGCAACCCAAGCAAAACATAGAAGCCATGCGCAAAATCGGAATCAATCTCCAAAACGCTGCCTTCCGCAGTGCAATCCCATCGCTCATCACCGGCCATGAATTCGTCTCGGATCAGGATCCCGAGTGTGCCTTCAACATCTTTGATGAAGTGCCGCTCGAAACCCCGGTACGAGTGACGATCGTCGTCTGTCTCGGCACACTGAGCAAACGAGAAAAGGAAGCTGAGCATCGCGACCGCAATCTGCCCGCAGACATGGTCATGATCGTCACTCTCCATCAGCTGCGCACAGTTGTCGAAGGCCAATCCTCGCGGTTCGCTAATCCCATTCTCGTCGCCGCCTAAGCTTCACTCGAATGTTCATTCGCCGCAAGGCACCCACCACTCTACCCCAAACGGTCGAGTGGTTTTTTATTTCCCACATGTCCGACATGTGGGAGTTTTGCCAAATCATATCTTATATGTAATATAGAAAAGGAATCCTAGCCCTTCACAATCCAAACCGCAAAAAACATGAGATATCCATGGCACCTATTCACAAGCTTGTCTTGGTCTGAACAAGTCACAGAGGATCTCAAAGCAGCCAGAGTAAAGATCAAATCGTTTGAGATCCTCGAGTACAATGCTCGCGGTAGCATGGGCAATCCTGTCGATGCATACGGCACGATCGAATTCGAGAACGACAAAATCCCAACACACGTCTGGCATCTCTCCGGCTACCGAGGATACAGCACCGGCTTCTCCATCAATGCGTTCTTTCACAACAGAAAGAAAAACAAGGCGATCAAAGCCTATATTCGCCTCAGAATCGGTGAGTACAACCCGAATCCTCCGAGGGAAAGAAAGCGTAATCCCCAACGCTGCGAACTTTGCGATTAGCCGATTGGACTTCTAACCACTCTTCTTGAGTGGTTTTTTATTACTCCATGCCCTCATTGCTGGTATGAAAAATATAAGTAAAATAACTACATGTGGGATTTAGTAAGAATTAGAAGAATGCTCATATTGTTTAGAAAATGTCCATGCAGTGGGCCGAGTTGGCACATAAATCAAAATACACAAGAAATAAATTGGAGTATCTTTAGTGGCACTTTGCTCATACAGACCTATTTTCTTGAGGATTGGAGGTACGAACTTGTACATCGGTTTCTCCCGTTTATTTACAATAAGATACACTCAAAATATTATAAGAGCATTTGCGAACGACGTATTGCAAAAATCGATAGACTAATAGAAAGGGCAAAAAAGCTAGATTTAATAAATTCAATTCCTCTAACACCTTACTCAACAAAATTAGATACCAAAATAAAACTGAAACCAGAGGGTATAGATTTTGTAGATAATCCGACAGATTTTCTAAAGATTCTTTTCACTAATTACAATGTTGTAATAACATTTTTGATTGGTTTAGTACCACCAGCTGCATTTTATTTATTGATAATATTGCCCGCATTTCTATTTAATTTTCTAGTCGCGCATAATATGATTTCGCTATAAACAGGGCAACGTCGGGAATTGCTCTGTACTGCAAACGCATTCCTCCCTTCTCCATGTAGTGGAGAAGGTGGCTGCCGCAGGCGGACGGATGAGGGTTGAAGCTAGTCAGACTACCCTCATTTACTCTGCACTACCTAGTACAAAAGCCATCACACCCATAATAGCTTTGTGCGAGAAGATATTTTTTAATTTGCCAGATTTGGTTGCTCCCATTTACTTTCTATAAGAAACTTAAGTGACTAATCATTTCTAGAAAAATGAATCTACCGAAAAGGCCTAGTATCAAATAGCTTAAAATAAGGCAGGTTATTACTATTGACCTGTCATTCTTGTAATGAAAATAAAGAAATCCGTTCATTATCAATGGTGCGAATAAAATGTAAACAAATAATACGGAAATATCAGAATAGAATGGTAATGGAATGTAAATATATATTATTGGAACAGCGACAAGAATAAGATTAACCAAAGCAATTTTAATTTTCCCCATATTATTTAAATAAATTGTAAATCCACGTATATACTTTATTAAACAGCCCATCTAAGTAATTGTGATCACTTAAAGCTTCTATCAGTTTTGCTGCTGGCTTTATTTTATCAGACTTATCTTTGGATGACGATGCCGTTATCTTGATTGCTTTATGCACTCCGAGTTTTTGGCTATAGATAGTAGTGCTCGCGCCCAACACAGATCCTGCCGGTGCTGCCGGAATATACGCCACCCCTCCGCCTCTGCCGCCAAAATGCGTCATATTAGTTATGGGTTCAGAAGCTGGATCAGGAGCAGAAGGAATCTCAGCAGCATCGCTAGATGGATTGATAGTTCGCAGATCTCCATCCCCATTTTCATCCAGCAGAATTATCGGCGCGTCATTTTGAGCCCGCACTTCCGCTTTGCTCACGCCACCTATGATAGGCAGATCATCGAAATGCGCCACATCCGTCACCTGCCCATCCTCATAATCTTTGACGTTCACGCTAAATGCTCCATTAGCAGTAGCATTTAGCTTCACGCTGTACTCCGCGCCATCAGGCAAGAACACAAATTTCTGCTCGCCAATCGTGTCGTACGCTACCCCTGGCACGCCATATTCAATATTGCCATCAGAATCAGGCCCCGTATGATCCCCTGCTGCGTCAAATACATGCACATCTACGGGGCTGTGGAAGCTTAGGTATTTGCCATTCGGCAAGGCACAGCTTGTACTAGCGGTTTGTATCGAAGTGTGAGAAGCAAGATCGAAAGAATCTGCAGAACCCGCCAAAACGTTATCAATCAAAGCGTCCACATTTGCATCGCTCGGCATTGTGCTGTGCTGCACGCCCCCGTTTGCATAAAATGTGTGAGAAGTAAGCAGGCCTTCAGCGCTCCTTTGTGGCACAGTGCCATCGCCAGAGATATATAGAATCTCGTATTCGAAATCATTTTTTGTTTGCTTTTTGTTTGCAAATATTTTGCCAATTGTAGGTGTGCCGCAGCCGACGATGTTATATGCATCCACCCCGTAATTAGCAGGGTCGAATTCATCCAAATCCTGATGGAGATTGTCAGCCTTGCCGAGCAAGAGATCATTTCTGCCAGTATTTTTCAAAAATGCTTCTGTGCTTTCAAAATCAAGCCTGCCGGAAGCACCATCGCCGTCCACATCTCCTATATCGTCCACATAATATTTGTAATCCGTATCGCTGGCAGCGAAATATTCGCGGCTCGGCAAAAGGTTGTAAACGGATGGCATATTTTGGGAGATTCTTTTAATTGCCTCTGGATTTACTCCAAATTTATCGTTAAATTTAATTTCCATATCATCTCCATATTCGAGGGCTTTAAATGCTTTTGGCGCCCCGAAATGTGGAGTGGCGATATCTACAAATTTATCTACCCTACCTTGACCTTCATGCTCTATGTAATACTTCGCCACAAGACCTCCCATACTATGGGCTATAACATCGACCTTATTTGATTTTGTCTGTTTTAGAACATTATCAATTTTATCTTTCAATGCTTCCACATTATCCCTAACATCTAGCCTCCAATCGTACGGAAACACAAACATATCCTTACCCTCTTTATATCCGGAGCTAATCAAATTATTTATCAAGCCGGCAAAAAATTCCTTACCAAAAGAGTCGCGAATAACATCCGTAGCAAGCAAAGATTCTGTTGGCTTACCGCCTTCATCAAGCATAAGTGGCTTTAAATAGTAATTATCAAACGGCAAGAGCACTAGCTTGATAATATTCGGCCACACCTCCGTACCATCCTCCTTATTCAAATAGCTCGACATGATGCCGGGGATGATGATCACGGGGTTGCGTTTGTGCGGAGGAGATGTGAGCCAAGGGCTATAGAGAGCAGGATTCGGATCATCATCCAAAATATTCCCAAGGCCCTCTGGATTAGAATCAGCATTATACGGCCCGCTGGCATCGCCCCACCAATTATCCCGAGCATCAAACACATACGTTGAGCTAGCGTTGCTAAGGTAGAACCCAGCACCCACCCCATTGCCCATTATGATGTTGTTTTTCATGAGCATGCTTCCTGTGCCAGCTTGTGAATACACATCGATCCCATAGCCGCTATCTTCAATATCGCTGTCTTCAATGCTGTAATCGCCCGCGCTATCTATAACAATATTCTCCCAAAAGAAATTCTTGATCGTCACGTTCTTCAAGCTTGCAGATGAATGGTGCGTTCCATCTATATTGTCATCAAATATTATTATTCCATAGATCCCTCCCCCGTCCGCTATCATTGCTCCATCAATATTTAAATGGCCTTCATACACGCCAATAACTTGAGCAGGATCCCAACCATCGACCTCGAAGTTAGAAAGATTAAGAGTGCTGCCCGTATACAGGCCAATAGCATTGTTGCTATCATCAAGAGACGTCTCAAACACAAAATCCGTTACTGTGCCGGAAGAATGATCGTACAAGTTGAGCGCTCCTTCAGGCATCTCGCTTGCATGCAGCGATCTAGCATTGATGGTGCTGCCGGAGCGCAAGCTGATATCGCCCACGCCCTCGGAGATAGTCATATGATCGGACACCAGATCCGAATCAGAAAGAGCCACACTGTTGAAATGGTAAAGCTCTGCGTAGCTGATTTCAGAATGATGTGAATGAGAAATATACAGTCTCCACTGATTCCACGGCATACCAATGCTTCCGTCAAATATTACAGGATCATTCGCGCTTCCAATTGCCTTAATATCCCCTTCGACAAGCAAAATAGTACTATCTTCAAAATACACTTTAGCCCCTGCTTCTATGTTCAAAGTCACGCCCGCCGGCACATACACGTCTCCGCTCAAAACATACGGGCCGCCGGATTTTGTCCATGTAGTGTCGCTCGCTATTTCTCCTTCTATATTTGTATCGGCAAATGCAAAGTGTGGGGCAAATAATCCCGCCAAGACGATTCCGAGTATTAAAAATCTTTTTGTCCGGTGCATTTTAAATGCGCAAGGCTAATTGTAGCATAGTGTTTCTGTTTCCCCCGCTTTTACTAAAGAGGGGGTTAGGGGGTGTTCGGGATAAAAAAGAAGCGCTGGGTGGGCGCTTCTATACAACATTCATCAAGCGAAGGTCAGGATTTGCAAGCTCTCTTTCGAGCCCGCTATCTTCGACGAGCCTCTTGGGCACATGAGTCACCCACATGTAGACCCTGATTTCAAGAGTGCCATGAAAGCGCCGCGAGCCAGGGCGCATTTTGATATCTCGCCTGCCCATAAGCGCTCTCTGCAAATCATCTTTGACAGCATAAGCTGAGGGGCGAAAATCTTCGCCTTCAGACTTTGCCACACTGTTGACCACAAATATCGCAGCCAAAACCTCCATCGTCTTGAGTCGTTCGTGATCGATACCGTCGATGACGATAGCAACGCCCATTTCGAAGATGTAATGGTGCTCCACTTCCGTGGGCTGTTTACCCCTCTTGATCCTTCGTCTTGCTCTGGCAATGTACGGGAATGCTTCTCTGAATGCAGCAATAGGTACCATACTAACAGTCCCTCCAGGTTTGATTTTTGCGGGCTATCAAGTGAAAGCTAAGCCAGCATTTCTAACCCCAATATATCACTATTTTGCGTATTTCAAAGCCACCTCGCCGCTTTCGTCTATCGTAATATATGCCGATGGTGCATACGTCCAGCAGCCTGTGTTGAAATAGTGGATCGCATCTTTACCCTGCCCATATATTTTTTCGAGCGCTTTATGCGTATGCCCGCAGAACACATAATTTATTTTCAAATCCGCCGCGTATTTTATAGCTCCCCTCGCCACCCTGCTTGATACCCGCCTCATGAAATTGTGCGATCTCTCAAGGATCTTCACGATATGCCGAGCATCCTTATCGAAATGCTGGAGGAATGCAAACACCTTTTGCCCGATGATAGAAAAGAAATCATTGAAGAGCACGGTCTCTGCGAATTTATCTCCATGTATCGCCAAGAATTTCTTGCCTTGGATTTCAAAAATGTATTCGTCTACCACGCTGGCGCCGATCATATGCGCCATTGTATCCGCGGTGGCGTGATCATGATTCCCGCGCACCCAGATTATTTCCCGCCCCGATTCCGGCGCAGAGAAAGATTGTATCAGTGTGAGAAGCTTCCAATGCGAAGCGTTTAATCGTTTGAAATTCGAATTGTCGAGGAAATCGCCAAGGATAATGAGCCGCATGAAAGAAATAGAATTCAAAAGCTCCGCAAGCGCATCCGCCCTGCTGATCACGGATCCCAAATGCACATCAGAAATAATAAGAGTGTGGATATTGGGCTCTATGCTCTTTGGTTCCATAGGCTTAATTAAAGCAGAAAATCGCATGGGTGGGAAATAAAAACAGCAGCCGAAGCTGCTTAAGATTCTTACTGAACCGATTATTTTACCCGAGCAACGGGAATCTCCAATCCTTGGAGGAACACGGGATCTGCCGGTTCAAAGCTCTCCGGAACAGGAGGATTGCTTTCGAGCCAGCTCGGCACATAGAGCACTTTTCTGTCAGGGAGCTTGATACGGTTCACATCATAGGCCGAGCTATCAACCAGATAGTCAGTATTTTCGTAGCTGAAGCTGATGTCAAGCATATATAGCTTTGGTGTTGTACTTTCCGAAGCAGATACTACGCCGAGGAGTATAAATGTCAATTATAAAAATTTAGCTCGAACCATTCTCATATTCTGCAGAATACCAGAATAGATTTGGAAAATAAAAACAGACAGAGGATCTGTCTGTGCGTTACTTTCTGATTTCGCTGATTTCAGTCTGAGCCTGCACTGGCCGCTCACTCTTCTTTGCTGCCGAAAGCAGCATCAAGATTACGGCTGCGATGCCGATTAGCATTCCCCATGGAGATCTCATTTTATTTTTCTCCTCTCAAATATTTCGGGTTAAATAGCAGATACAGCCCTAATATTGCTCCTTTCTATAATTTAGTCAAATTGATTTATTTTTCGCTTTCAGGATGATTTTCTTCTACGGATTTCACATTATTATCGCGATCGTCGACGGTCACGGGCACTTCCTGCCCTTTCATTACAGCATCGAACTCTTCTTTAGAAACATCTACCACGCTTTCTACCCCATTCACGCTCACTTTAATGCTCCATTTTTCTGGATGCATCATTCCTCCCATCTTACCCCCAGCAACGAAACCCTGCATAGATCCATCCTTATGAATTTTCTCTACCACCGTAGCCTTGCCTTCATGCCGATGATCCTTTTCATCTTTCAAAGCGCTGCCCACCATAGCAGCAGCCACAGAGCCTACGAGCCCAAGCCTCCACGCGAGCTGTTTAAATATTCCTCTATTTTCTTTTTTCTCCTGCTCTTTTTCTTGCTCTGGAGAAACTGGCTCCGGCCATTCTTGTGACATACTAAAATGATATCACACAGAAAAAAGATGGCAATGATTATAAAAACGGAAAATAAAACAGCAGCCGAAGCTGCTTTGGTCTAGATCTTTGCTCGCGCTTCGAGGATCTTTGCTTTAAGCTTGATCCTAGCAAGCATAATCGGATCTTCTATCTTCTTGATTCCGAGCGGTGTAAAAGGATAGCTATCAGTCCAGCCCAAAATCTCGAGCACGATGCCGCTAGGCAATTCGATATAATCCGCCATTTCATCAGCAAAATAGTCAAATTCCCCGTATCTGAAAAATATATCAGCCATAGAATTCCTCCTCTAAAAAACGTTTTTTATGATACTACCGCCCCGCAAGCAAATGTCAATTATGAAAATAAAAAGGCCTGAAATAATTGTGGGTCATTCAGGTCATTCATTACGTGCAAATGATATTTTTCTTAGAGCACCTAGAGTTGCTTGGCAGCCATAATCGCACAAGGCGATCTTACCATTTTTGAGCCTGCAAAATTGTTTTACCCTATCAATTTCTGCAAACGCAGTGTTCAGCGTGATAGCATCGAATGGATTCTCCCGCTCCAGCTCAAATGCCGTCACCGGTGCACCTCTTTCTTGAATAATTACCCATCCTCCGAAAAGCCTGTGCGTCGTTGGTACAACTCGAGGATCGTGAGAGGTTTGATAATAATCGAATTCAGCAACATTGCAGAAGTGGCCTGCAAACAAGAAATTTGGCAAAGCCTCTCTATAAGTGCCTCCATATTTAGCCAGAAGCTTTTCTCTATGATGCTTGGAAAGAACGATAGCAAAAAGAGCAAGGATCAATCGAATCGGCCTCACTCTCCCGATCTTGATCGCACTTTCTCCCGTGAGGATCACAAAACGTGTAAATCCATAGGCGATTTTGATAATTCTCCTTTCGGTTGTTCAAGGATCATATTACTCGTGGATGAATTAAAGTAAAGAAGGAGGCGGACCGCGAGTACGCTTATCGATCCTTACAGGATCAGTACCCATGCTTGGATTTTTTCTTCGTTAGCAAACTCGAAAAAATGCTCAAGCAGGCTTCAATATCCCCCACGCAATGCTCCCAGCATTGCTCTCCTCCACAAAACAAAAATCGCTCGCAATAAAGCGAGCGGATTTTTGTAATTTGTGGAGGAGGGGGGAATTGAACCCCCGTGCACATAAGTTTCTTTAATGAATCTACGCAATGTATCTTTGCTTGAAGTTTAAATAATGATGCTCAAAGCAGAGCCAAACGCATCATTACCGATCTTCTAAGTTTCGGAAAGCAGTCGAAGCATACTACTTACCTATCCCCTCGATATAACACCTATTCTGCAAAGAGAGAAAAATTGCAAATAGATGGCCTTCGGGCCGCGAGCTTACGCTCGAGCAGCTACGAAAGCAAGATCGTTTGCTCCAAAATATGGAGAAACGATATTTCGTGCGTTTGCACTTAAGTTCCTGAAAGTTTAACGAGTTTTTAGGACACTCGATTGCGCACAAGAAAGATCGCCTACATGTCTATGCCGATCACCCCCTTTGTGTACCTGATTTTCAACGTACTCCTCTATTATATCATCTTTTAGAGGTATTGACAATAGACGAATACATGGCTAATGTATTACAAGCCATGATCATACTAGTTCTTGAAAGAGAAACTCTCGCATATGATTTCGAAATGCGAACGAAGATCACAATGCTTCCTGACGCATACGAGATGGAAGAAAGGCGTGGTCTTGATGATGACACCAACGAGACATTCTGGATCCGAAAGGGAGCAATACGTCCCATGGGATCTTCCAAAAACAGGTGGCTGTGGCTTGCCAACAATCATCTGGGTGTCAGAATCATCACTCGCTCGTAGCCAATCCTGCAATTCGTGGGATTTTTTATTTTCTAAAATAGTAGTACTCTTAAGCCAGATGAAAAAGCTTTACCAGATTCTGCCGAAAAATCCTTACCGAAGGTGGCTCATCTTCCGAAGGTTTGGGAGGAGCGAAAAGCAAGATTGCTACATGCAGTGTGTGAAAGTGAAGGAGATCCTCGACGAAGATCCAGATGCGATGATCATAATCGCCACCAGATTTGGAATGGAGCGCGAATCCGAGATGGCATACTATCTTCGCACGCTCAAAAATTTGGGTGCTGATCAAGATAGAATCGTCGAGATCCCCCAAGGGCTTGAGACGATCAGCCAGATCAAAATCGGGCGAGATATGGCGAAGGAAAGCAAAGCCGAGCTTTACTTCATCGTATCGTGGGTGCACTGGCTTCGGGTCAAATTCTTCTCGCGCCTCTATGGCATCAAAGCTCATTCAATTGCTGTTGGTGGTATGGCTCGGCCGTGGGATGTGCTGATCGAAATTCTTTTCATCCTCATCTATCCGATCTTTGTCATTCCGCCGCTCAGAGCTCTGTTCCATGGCATTGCGTGGCTCTTTAGAAGCATTCAGAAATTGGCTTCTCGATCATTCAAATGGCTCTTGTGGAAATGCCAAATCTTTCACTTTGCATACTCCGCCTAAGGTGGAGTTTTTTATTTCATAATTTATAAAAAATGCCCACGATTATTCATCACGGACATATCACACTCCTTTGGCTTGAAGTACAGTCAATACTGTTCGGTAAAGAATCTTCAAGTCGAATACCAGATTTTGCTTTTTGATGTAAAAGAGATCGAGCCGAAGATTTCTCTTAGCACCCATCTTGCGAGCCATTAGCCTTCCTCTTACTTGCACAATACCGGTAAGGCCAGGCTTCACAAGAAACCGATTACCGTAGTTAGGCACAGTATCCATTCTCAAGGACACTATAGATTCCATAAGAGGCCGCGGCCCAATAATGCTCATCTCACCTTTGATGACGTTCCAAAGTTGAGGTAATTCATCTAAATGTGTCTTACGAATTATCCTTCCTACTTTTGTTACTCTGTCATCATTTGGCATCACCATATCCAAACCTTCTTTTCCGGAGCCATCTTTCATGCCGCGGAATTTGAAGATCGTAAATGGAGCTTGGTTGAAGCCAAGCCGCTTTTGCCTAAAGATCACAGGACCTTTTGAGGTCAGCCGGACAAGCACAGCAATCAAGACAAAGAGAGGTGAAGCCAACAAAACCAAAATCACGCTAAAAATCAGATCGAATATTCGTTTTTTCATAGGTACAAGCTTGTTTGCGGATACATTAGCAAACATCCCCCATTCTGCAAGCGAATCTAATGCTTCATCTCTCTCCTGATTTCACGATCAGCATCTTTTTTCTTTAGGCTTTCGCGCTTATCAAATTTCTTTTTGCCGCGAGCGAGCGCGAGATCTACTTTTATTTTTATGCCTTTTAGGAATATCGATAGAGGTATGGTAGCAATGCCCTTCTTCCCGCCCTCATCTGCCAGATATTTTATTTCTTTTTTGGTAAGCAAAAGTTTGCGAGCGCGCACACGATCATAGCTTTCCGGAGTATTTTTGGCTTGATACGGAGGCAAATCGAAATTGAGGAGAAATGCCTCCCCGCCGCGCACGCCCACATGCGCGGCTTCTAGAGATCCCTGATTATTTTTAATCGCCTTCACCTCAAATCCAAGCAATTCAATACCAGCCTCGAATTTCTCGAGGATTTCATAATTCAAATGGGCCTTTTTGTTCGAAACGAGAGACATGGATAAGAGTATACAGTATAGAGTAGACGGTATACAGTGTCGCTTGCAAATATCTTATCTAAAGGTAATATCGAGCACAGAAATATGAGAACATATTACGTGACGATAAAAACACCCGTGGGCGACTTCGGCTACTACAATGACAAGGCGCCAAATTCTGCCGAGCTCATGTGGGACACCAAGCTCCTCCACAAAGGATTCGGCGGCCAATATGGTGCCAGGGCGATGATCTCTATTCACGATGGAGAACCTGGAACGCCTGAATACACAAGGACATGGTGCAGGCTCTACACAAGAATATGACGAGAGAGGAACAAATCCTCTCTTTTTTATTTGCGAATTGCGAGACAGTGCTTCGTAAGCGGCATTTCGGAGGCGCTGAGGCGAGAACATAAGAAATTTTTCAGTAGAAAAATATTCTGTGACGCTGAAGAAGTGCTGCCGAAGCAATACCTTTTACCCAAACGTCAGAGAATAGAGCCGCACGCCTTTTGGCACACTTATATACAAAACAGAGGATTTGCGTGAAGGATTAGATACGATCGTGTAAAGCGTAGCATTTTTTACATTCACACTAATTGTGTTTGCTGGATCATTTGCAAAATCGCCATTTAGCACATCCACCTTTGCACCATTCGGAGCTTCAGCCACAAGGTACACCTTGGCAGCATTATAAGAGAACGCCACTATATTATCAGCTTCTGATTCTATATACTGATCTTGAACGCTCCATTTGCCGCCAAGGAAAAATTGATTATTTGGAAACGTCCGCGGCAGATCAAAATCCGCTTCATAAATCTTCCCACCGGTACCATTCCCAAAAAATTCGCTATTTCGAAATGCGCCGAAATACGTCTCCGTGCTTTGGGTATCTATTTTTGTGGAAACAATCATATCGCTCACATTTCCATCTGTGGATACTTTTTCTCCTAATTTTTGCGCTCGCTCAGCAAGAAGAGATTTTATTTGCGATTCCGTCTCATCATACCCACCTTCGCCAATGTGATCGTATCGAATATTGCCATCTATATCTATCAAATATTTATGCGGCCAATATTGATTCTGGTATGCATTCCAAGTGCCGTAATCATTATCAAGCACAGCAGGAAATGTAAGCCCATATTGTGCAAACGCCGCCTCTACGTTTTCTATTTTGTGCTCGAATGCAAACTCCGGCGTATGAATAGCCGCGATCTCGAGCCCCTCGCTCTTGTACTTTTCATACCAAGCCTTCAAATACGGAAATGTACGCTGGCAATTAATGCAGCTATAGGTCATGAAATCGAGAAGGATCACTTTCTTGCCCACGAGATCCGCAAGCTTGAATGGCTTACTATTTACAAACCCCGAAGGATTCTCTATTTCTATATATTTAGGGAAATTCACACCCCTCCCCGCAGTAGCGGTACTCCCCTCGAGGGGAGAATCAAAACCCTGCAAAATTCCATTCTCAACCTTAGCCACATCAAATTTAGTGATCAAATAAGCCTCGATTTGCGCGCTCCATCCAGTGAACACAAATATTCCAACGATTAGAAATAGAGCGCCCAAAGATCTTTTGAACCACCCATGCGAATCCGATGCGCCGGATAATTTGCCTACCAGCTTTTGGCCGATAATCGCCACAAGGAGCAAAGACAAAGAAAGCCCGACAGCATAAGCGACAAGATCGATAAATCCCATCGCAAAGCTCTGCGGCAGTACTGTGGCCAAGATCACAAAATATGTAGGAGAGCAAGAAGAGAACACTGGCCCCAACGCCGCTCCCATGATCACGTCTCCCCAAAAGGCATTCTTTTGGGCGCCTTGTGCAAGAGCCCTGTTCGCCTTGCGGCTGACAAATAAATTAAATTTGATTGCGCCACGTTCCCACAAATCTGGAAACAAAGTGATGAGCCCAAAAAATATTAATATAGTGCCGGAGAAATATTGCCAAAAAACTTGCGGGATATCTATGAAAAGAGTTGTAACTTTGAGCAAAAGCGTAAATGCGACGACAGAAACAGCGAGAGATGCTGTGATGATATATGGCTTCCATTTTGAATGAGCGTCCACTGCTGCCCCGCCAACGATCACAGGCAAAAGCGGCAGCACACAGGGCGCAAGCACAGTAAGGATTCCAGCCACAAAAGATATGAAAAAGAATATCATGCATCTATTATACCAGAGCTTCCAAATTGCGTTTCAATATGCTTAAATAAAAATAGAACCACGCACCTCAAACCCCATATTCCCCATGAGCACAAAAGCTTACGCGATCCTGATCGATCCCACAAAAACTGGTGACCGAGTTCTGAATGAGCAGCTGAGAAAGATGTCCTGCGATACATGCGGGTATCCTCAGGCACATGACGGGGACCTCTGCGAAAAATGTGAAGCGGCAGCTCGCGAGAGACGCCGCCAACATTCCGACATGGAGAGAAGTTTCAACATCTTCATGTTTGGCTGCGCCGATCCTATGCACGTCGAGCATATTGGCTGGATTGATCCATATGAGCGACGTTGGGGCCATCTTCTCGATGGCTAACCCTCCCCCGAGAAATCGCGGGGATTTTTATTTGAAAATTATACGGTTCGTGCTTTAATGAAAGCAGAAAATTCAACCTGATCTTCCTATGAGTGAAAAAACTTTTTCGATCTTGATTGATCCTTCAGGAAAGGGCGACGTGGAATTGAACACTACCTTCAGAAAGGTATCCTGCAAAGATTGCGGCTACCCACGAGCACAGGGCGGAAATATGTGCGACACATGCGAAGAAAAAGCACGCAAAGCTCGAAGACAATATCGTGAGATGATGCGCGGATGGAACACCTTTGCATATGGTTGCGCAAACCCAGTGCACAGCTTTAAGCATGGCACATTTGATCCTAGTGATCGCAACTTCAAGCACCTCCTCGACGGCTGACCCCTCCCCACTAGGAGGGATTTTTATTTTCTTCTTCCCTCCACTTTAGTTAAAGGGGAGGGCTAGGGAGGGGTTGTGAATATCACCTTTATTTGCTACAATTTCTCCACTTAAACCACTTGGCTACAACGGACGCAAAAGTAAATCACCAGATCAGAGCGAAGGAGCTTCGCGTAATCGGCCCCAAAGGAGAAAACTTCGGCGTTATTTCGCTTTCTGATGCTTTGACCCGTGCAAATGATGCGGGGCTCGACCTGATCGAGATCTCGCCAGACGCCGTCCCCCCTGTTGCAAAAATCTCCGATTATGGTAAATTCATCTACGAAGCTAACAAAAAGCAAAAGGCGGCAAAGCTAAAGGCGCATACTGTAGAGGTCAAAAGCCTTCAGGTAAAGATAGGTACGGGAGATCACGATCTGGCTCTCAAAGCCAAAAAAGCGTCCGAATGGCTAGCCGAAGGCAACAAAATCAAGCTTGATCTCTTCCTTCCAGGAAGGTCAAAGTATCTTGAAGGCGAATTCCTAAAGGAAAGGCTCGAGAGGATTTTGAGGCTGATATCTGTGCCATACAAGATAGCAGATAGCGCAAAGAAGGGCCCAAAAGGCATTTCAATGCTAATAGAGAAAGATAAGTAAATACAGCAAAATGAAAACCAACAAATCATTCATGAAGCGCCTAAAGGTGACGAAGAACGGCAAGATCAAGAGCCGCAAAGCCGGCCAGAACCACTTCAACGCCAAGGCCAGCCGCAACAAGCAGCTCGACAAAAAGCGAAGCGCTGATTTCCAGATGTCTAATCAAGATAAGGCGCGATTTTTGACTAAATTTTAAGATAAAGACTATTGAATTATTAAATTCGCAAGCTAATATAAAGACATGACACGAGTAAAAAAGGGAGTAAATGCGCTAAAGGCAAGACGAAATGTACTAAAGCAAGTAAAGGGCTACAGATTCGGCCGCAGCAAAAAAGAAATTCAGGCGAACGATGCCATCATGCACGCGGGTGCATATGCTTTTGCTCATAGGCGCGATAAGAAGGGCGATATGCGCAAGCTTTGGACAGTGCGCATCAACGCATCTCTAGACGCACAAGGTATTTCTTACAGCAAATTTATGGGCAGCGTAAAGAAGGCAAACATCGGCCTTGATCGCAAGATTCTATCTATCCTAGCGAATGACAACCCAGCTACGTTTCAGAAAGTTGTAGATCTCGTTCGATAATTCCTCCCTTGAGGGAGGTGCCTGTACTCAGGCGGTGGGTGTGAATTCTAAATCCCCAACAGAAATCTCTTGAATTTGTTTATCAAATTGTTGAAAAATCCCGGCACTACGTCTGGAAATGCTTTTCCTGTTAGCGGATCTTCTGCCCTTCGCACCTCTTCTGCTGGCGCTGGATTTGTATCCGGTGCAGGAGCATCATCTACTTTTGAATCCTGCGTCGTTTGATCAAAGAGTGTCGCATCGGGAGCATTCGGCCTCTCGTTCATGAGCGGAAGCTTTGGATTTTGGGGAGTGCTGTCATCTTTTTTTGGTTCCACTTTCTTTGGCGTATCCGATTTCTTGGCTTCTACTTTCTTTACAGCGGGAGCTGCTGCTGGAGCAGGCATCGCTTTGCCATATTCGATGTGCCAATGAGCCGCAGATCCCCCCACTAATTCATTTGTATATGCTCCAGCGAAATCCCCTTCTGTTGTATAGTATGTAATATTTCCGATAGAGTTTACAGAAATATTTTTGCCAGCAGTATTTATAATCAAATCATTCAGCGCCGCTACTTTGCGAATATCTACCACCTGCTTGCCTTTGCCGTGAGCCTTGTGCCCTATTTCTGTGCCGCCCGTCACTACGAGGCAATTCGTTTGCGCGGTAGAGCAATCAGGCAGCCCGCTAGCATTTTTGAGAGCGATAATTTTATTTAGAGTCTCGCTTGATAAAGTATCCATTTCTGTCGAATCCGTGCTTCCAGGATGAGCCGCTTTGTTGACGCCGACGCCGTTATAATCCAAATAGGCGCGATTGCCCCTATCTGTACCATCTGGATTTATGCCGAGAAGCTTCAAGGCTTCAGCTGTATTATCCGCCTTGCCGCCATAGCTCCATTTTTCGAGGGGATTCAGCGTCATGTATCCCACCGTCGGCTTTGTGTTTACAATATTTCCATCGCAGCCGGTATAGCCCTTGTCATCAGTATAGAGCTTAAAAGATCTGCCAAATATTGTGCCTTGCCCAGCTTCTACAGAATTGCTAGAGGCAGTAGCGCTGATTTTATCTCCGAGCCCTACGCCAAAAGTAATATAATATTGGCTCGTAGAGGAATCATAAAACGGCCCGTTT
>JAZJXR010000010.1:6514-20413 GCA_040390775.1 Patescibacteria group bacterium | reverse complement strand
TATCCGCGCTTGCACGGGTATCCCCCGCATCTGGAGCCGAGCAATCTATAGCGACAGTTTTTATGTCCACATCTTTTTTGAAGCTCGGCTTATTTCCCTTGCCTATCAATTTTTCGGAAGTGATGTACGGATTGCTTGCGACTCCATTTGCCTTAAAACTCCCGCTTAGATCGCTATCAAAGCTCGTGCCCACATCCCAAGATTTTATTTTCCATACTATGTCTAGCGCTTCAGATTTCGAAATATAGAATTTGCCTGCAGAATTAGCATACGTACTACCTTCCTCCGGCGATATATATGGAGCGATCACAAGATCATCGCTTGCGAGAGGCGCCATCCCTGCTTTTTCGTAAGGCAGAGCCCACACTGATACATCAGCACCCCTGAGTGGAATCGAGATTTGAATCGCTCCTGACAAAGGTGCTGGCCCAGATGCCGGGTATAGATATATCGGCTTTGGCAAAAGCTCGCCGTTTACAACAATCGGAAAATCAATCAATCCTGCCTTTTGTTTCATGCTGAAAAACACCGCTCCGCCATTGTTGGCATCATAGCTCGCGCCTTCGCTAAAAGTAATATAAGGAGGCGCGTACCCCTTGATCTCCGCATAATGCGCATCATCGCTCGCCTCCGCTACTGCAGCCAGATCAGATCTTTTACCCTGATAATTTATATAAAAAAGTGAGAATGCACTAAGAGCTAGAAATAAAGCAGAAATATAAAGTAGATTTTGCCTCGTCACTTATATATGATATTATGGGCGCCTTATATTAGCAAATAATACCAAAACACATTTATGGAAAAAACACTCGTAATCCTAAAGCCAGACGCAATCCAGAGAGGCATCGCCGGAGAGATCCTCACACGATTTGAAAAAGTAGGCCTCAAGATCGTAGGCACAAAGATGCTCCAGCCTTCTTATGATCATTATTTCCATCACTACGAAAATATCGGCAAAATGGTATCTCGCCGCGGGCAAAAAGCTTTTGACGTCACCCTTTCTATGATGAATTCCGGCCCAGTAATCGCGATCGTGCTTGAAGGCATCGAATCAGCATCTCTTGTGCGCAAAATGGTGGGAGCTACTGAGCCAAAATCGGCACTGCCTGGCACTATCCGCGGAGATTATTCGCATATGAGCTTTGGACACGCAGATGCAAATGATGTGGGAATTCCAAACCTGATTCACGCATCGGGTGACGCCGAAGAAGCAAAGCTCGAAATCGCGCACTGGTTCTCAGAATCCGAAATCTATTCGTACGAAACTGTCCACGAAAAATACACGCAGACAAAAAAGAAGTAACACCCAACCACCTCGGCTCGTACCTCGCCACTCCTCCTTAATTAAGGAGGAGATGCATGCGCATGCAAATCCCCGTCTTAGATAAGGCGGGGTGTCTGTACTCAGACGGGGCGGTTGAAATAAAAATTGCCCTCCTAATCAGAGGGCTTTTTTGATGTTGGGAAGAGTGATCGTAGCCACCCGACAGAGATCAAAGTGGCGACAATAATCCCCATTGTGATGATCACGCTGAGCAAAGTCATACCAGCACACATCCACTGCTCATCTGCCTTGATACCGAACTTGTGTTCAAGGTAGAGTCTGAGAAACAGTATGAATGGTGCCATCAGAACGGTCAAAAGAAGTAGCCCGAGAATGCTTAATTTCATAGGTCCTTTTAGTGGTTTATCTACATGGATAATATACTTCCCTGCTACACTTTGCAAATAAAAATCCCTCTACTATTGAGAGGGTTTGGCGTGGTGGTCAAGTGCCGCATCGACGATTTCCTGAATTGCATCCAGCATTAGTTTCCGCTCTTGAGGGAAAACCAAGAGGAGATGCTGCAGCCTCTCAGTACCATCACATGTTGGCCATTCCGAGGGATTTTCCAGAATGGATCGAAATTCAGGAAATTTTAAAAGAGTATTTACGATCTTTTGTATTCCAGTAAGCACCATTAGCTGCTCTTGCGGAAGATCATGAAGCATCTTCATAACCCACTTGGTGGCACAGGTTTCTGGCACAACAATCAATCCACGATTCGACTTCAGCGAAATATGTGGACCCATCGCTGGAGCCCATATCCCGTCGTTTGGAAGGTGATGTAAAGTGAACATAATTCGCCTCACATTATCTGATGCAGACGCAAAATGCAACCCAAATCCCAAAGGCTAAGCCTTTGGGATTTGTGTTTGGAGAAGCTATTTAGGCAATGTTTCTTTTCTATATTTCACCGCGATCTCTTCTTCGATCAAGGATCTTTCTTTGCCATACGTCAGATAAGACAGCTCTTTCAGCTTTTCCACTACCCCCGTATCCCCCTTCTCCGGCGGCAGTGTCTGCATCGAGAACGGCCGCACAGGGCGCCCACCTGAGAGCAGCTTCATATAGCAATTCCTATTATCCAAATTCAGCAGATCATTTTCGGTGAACACCGGCTCAAATTGCTTGGCCAAATATTCCGCATCATCAGCGCCCACGCGGAAAGAAGCGATAGATCCCACGTTGCCAAACACAGCATCCTTTATATCATCCTCAAGCTGCGCGATAAATTGGTGCGCGATCGTGAGCGAGAGTTTATATTTCCTAGCTTCAGAAAGAATTTGGCTTATAGAATCGGTGGTGATATTTTGGAATTCATCTATGTATAGGTAAAACGGCGGCAGATCCGCGCCAAAAGAATCTGCTCGCGACAGCGCAGCCATCAGGATTTTGCCCACTAATATCAGACCAATTAGATTTGCATTTATATCCCCGAGCCTGCCTTTGGATAGATTCACAAGTAGAATCTTTTTCTTGTCCATCACCTCCCTGAAATTAAAAGTAGAATGCTCCTGCGAAATAATCGGTCGCATAATGTCGTTTGCGAGAAACACATCAAATTTCGAAGTAATATAAGGCACCACGTTTTGAAGCGATGCCTCCCCCCCGGCTTTATCCGCGATCTCTTTCCAAAACTGCACTACTATTGGATTTTTGCATGAAGCCAATTTCAGCTCTCTGAAAGGTTTGTTTGAAAGCACGCGCGATACATCCAGCAGAGTATTGCCGCTTGCCGGATCTTCCATCACAAGCAGCACTGCATTGCGGAAATACTGCTCAAACATCGGCCCTCCAGCTACCTTCATATCAAAAAGCTTGTTGAATATTGAGAGCATTTCGTTTACCACGAACGTCTTCTGCTCTGGAAATCGCGGATCGTATTCCAGCATATTCAGAGCCATCGGCCGCTCCGTGTATCCCGGATCGAAATAGATCACGTCTTCATACCTCTCGCGCGGAATGATAGAAAGAATATCTTGAATATCTGATCCATGAGGATCGATCATGCACACACCTTCGCCATTTATGATATCTTGCGCGATCATGTTCTTAAGCAGCGTCGTCTTACCTGTGCCCGTCTGGCCAATCGCATAGAAGTGCCGCAGCCTGTCTTCTGGTGTGATAAATACATTGCTCGAGACATTTCTGTCCACATTTATACCAAGCAGCGTACCTTTTGTAGGCAGCCCCACAGGAAGAGATGCTGTAGCTGCTTTGCTCGTCTTCACCTCGCGAGAAAGTATTTCGGAAGACGGGAAGTGCATAAAGCCTACTGCCTCCTTTATCGAAAGCGGCATATCTTCGCTTTCCTCAAAAGATCGGTAGACGAATTTTTTCACATAATCCACCACATTCTTTTCGGCAACGGGCGCAAACTTTATTTTCGCTCCCTGTGTATTTTCAAACTGATTAAAGCTAGAAGATATTTCATATGCGATTTTCTCGGCTCTCTCTCGGCTTTTGGCAGAAGCAACGATGCGCAAATTGGCATGCAAAATCGGCGATGAAATCTTCTCTCGTATTTCTTCTATCATCGTCTTATTTTCCTCTGCCCTCTTATTCGGCTCTGCCTTTTCGCTGCCTGATTTCGGTGAGAATATTTCTCGCACGGCTTCTCCGGCAAGTAATTTGGCCGTCTTTAGGAAATGCCCGCCCATAGTATGCCGCACATCGGTCGCAATATGGGCTTTTTCTCCCTTTTCAAGATCTCGCAGAGCTGCCTTATAATGCTCCAAATAATTTTCGAAATCTGGGCGCATCACGATCTGCAGTGCCACACCTTCTCCATTTTTATCTATCTTTGAAAACGCATTCATGATGATATGCAGCGGATCGAAATCGAATTTATCGTACGTTTTGATCGGATACAGCGGATTGTCTAGGATGCTCCCCTCCATCGCCGTTGCTACGCCATCATAATTGAATATATTATAATCATCTTTCTTTTCGAATAATTTAGCTCGGGGGAATACAGAAAGGATCTGTTTTTCGAAAAGCTCCTTTTTATCAATCGGCACAGATACAAAGAAAGCCACTTCTTCGCTGCCCTCTGGATTCGCTATCTCGATCGCAAACGCGTCGTCCCTATCCTTGGCTAGCGAAAGCAAGCCAGCATATAGCTGCTCCATGGATGAAAGCATCTGCTTCACTTCCTTTTCGCGCCCACTGCCATCCTCATCCTTTTTGCCAGGCAGACTCACTTCGTATAGAGCGCGCTTTAGAGCGCGATATGATCTTCCTCCCATAGCATCCGCAGGCATAGGGAGCCCTGCGCGAATATATTGCACAAGGAATCTATGGAAATCGTCTTCGATGTGAGGGCTCGCCATAAGGCGCACTACTTCGAGAGCATTCTTCATGCCCTTTTCAGAAAGGATCGCGAGAAGCTCTTCCATTTTTCTATCGTGCGTCTCGGGCGAGAGCTCGAGCGTGATCTCTTTCGCTTCGGTATGCAGCATGCCATAGCCTTTTTCAAGCACGCTATCCGGATTCGCTTTAGCGTATTTACGCACTTCTTCGCGAATTACGCTCTCTCTGTCTATATTATTAAATTTTTCAAGATACTTTTTCTCTTGATCAGCAACGCGTGCGCGCAAAAATTCTATCTCTTCATTTGGAGAAGAAAATTTTTGCGCCTCGCTATTAGAAAAAGCAGCTTCTGCCATGCAGAAATTATAGCAGAAATAAGCTATTTTGTGAGAATATCTGCAGCTCCTTTTGTGACGGCTACAGTATGTTCGAAATGCGCACTTTTCTTTCCATCAGCCGTCACAGCCGTGTATCCGTCGGACAAAAAAGTAGTCTTGCTCCCGCCAATATTCAGCATCGGCTCAATAGCCAGCACCATTCCCTCTTTTAAAAGCACACCTTTGCCTCGCATCTTGAAATTCGGAATAAAAGGATCTTCATGCTGGCTAAATCCTACGCCATGCCCACCCAAATCTTCTGCGCACGAAAATTTATATTTTTTTGCGATTCTTTCTATTGCAATGCCGATATCGGATGTATAATTTCCTGCTTTAGCCGCAAGAATGGCTTCGGCCAACGCTTCTTTGGTAGCACGAAGAAGCTTTTCTGATGCCGCATCGATTTTCCCTACCGGCACAGTGATCGCAGAATCCGTGTACATGCCTTCAAATTCGATGCCCGTATCAAGAGACACTATATCGCCCTCTTTCAAAATTTTTGCATTCTCGTTCGGAATGCCATGCACAATCTCGTCATTTACAGATACGCAAAGCGCGGCCGGATACGGCCGCGCCGCGCCCTTTGGCGTATATTTTAGAAATGCTGGCGTAGCTCCCGCTTCCTCCATTTTTTTCCTCGCAAGCTTGTCCAAATAATTAGTGGATACCCCTTCTCGCACTTCACTTGCCAATTCTTTCAAAATCCTAGCAAGAATTTTACCCCCTTTTCTGAGCGTTTCTATCTGCTGTTTTGTCTTGATAGTAATCATTTTGAAATTTTAAAACCAATTTTTTCTTTTGGCTTCACTTCTTCCATCAAAAGGAATTTTAAGGTGTCGAAAATTTCTTTTAGATGTTTATCGTATTTTTTCTCGATCATTTCAATTTTCTCTCTTATTTCTTTATTTGTTGACAGCAATTCCCTAAGCTGCGTAAATGTCCTAATTATTTGAATATTCACCTTAATTGCTCTTTCACTGTTCAACACACTAGACAGCATCGCAACACCTTGTTCAGTAAAAACATACGGTAAATACTTGATATTTTGACCCCTCTTCAAGGTCACAATTTGTGATCTTGAACTAGGTATCACAATTTGTGATACCAAGACCTCTGTTTCCTTCTTGTTCAGTTGAAACATGAAATCTACAGGAAAACGCTCCATGTTTCTTTTCACCGCCTGGTTCAACACCCCCGTAGTTACCCCATAAAGCTCTGCAAGATCCTTGCCTACCATCACTTTCTTACCCCTAATCAAAAATATCCTGCTGATTATTCTTTCTTTCGGAATTTCGATAATCTCTTTCATTAAAATTATAAATCCAGCGCTTTTTTTATATCCTTATGCACATCATCAATATGCTGCTCGCCGTTTATGTCCAAAATTTTGGGATGATTGCGCGCCTTGTACATTTCGAGTATCGGCAAAATATCTGATTCAAAAAGATCTTGGCGCGACGCGATACCCTCTTCTGTATCATCATGCCTGCCGCGATCAAGGAGCCTCTTTGAGGCCCACTCGCGCGACACGTCCATATAGATCACGACAGGAGTTGCTTCAAAAAAAGGAAACACAGTATCAAGCACGCTTGCCTCAGATAGGCTTCTCGGTGTGCCATCGATCAAGATGTGATCATGCTCTTTCAAATCTCGCGACATAGCGCTAGCCCACATCAGCACAGCCGCAAATGATGGCGCAAATCCGCCTTTGCCGATTATATTTTTGAGCCTTTCTGAAGTGTACGTGCCGGCTTCTAGCACCTTACGAAATTCATCCCCCGTCGACACATAGTACACACGCTCTTCGCTCTTTGCTTTTACGGCATCGATAAGAAGCTTGGCCTGTGTGCCTTTGCCGCATCCGCTCCTACCTACAAAAATAAAAGCTTTTTTATCCATCTTGTTTAGATGCTAATACTCACGCATTGACACCTGCGCTTCGATTTTCTTTACGAGATCCAGAATCACAGACACGGCAATAAGGAGTGCTGTGCCTCCCACAGCCACAGATGTGACGTTCGTAACAGCCTTCACCACAAGCGGCAGCACAGCGATAAATCCTAGGAACGATGCTCCCACAAGCGTGATACGCGTCAGCACGCGGCCAATGTATTCAGAAGTAGAAATGCCAGGGCGCACACCAGGAATGAACGCTCCATTTTTCTGCAGATTCTCTGCGATTTGATGCGGATCGAATGTGACGGCGGTGTAGAAATAAGTAAAAATAAATACAAGCAGAAAGTAAGATACGGCGTACACCCATGGATTTGCAAGCCATGCAAGCAGCGTAGTCGTCACGTCTTTTATCACGCCGGATGAAGCCACTCCGCTTACTAGATTCAAAATAAGCTGAGGGAAAAGCAAAATAGAAAGTGCAAAGATGATCGGGATCACGCCAGCCTGATTCATGCGAAGCGGTAGGTATGTAGAAATGCCTCCGTACATTTTGTTGCCTCGCACGCGCTTTGCATACGTGATCGGGATCGGTCGCTCTGCTTCTGTGATATACACCACAGCGTATACAATAGCGATAGCGATTGCAATAAATGCAAGATAAGAAGGAATCTGCGAAGGATCATAAGAATAAATAAGCTGGCTGATTTCGAGAGGCAGCGCCGCCACAATACCGCCAAAAATAATAAGCGACATTCCATTTCCAATTCCAAACTCCGTAATGAGCTCGCCGATCCACATAAGGATCACAGATCCCGTAGTAATCACGAGCACGTTGATCGCAAGAGTAAACGAAGATAGATCCGTCACAATCCCCTGCTTCTGAAGCAGAATGATAAATCCAAAAGACTGAAGGAGCGCAAGAGGCACAGAAATAAGCCTTGAATATTGGCTAAATTTCCTTCGGCCAAGCTCGCCTTCTTCTTGGTACATTGCTTTAAGCCTTGCAGACATCATAGTAAGAAGCTGCATGATAATCGAAGCGGTGATATAAGGGCCCACACCAAGCATCACGATAGAGAGATTCGAAAGCCCTCCTCCAGAAAATACGTTTAGAAGCCCGAAGAATTGATTCGAGCCGAAGAATTGAGCAAGCCGTGCATGATCAATGCTAGGAATCGGAATCGAAGCAAGCAAGCGAAATATTGCAAGCAGCGCAAATGTCATCAGAATGCGCTTTCGTAGCACACTATCCGCCATGATGAGCTTTAATTTTGAAAATAAATTTTCCATATATTTAGGAGCTGCTTTATTCTACCTTGCCGCCGGCTTTTTCTATAGCCGCCCTAACCGAAGCCGAAACGATAACTCCAGACAGATTGTATTTCTTTGAGATAGCCGCTTCGCCCTTGCCGCCAAGGATTTTTACCTTCGGTGTCTTGCCTTTGTAGCTAGAAAGGAGCTTAGAGGCAAGAAGAGACGTAGAATTTATATCTCCACCATCAGGAAAAGCTTTCTCGATCTTTGTGATAGTGATTGCCATTGGCTTCGTTTCGATAGTGTTGAAAGCATATCCACGAAGCTTTGGAAGCTTCTTGATCGTATCGCGAATTTCTGGGCGGATCTTGCGGCCGGCGCGAGCTTTCTGACCTTTTGTACCTCGGCCAGACGTCTTACCACGCTTGCCTCCACGGCCCACTTGCACGTGCTTTTTGTTTTTCGTTTTTCTTTTTAGATCGTGTAATTGCATAAAATTGGAAAATTATTTTGCTGATTCTGCTTTTACTCGCTCCATTTTAAGCATCGAGAGAGCTTTGATCGTAGCACGGGCCGCATTCAATTTGTTCTTTGAAGGAGAATGCAGCTTTGCAGAAATATCCTTGAGGCCCGCAAGCTCGATCACATCGCGCACTGATGAGCCAGCGATAATACCCTTGCCTTTTGCTGGCTGGATGTGTACGCGCGCGCTCTTGTCTTTCGCAAACACTTCATGCGCGATAGACATAGTGCTTGTAGTTTTTAAGGTAATCGCATTTTTCTTTGCGTTTCGAAACGCTTTGTCGATAGCAAGAGAAGTATCTCCTGCCTTTCCTGTGCCCACACCCACAGAGCCTTTGTGATTGCCTGTGACGAGAGCCACAGAGAAGCTAAATCGCCTTCCTCCGGCAGACACTCGAGTCACACGCCTTATATTCAAAATCCTCTGATCGTATTCAGGCTTTGCGCGAGGTTCTCTTCGAGGCTTACGATCTCTTTCGTTCTTTCTCTGCTCGCGTGGCGGGAATTTCGAAGCAGCAGGAGCAGCTGCTTCTGCTACAGGAACAGCAGCCGCAGTTTCTTCTACTGTTTCTACTTTTGCTTCTTCTGGAATTATGTTTGTATCGTCGTTCATATAAATTAAAACTTTAGCCCACCTTCACGCGCCGCATCAGCAAGAGCTCTTACACGCCCTGTATAAATATATCCACCTCTGTCAAACACGGCCTTGGATATTTTCTTTGCCTTTGCCTTCTCTGCAATATCCTTGCCCACGGCCACAGCTTGCTCGCCTTTTGTTTTAGACTTCAAAGATTTGCCAGAGCTTGCAGCTAGCGTCACACCGTTCTCATCGTCGATAAGCTCCACGTAAATAAATTTGTTGGATTTGAAAACAGAAAGACGAGGCATAACGGAAGTGCCAGAAATCTTGGCGCGAATGCGATTCTTTCGTACTTGCCTTTTGATTGTTTTAGGTGAAGTTTTCATATAGTTTTCCTTACACTGTCTTCTTTCCTTGCTTCATTGCTACATGCTCGCCAACATACCTGATACCTTTGCCCTTGTAAGGCTCTGGCTTTTTTAGATCGCGCACGTTCGCAGCAAAAGCTCCCACCACTTCCTTATCAATACCATCTATAGTGATGATACCCTTTTCGATCGTGGCGGCAAGGCCTTTCGGGATCTTCATAGTGATCTGATGAGAAAAGCCGAGGTTAAACACGATTGAATCGCCTTTTACCTCAGCCTTGAATCCAATACCCTGAATTTCAAGCTTCTTTGTAAAGCCTTTTGATACGCCTTCGATCATATTGATTATGTGCGAAGCATACGTGCCCCAGATAGCGCTGATAGATCCGCCCGCTTTCTTTTCGGAGACAGTAACGGCAGAGCCTTCTTTTGTGACGACAAGCCGCTTATCCACATCTCGAAAAAGCTCGCCTTTTGCGCCTTTGACACGCACGATAGAGCCGTCAATTGTAAGCTCGACGCCAGATGGAATTTCTATTTGTTTTTTGCCGATTCGTGACATTGTATGTATTTATATAGAATTACCAGATTTTGAAAAGCGCTTCGCCTCCCAGATGATTTTTCTTTGCCTCCCTGTCAGACATGACGCCCTTTGGAGTCGAAAGCACCAGCATTCCGAATCCGCTTCGCACAGATCGTATCGATCTTGATCCCATGTATGTGCGCTTTGAAAGCTTGGAAATGCGCTCCGTATGAGCAATCTTTGAATTTCCGCTTTCATCATATGCAAGCACTACCTCTATCTCATAAGCCTCTTTGCCTTTTGCTCCCTCCTTTTTAGCAAAAGATTTGATATATCCTTCTTTTTCAAGAAGAGCAAGAATCGCTTGAGTGAATTTCGAAGAAGCTACAGACACAGATGCCTTGTGAGCCGTTCCCGCATTGCGGAGCTTTACTATTAGATTTGCTACGTTGTCCTTTACCATGATGATTTTTTAATTCCTGGGATCATTCCTTCGTTCGCAAGCTCGCGGAAGCAGATACGGCAAAGATCGAAATCTCGCATATATCCTCGCTTTCGTCCGCATTTGAAGCAACGTCGAACAACCCGGCTTTTGAATTTCGGCTTTTTCTTTGACCTTGCGACTGTTGATGTTTTTGCCATGTAGTATTGGTAGTTTAAAAGCAGTATTTGGGATTTTCTTTCATTGGCCTGCATACTATAGCGAGCCCGATTCGTATCCCAAACTTGCCTATAAACAAAAAAGCTCAAAGGAGCTTGTGCGTAGCATACTAGCAAAGCGAAAAGGGGTTGTCAACACGCCCCTATTGCTTATTATTGGCCGCCGATATAGCATTATCCTCCAGTTATGCACACCATCCTCCTCCACCTGTCCCAGGTCGAAACCTGGGTTGCCATCGTTGTCGCCATCTGGTTCTGCGCTTTTGTGAAGTACAAAAACCCGTCGAATTGATCTCAGGACACAGCAAGAGACCCGCCAAACGGTCTCTTTTTTATTATAGACAAAGGTGCCTTTATGATGTAGCATTAATCCTTGAACCCGCTCCTTTTATATGACAGAACACCCATATTCCACGTTGGCTTTCTTCTGCCTGATCGGATATTTGGCTACTCCATACGGGCGTAGCTTTCTTAGCTGTCGCAAGACAGCAGCAGCAACCGGTGAAATCACTCAGCAGCTAGAGCATACGGCACTCATCGTTTCTCTGGCTGGCCATCCTACCCGCGTGTACAACGCGTACGAAGATTGGCTCGAAAGCGATGAATTCTCTGGGCACATAAGCTGCGAAAGGGTCAAAAAAGATGAGAGAGCCCGAAGGGATGATTACACGTCGGACACATCTGTGCTCCTGCTTTTCTGCGTAGCCCGCGGGCGCAAGCGCGAGATTCATCTCATGCTGCAAGAAGGCTGGTCCGATCAGGATCAGAAATTCTCCGTCTGCCGCACCCAAGTGGTACGTTGGACAAAAGGATATGCGAAAGATTCAATCATCGCAGATTTGGCCGCAGCTACGCGCGAAGTCCTCAAAAGAGGGCCAAGCTAGAGATTCCTTCACCGGAATCTCTTTTTTATTATAGACAACGTCCAAGTCAAGATGTATGCTTGCCGAGATCATCTGTACCCCTCAAGCCTATGCCAGCCAGTACCAAAGCCAAGAGTCCTCGGGCCACCTATTCAAAGGCCCGCCTTCGAGAGCTTAATCGTTTATGTGAAAGCAGCGAAGTCTGCGACTCCATCGTAAGCCACATCTCATACGATGAATTCGACAAGATCTGGGACAAACACTGCAAGAAATTCGGTGAAAATGAAGAGCTCGCATTCGTTCGGACAGAGTTCGCTCTTCCTGACGGCGCGAAGTTCGTAATCGTATCAAACGCCTACAGGCCAGAGGATGTAAAAATCCGATTCGACAAAAAAGGCTCAAACTGAGCCCAACAATTCCAGCTGTTCCGATCATATGCGGACAGCTTTTTTATTCACAACCCATCCCCGGCCCTTCCCTTTAACTAAAGTGAAGGGAGAAATGCCTAAATATATTTCTGTATTATTGATATTACTTTCTCAATATTTGTATCTATTTCGTAATTCCAAAAGCGAATAACATTCATACCTTGGTCTTCAAAATATTTCGTACGATCTTTATCATAAAGTTTTGCATCTGATTCTGTATGCCCGGCCCCATCTATTTCAATAATTAGCCTCTTTTTAGCACAATAGAAATCAACGATGTAAGTGCCAATGCTATGCTGCCTTTGAAATCTGGCATTGAGAAATTCTTTCCTAAGGTATTTCCAGAGTGCTTTTTCCTGTATAGTCTGATTCTTTCGGAGCTCCCTTCTTCTTTCTTTTAGAGATTTATTTGAATGGATAAATTGCCTGTCCATTAGAAAATTTTAGCATAATCAAGAGCGCCGACCTCCACTTTAGTTAAAGGGGAGGTGCCGAAGGCGGAGGGGTTGTGAATGAGAGAAGGTGTCTGCCTGCGGCAGACGGATGAGGGGAAATGAGGGGCGTAGCGGATGTTACCTATTCTTCCTTCCTGCTCCTGCCTTCATTTCTACTTTTGAGAATGGAAATCCTAGATATTCGAGAAACGCATGAGTATCAGATTTTTTCTTTGATGAAACCACGACGGTGACGGCGAAAGAAAACACATCTTTAATATCTTCATCAGCTGTCTCAGGGAAAATTGTGTGCTCTTTGATTCCGAATGTCACATTTCCCATAGCGTCGATCGAGTTTGCGTTTAATCCGCGGAAGTCTTTCGTCCTCGGTAGTGCGATGTGAATCATCTTCTCTAGGAAGTTCATCATCTTTTCTCCGCGAAGCGTAGCTTGGAAGCCGATGTTTTCGCCTTGGCGAAGCTTGAAAGTAGCAATAGATTTCTTGGCAGCTCTCGGTGCTACCTTTTGCCCTGCAATCCTTGAGAGCCTTTCGCCGATAAATTCCTTTCGCTTTTTGTCTGATACCTTTCCAGTACCGACAGAAAGCACCACCTTCAGGAGCTTTGGAGCCTGCATAGGATTCTTGAGAGAAAGCTTCTCCTTCAGAGCTTTGAACGAATCTTTGTTTTTTTCTTTTATTGTTGCCATATTATTTTAGCTTTACGTTGGAAGCATCTATAGGCATAGCCTTCTCGATGATCTGGCCCTTGCCATCTCCACTTCGAGATTTCTGATGCTTCTTAAGCATGTTCACACCTCCTACCAGAATTTGATTATGCTTTGGAAAAGCACGCTCGACAGTGCCAGACTTTCCCTTGTCTTTGCCTGTGATCACTATTATGTTGTCGCCTTTTTTTACGTGCATGATATTGATTTAGATTATACGATTTCCGGCGCAAGCGATGCGATCTTCTGATACCCAAGCTCAGCAAGCTCTCTTGGGATTGGCCCGAACACGCGGCCCGCAAGAGGATCCATCTTGCCTTTTTCTAGGATCACCACAGCGTTCTCGTCGAATCTGATATACGATCCATCTTTTCTCCTTAGAGGCTTCCTCTGGCGCACCACTACCGCCTGCAGCACATCCTTTTTCTTTACCTGCTTTCGAGGCTCAGCCTTCTGCACAGAAAGAATCACGATCTCGCCGATTTCAGCATATCGCTTGCGCGTGCTACCAGGAATTTTGAAAATGCGACCAATCTTGGCTCCGGAGTTGTCTGCAATATTTACGATTGATCTGTCTTGAATCATGTTTTTATTTTTATACTATATACTGAATACTGTCTACCCTATTACTC
>JAZJXR010000010.1:0-6504 GCA_040390775.1 Patescibacteria group bacterium | reverse complement strand
AAATGCTTGTCTTTCGATATTGGCCGGCATTCCTCGATCGTAGCCTTATCTCCAATTTTCTTTGTGTTGCCCTTATCATCAGCCTTGTACTTCTTGCTTCTCATGATAAATTTCTCGTATTTCGGCACCTTGATATAGCGATCCACCGTCACCACGCATGTGTCTTTCATCTTGTCTGACACTACAGTGCCTGTCAGCTGCTTTCCTTTTGTTGTTTTTTCTGTGTTTTTCATAATATTATGCAGCCTTATTTACGTGCACGTTCAGCTCAGTAAGCATCCGCGCGATATCCTTCCTGATCGAAAGCGCTTCCTTTACATTCTTGCTTTTTGATCCAGAAAGATTTGAGCGGAGCACACGAAGAGCTTCTTTTCTCTCATAAAGAGATTTCTCGATTTCTGCCTTATCTTTTTTTCTGATTTCGATTGCTTTCATGATAGTCAAATTAATGCGCTCTAGCGATCACTTTTGCCTTGAGAGGCAGCTTCGCAGAAGCCTTCTTTAGCGCTGATACAGCCACAGTGTCCAGAATTCCGTCCACTTCAAAGATAATTCTTCCTGGCTCTACATCAAAGCAATAGCCCTGGAGATCTCCCTTACCCTTACCCATCGGTGTTTCTGCAGCTTTTTGGGTATAAGGCCTGTCAGGAAATACTCGGATCCAG
Source organism: Patescibacteria group bacterium (assembly GCA_040390775.1). GTDB lineage: Bacteria > Patescibacteriota > Minisyncoccia > Phycocordibacterales > CAIRYW01 > JAQBQZ01. The sequence continues at coordinate 5,839 of JAZJXR010000010.1, read as the reverse complement.
GTTTTCCCAGTCTTTCCTAGAGATCTTGCGATTACCTTTCTTGCTGCTTCTAGCTGATTGCTCTTTACGTGCGCGAACGTCATAGCCTTGAGGCCATGTGATCCAAAAGAAAGCGTAGTACCGCGAGTAGCGTTCCTTCTAGAGGCTTCGTTCTGACGATTCTTTTGCCACTTTCTGAATTTTACTTTTTTAGGGAATAACATGGTAGTAGATTATGAAAATTATTTCTGTAGTGCTGATTTCTTAAACACTTCTCCCTTATAGATCCAAACCTTGATCCCCAGATCTCCCTGTGGGATCGAAGCTCTTCCGATCGCGAAATCAATATCAGCGCGGAGCGTCTGAAGCGGGATTCTTCCCTTTTTAAGCGTCTCGCTTCGTGCCATATCTGCTCCTCCGAGGCGGCCACCAAGATAGATCTTGACCCCTTCTACTTCACGGCTAGCCATTACCTTTTCGATCATCTGCTTCATCACGCGCCTGAAAGGCATTCGCTTCTCGAGGCCTTCTATGATCATTTCTGTCACGATCGCTGCGTTTGCTTCAGGAGATTTTATTTCTTCGATATCAAGCTTCAATTCTTGCGATACAGGAATCTTCTTTTTCTTAAGGAATGTCAAAATATCGCCTCTTAGCTTCACAGATCCTTCTCCAGAGCGGCCAATGATGAGGCCTGGGCGAGCCGTCTTTACAACGATGCGTAGAGTCTTCTCTCCTCTTTCGATCTCAAGGCCTCCTACGTGCATGCCCTTTAGACGCTTAGCAAGGTATTCACGGAGCAGCACATCAGCTTTCAAATTGTCGCGATATTTTGCATGCAGGGCAAACCATCGGCTCTTCCAATCCCTGATAATGCCTAGTCTATGTGAAAATGGATGTACTGTGTGTGACATGTTATTTTTTTGCAGCTACAACTTTTTTAAGTCTTTTAGCTTTCACCTTCATATCTTTTGCATCGCCGAGAATGATCGAAATGTGGCTTGTGCGCTTGTTAATGCGCGCTCCTGATCCTCTGGCCCTAGGCATCATGCGCTTCATGATCACTCCCTGATTTACCTGCACTTCTTTTACAAAAAGATCTTCAGCTTTTAGATCAGCAGAAGATGCATTAGCGACGGCACTCATAAGCACCTTTTCTACAATCGGAGCAGCGCGCTTATCAGCAAATCTTAGGCGCACAATAGCATCGCTCACCTTCTTTCCACGAATTAGATCAGCCAAAAGGCGGACTTTGCGAGGAGACTGTCTGTATGTTTGTAGATTAGCTTTCATGTCAGTATTTTATATTTATTTCTTGGGTGCAGCAGGGCCGGTAGATGCGGCTTTAGCAGCCTGAGCTGAAGCGATTTCGGAGGCCTTTGCGGCAGCCTCCTGCTCCTTCTGCATCTTTCCTCCGTGTCGCACGAATTTACGCGTAGGTGAAAATTCACCGAGGCGGTGTCCAACCATTTCCTCGGTGATGAAAACTTCTGTGTGGACTTTGCCATTGTGTACTCCAAAAGTGAAGCCTACCATCTCCGGAGAAATCTGGCTCCTTCGGCTCCATGTGCGAATAACCCCAGCTGTTGCAGGTTTCTTGCCTTCGAGCTTTTCTAGAAGCCTTGGGTCGATATATGGGCCTTTTTTAAGCGATCGTGTCATTAATATATGGTATTTGCAAAATAAATAGCCCCTACGGAGCGTGGAGATGATACTATCAAAATATATAGAGATGTCAAATATCGGCTTTTAGGTTGCCCCGCGTTTATGCTCGTACTATTGACACGTGTTATATATATTGTATTCTGTTAGTAGAGTCCCGAACACTGAACCCTAATTCCAAATGACACCCAGCCCTAGTATATTGAAATTCATAAAATTCTTCAGAGAAGCCCGAAGCGCCGAGAGGTCTTTCACGCCAGTGGAGATCCTCCATTTGGCTGATGGCGTCATAGCTGTCCGTGACAGTGGTCACGAGTACGATGCCTATTTCGACATCGCCGAATGGGAAGCTGCGAATGCAAATCTCAACTTTGATGCTCCTTTTCCGAAAGAACACGGACTCGGAATAATCAGAGATTTGCTTCAATTCCTTCCCAATGGCACTTCGGTGACAATGGAGATCTTTGCGCCTCATGTGAAGAATTGCTTGCGTTCGAAGGGAAATAAGAATTGGTACGAACCTCTTCCTCCCGTTCAACACGATCTCATGCCTCGCTTCAAGCGCTACTAAAGACGTCAACCTGCCACGTTGACGAATCAACTGCACCGACACTTTGCAAAAAGTAGTCGGTTTTTTATTTCACCACATGTCCGACATGTGGGAATTCTAACTTAATCTATTATATTCTTGAGCCTTCCTAGTATTTCTCGTAATGTGGCATTAGACGCTTTATCTACTATAGAGTATTTCCTTGAACGTAAATCAATAACCTTTATTTGGTGCGCGAGTCCCACACCAGATGTTTTAGCCGCGTCAATATTCACCTCAAAGCTATTGCCCTTGATCTTTGAAGTAATGGCACAGATGTAGGCCATTTTTATGCTCTGATTGAAAGCGAGGTGTGAAAGCACCACGCATGGCCGAAAACCTTTTTGCTCTCGGCCTGAAGTAGGCCCCAAATCTGTCAAAATAATATCTCCTCTTTCAGGAATGATCATCAGTCTAATCGATTATTTCTCTTCCAACATCTGGCCCAAAATCGATAAATTCTGGTGTATTTTCTGGAGTAAGCCCTCGAAGCATATCTTCTAGAGTCAGCTCCTTTCTCTCTGGGGTGACCAAAATCTTGCCTCCTTTGAAATCAAAAGATACTCTAGAGCCCTTGTGTATGCGCGCCTTTTCAGCCACCGCTTTGGGAATATTGATGCTAAGAGTATTACCCGATTTTTGCACCTTTGTAGTCATATCAAAAGTATATACTGACTATATACTTAGGTCAAGACGAGCTTTGACGAGATTGTTTACAAAAATAAGCGCCTACCCACATGTCCGACATGTGGGAGACGTCAACGTGGCAGGTTGACGGATTTTATATGCCAGTAATAAAAATACCCGGTCAAGCTTTGCTTTCCGGGTCTTTGCTTATGAGAGCGATTTGTCCGTCTTGGAGCTTCAATACTTCCGATATCTGTCCAGAATCTTTATAGATAAAGGAACGAAGATAGAAAGCGATTTCTTCCTCAACGGTGCGGCCATTTTTCTTAGCTTCTTTTGATAAAACAAACTCAAGGTAAAATGGAACAATCACTTCAGTGAAAAACTCCCCGTTTCTGGTTTTGTAAATCCAGACTTTGACTCCCCTCCCAAAACATTTGACCCAACACCCAATGATTTTTCTTCTCATCCAAAACCAATAGGAATCTGAGGGTATATCTTCGAGCGAACTTTTCATTTTCTCTGTAATTTCTTCATTCATTCTGGTGCCACCTTACCACAATAATTTAGAAGTGCAATAAAAATAAGCGCCGATATAATTCAGCGCTTTTTCTTTTCAATAATCCTCTCGGCCAAACAACGCAAACCTATCGCTGCTTCATGCGAAAACAAGGATTTGCCCTGAAGACCTCTGATAGCCCAACATGGAACTGCATCGAGATCAACCTCATCATAAAGTTTGTAAATGTGGGATTCCAAGTATCTTTGAATATCCGATTGATGCTGGACTTTGGCAGCATCATGCCCAAGGCGTTCGACATCATTCATACAATCCCACTTACCTTCCGTAAAAAGCCGAGCGAGCCTTTTGTTAATTGCTCGTCTAGCACTTGATTGAGGTCGTGTGAGCTGAAGCCAGTTTATGAGTCTCCTATTATCCTCACATTTCTCAATTTGCTCCAGAGTCAGTTTTGGATGGTTATTTGGCCCATTCACCTTATTTAGGAACCTCCGTGCAAGAGATTTGAGCTTTGATGATTTAACAGAACAATGTGTACACATAATGTGCCCATTCTCCACAGTTAAGATGTGTTGTCAATGAAAATAGGCCCGTAAAGCCCTTCTTTGTTTTACCCACATGTCCGACATGTGGGAATCTAAATATAAAAATAAACCCTGCCGCAAAAGGCGAAGGGTTTATGGCTGCGTAAGGCCAACGTATTGCTGGGCAATATTGGACAGATCGCCCGAATATATGAGGAGCAAGACCCCGCAAACTGCAAGACATAGACACATAAGCCAAGCAACGAATGAATTGACCGAGCGCAGAAGTCCAAGTCCGAGCCAGATAAGGATGATACCGAGAATAATAATTGGAGTTTTCATATGTTCAAGAAGGCTCTAAAAGGATATTAACACAACATCAAATAAAAAACAGCCGCGGCCAGTAGGCCGCGGCTGTTTTGAATTCTGCATTTCTTCCCTCTCCATGGAGTGGAGAGGGTGTCTGCCGCAGGCAGACGGATGAGGGGTTCTACCTATTCTTCCCCACCTTCCTTCTTGTAACAATATGCTTGTTTGAGTATTTCTTTGAGCGTCTTGATTTCTGTCCCTTTCCTGTCGGCTTTCCGTAGAAAGTAATAGCGCGGCGGCGTCCTCGTCCCTGCCTGCCTTCTCCTCCTCCGTATGGGTGATCCACAGGGTTCATCGCTGTACCTCGCACAGTTGGGCGAATTCCTCTCCATCTGCTTCTTCCGGCCTTTCCAAGATTCACGAGATGATGCTCATCGTTTGATACGAGCCCCACAGATGCAAAGCATGTGTCGATCACTTTGCGCACTTCAGTGGAAGGCATCTTGAGCAAAGTGTATCCAAGGTCCTGCGCGATCACTTCTACGAAGTTCCCTGCTGATCTTGCTATCTTTGCGCCTCCCTTTGGCTTCAATTCCACATTGTATACAAATGTTCCAACAGGCACATTCTTCAAAGCCAGCCTATTTGCAGGAAGCACGGGAGCATTTTCTGAAACGATGAATTTATCTCCAGCTTTGATTGATTTCGGCACGAGCACATATCGCTTTTCTCCGTCTGCATATACCGCAAGGCCAATAAATCCTGATCTGTTTGGATCATATTCTACAGATACGATCTTTGCAGGCACGTTCATTTTGTCGTATGTAAAATCCACATCTCGGAAAAGCCTTTTATTGCCTCCTCCCTTGTGACGCACAGTTATGCGGCCGCGATTGTTCCTACCTTGCACACGAGAAAATCCGCCAGTGAGTGACTTCTGAGGCTTGCCCGTCGTAAGAAGATCGCGATAGTTGATCGTTACAGTGTTTCGACGGGATGGTGTATATGGTTTATATGTTTTCATGTTATGAAATTTCTATCTTATCGTCCTTTTTAAGATACACAAGCGCTTTGAAAATGCGAGCAGATTTTCCTTTTTTGCCCTTTACCATTATTTTTTTGGCAGCAAGCTTCACCATGTTTACCTTTGTAGGCGTCACCTTGTAGATCTCCCTTATTGCACGAGCCACAGAAGGCTTTGTGGCAAATTTCGTCACTTCAAATGTATACACGTTTGAGCTTTCGGCCTGCATAGCAGCTTTTTCTGTGATCCTTGGGCGTATTAGTATTTTTCCGCTATCGAATTTCATAGTATTGAGAATTATTTCGTGAGACGCTCTTTGATAATCTCGACGGATTTTTCTGGATTTCCAATCACCAGGTACTTGTATTTCAAGAGATCCAAGGGATTGATATTCCTGATTTCAGATACGAACACAGAGCCTACATTCGCAAAGCTCTTTGACACGTTTACGTCTTTTTCAAAAGTTGTGATGAGCGCTGCGTTCATCTTCTTTGTACCAAGCTTTTCTAGGCCATGCACTTTATCAAAGCTCTTGAGGAACGCTACAGCATCCTTCGTCTTTGGAGAATTCATCCCAAAAGAATCTACGAATAGCAATTCTCCGT
>JAZJXR010000009.1:7051-11004 GCA_040390775.1 Patescibacteria group bacterium | reverse complement strand
CACAACATGAATGTGGATACTATAAATGAAGCAGAATTAGAAAAAATAGAAGGAGAATCCAAAATATTCCAAATGACCTCGAAAGGCAGGGATCTTTTGGTAGCCACTCTTAAAAAAGGCTGCCTTTCGCCGGAATGCCTTGTGCTAAAAGTGGGCGCGGCAGTGATGTTTACCAAAAACAGCCGAGAAGGAGGATTCACAAATGGCACGCTTGGAGTGGTTGCAGGATTTGATCATCACACGCAGCTGCCTATCGTACGAATGAAAAATAATAGGAAAATAATTGTCGACAGGCAGGATTGGAGCATTATGGATGATGGCAAAGTGAAGGCGTCTATATCGCAGATCCCGCTTCGGCTTGCTTGGGCGATCACGATACACAAAAGCCAGGGCATGAGCTTTGACGCGGCTGTGATGGATCTATCTAATGTGTTTGAATACGGCCAAGGCTACGTGGCACTCTCTCGAGTGCGCAGGCTTTCGGGGCTCTATCTCCTCGGCACGAATGATAAAACCTTTGAAGTGCATCCCCAAATCTTTGAGAAAGACAAAGAATTCAGGAAATTATCGGAAGAAGCAGCAGATGCTTTCGCCAAGATCGCTGCGGAAGAGCTAGCGGCGATGCATGATAATTTTATAAAGTTCTCTGGCGGGTCAAAGACGAAAGGGGTGATCAATGCGCTCAAAAAAGATAAAGTGGCTACTTCTGATATTACGCTGCAGTTTTGGAAAGATGGCAAAGCGATCGCAGAAATCGCAAAAGCGAGAGAGATGACGCTTGGCACGATATTGGGGCACATAGAAAAGCTTGTGCAGGAAGAAAAAATAAAAAGGCACGATGTGCTAAAGCATTGCTCTGCAAAATTAAGCCCTGATCTGCCGAAGATCCACGCTGCATTTCGAAAGCTCGGCGCGTATTCTTTGAAGCCTGTGGTGGAGCATTTCAAAAATAAGTATTCTTATGAAGATTTGAAGATGGCACGTATATTGTTTACGGAATAGATCCAAAAGACTATAATAAGGAATGGCTAAAATCACAATATTCGGAATGGCAGGCACAGGGAAGAGTTCAACTGGGCAGGAGATAGCGAAGCGGCTCGGATACGAATATCATTCTCACGGAGGATTTTTCCGCGAGACTGCAGCACGCCTAGGTATAACGCTAAATGAGCTCGATGAGCTATCGAAAACAGATAGCTCTACTGATATTGAGTGTGATAAAACAATTGCTGAACTCGGCAAGAATCATGACGGCATCGTTGTTGAGGGACGTCTAGCATGGTACTTCATTCCAGATTCCTTTAAGGTTTGTCTTAAGTGTGACTTTGAAACTCGAACCAAACGCATTGCAGACAGAGAAAAGAAAGATCTTGTCCAAGTCCAAAGTGAAACAAAAGAAAGAGAAAGTGCTATATACGAAAGATTCAATAGATATTATGGAATTACTAATTTTGAGGATGAAAAAAACTTTGATCTTGTGATAGATACTGCTAGCTTGAATTTTGAACAAGTAGTTGAGACAATTATTAATAATCTAAAAGATCGAAAAATAATATGAATACAGATAATGGAGGGAAGCCATATATAATGAGCGCATCGATTCTGGGAGCATCATTCGTGCTTGCGGCTATTGTCGCAGGTATTACTTTCTACCAGATCAGAATGGGGGATAATCTTATTACGGTGACGGGCTCTGCCAAGCAGGCGGTGATGGCTGACAGCGGCAAATGGACGGCGGGAATTACAAGAAATGTGAACATATCTGGGCTAAAGTCCGGCTACGTGCAAATGGATAACGATACCAAAGCGGTGAAAGAATTCTTGGCTGGCCAAGGTTTCAAGGAAAGCGATTATACGATCTCGCCCGTGTTCATGAATGAAGATTACAGCTATAACAATAGTGGAGCCAATTTGCCAAAGCAATACAATCTGACAGAAACGCTGACGCTATCATCAAATGATATAAGCAAGATCACGGCTGTGGCCAAATCTTCAGCTTCGCTTGCTAGTATCGGCGTGGTCATTTCAACTCAAGCCCTTGAATATTATTACAGCAAGCTTCCGGATCTTCGTGTATCTTTGCTCTCTGCTGCTATCGCGGATGCCAAAGCTCGCGCGGAAAAATTAGCTGAAGCAGGAGGCGCGAAAGTGGGCAAGCTTCGAAATGCTTCAAGCGGAGTGGTGCAAGTGATCGCTCCAAATTCTGTAGATGTATCTGATTACGGCTCTTACGATACCTCATCTGTGAACAAAGAGGTAATGATCACCGTCAAGGCATCTTTTGCTCTTAATTAGTATTAATAATTATATTTCATTTATGAAAAAGAATTCGATATTATATATGGTGATAGTGATCTTAATAGCCTTTGCATCAGAAAGCTTTTTACAGAGCCAGATAGCCTTGGCCGATACAGAGATAGATTCAATAATAGAGCTTATTCCGAGGCGCACGGGGGAGGCAATTCAGGCTATGAAAGCTAGGAAGCATATCTCCGCATGCTCGCCGAATAGCACGGAGGCGTGCTCGTGATATAATGAGCTAATGGATACGGCTGCAAGATCAGATACGTTTTTCTTTATTACCACGATCTGTGTGATACTCGTCACCGTGATCGCCGTGGTGGCTGGAGCTTATGCTATACGCATTATTGCGGATGTGAAATACATCACCAAGCGCGCCAAAAAAGAGACGGATGAAATTGCAGACGATCTAAAGAATGCGAGAGAGCACATAAAGCAGAAAGGCAGCGGGCTTTTTTCGCTATTATCTTCTGTGCTCTCGACCGTTACTGCATTCGGCAAGGCGAGAAGAAAGAGAAAGCAAGATTAAAAGATAATTGTAGATATTTATGCAAAAGAAAAATACAGCGAATAGTGGTGATTTGGGAGCAAAAGCAGCGCTAGCTACAGCAGCTATTGCGGCAGCAGCAGGTGCGTATTTCCTTTACGGTACAAAGGAAGGCAAGAAGGCGGGCAAGAAGGTAAAAAGCTGGGCACTCAAGGCGAAAGGTGAAGTGCTCGAGAAGATCGAGAAAATGAAGGATGTGTCTGAAGAATCTTATAATGGCGCCGTGTCTACCGTTATGGATAAATATGGCAAGCTTATGAAAGAGCACGGAGATGATGTGGCAGTGGTCAAAAAAGAGCTCCACTCATATTGGAATCATTTGAAGAAACACCTGAAGACGGCAGCGAAGAAGGGGAAGAAATAATTCCCCTCATCCGTCCGCTTGCGCGGACACCTTCTCCACTTCGTAGAGAAGGCCGAAATGCAGAAAGCAAACAAAACCCCGCGCGCCTTCGGCGCGCGGGGTTTTGCATCTCTCCCTCTCCTTATGGAGGAGAGGGTCGGGGTGAGGTGAATCAGACTCCAAGCAGTACCGGAATCACAAGCGGCCTTTTGGCTGTCTTTTGGAAGAGGAAGCGGCTCAAATTATCGGTGACGGCGTCTTTGAGGAAATCAAAATTGATCGGCTGTTGGCCAGAAGCATTGTCTTCGATCGTTTTCTTGATGATGATTCGAGCTTGGCGAAGGAGCTCTTGATTCTCTCTTAGATATACGAATCCTCTGGAAATGATATCCGGAGATTTCTTAAGCTTTCCCGTCTCAGAATTCACAGAAGCGATGATCACAAACATTCCATCCTGTGCTAGGAGCTGGCGATCACGAAGTACCACTTCCTGCATATCGCCGACGGCGAATCCGTCTACCATCACAGGATTTGATGGAGCCTTCTCTTTGAGCACCTTTATCTTTTCTCCATTTTCGATCTCGATGAGTGAGCCGTTGTCTGGCACTACCACATTCTCTGATGCCTTGAGTGGTGTAGGCGCTACCGGCAAAGGAAGGTTTGATCTTCGGCGAGCTGTCGCGGATGCAACTGGCCAGCGCAAAGGAGAGGTCACCAACGAGTCCATCGACAAGATGCGCGGAGCTAACGGCTGGCGCAGCA
>JAZJXR010000009.1:0-7041 GCA_040390775.1 Patescibacteria group bacterium | reverse complement strand
GGCACTACGATATTTTCTTCCTTCATGCCAAGGCTCTGTGCCAGCTCGCTATGGAGCTTGAGCATATAGTGATTGCCGTGAATCGGGATGAAGAATTTCGGCATAAGCTTCTTGTGCAGCCATTCTGTTTCGCCGCGATTTCCGTGGCCAGTAGAGTGGATGAACACTTCTGATGTACGATAATGCACGATCTTGGCGCCGCGTCGGGTGATGTTGTCTTTCATTGCTTGTACCGCGCGCTCATTACCAGGAATGATCGAAGCTGAGAGAACGATAGTGTCGTTCTTTCCCAGCTGGATCGTCTTGTGGCTTTTGTTGGCAAGGCGCGTCATCGCAGAAAATTCATCGCCCTGTGCGCCTGTAGCGAGGATCACGATTCTGTCTGGCGGATATTTGTGTATGTCTGCTGCAGTGATCACGGTGTCCTTTTTGAGATTTAGTATGCCTGCTTCTTTACATATATCAATGTTATTTCTCATGCTTCGGCCCTCGATCACAACTTTCTTATTGAACTTCTCGCAAGCTTCCACGATTCTAGCGATTCGGAGGATGTGAGATGAGAACATGCACACAATGAGCCTGGTCTTGATCGTTCGCACTATTTCTTCGAGGTTGTCGAGCACGAGCGCTTCTGGTGTAGAAAATCCAGGGTTCTCAATGTTGGTGGAGTCTGTCATGAGAAGCAGCGTCGGCTCTTTGGCTAGGTCTGTATATACCTTTTCTTCTGCTGCAGTTGGCACGCCGTCTATGTGCTCTAGCTTGTAGTCCCCGGGATTAATGACGTTGCCCCAAGGAGTCTGCAGGCATACTCCGAGGCAATCGGGAATAGAGTGGGTGACACCAAAAAATTTGATTCTCATTTCGCCGAGAGTGATCGTTTCGTTTTGATCTACAATTTTGAAATCAATTGCTGGCAAATGAGGGAATTCGGCTTGGCGCTTCTTTATCATAAGAGCCGTCAGATTTCTGGTATACAAAGGCGGATTGCCGATGAGCGGCATGATATAGGGGATTCCTCCAATGTGATCTAGGTGTCCGTGGGTGATGATCACGGCGCGGATCTTTTCCTTTCTTTCTTCAAGATATTTTGTGTTCGGTAAAATATAATCGATTCCAGGAGAATTTTCGTCTTTAAATGCAAGGCCAATATCTATCACGATAATATCGTTTTTGTATTCTATGGCTGTCATGTTCTTGCCGATCTCTTCTACTCCTCCAAGTGGAATGATCCTAATATTTTCGCCGGGAGAAGGGAAAGACATGGTCACTTTTGGCTTATCTTCTGAAACGGGCACATGTGGCGGCCGAGGAGGGTGAGCTCCATGCGGCGCATGGTGTTGGCCTCGACGGTTTCCTCCACGGCGAGGATCAGCGCGCCTCTGGTCTCTTTGTGGCGGCCTTTGCGGGCTTCTAGGAAGAGCGGGGTTGAGCCCGCGTTCGGGGGAGAATGGGGCTGACCTCGGCCTTTCTGCGGGCGGATTAGCTGCTTCTCCGGAATCTTTGATTACTACTCTTGTTGGGTTCATGTTTATTTTGTAATTAAGTAAATGCTAATTTTTCTGCCAAGGCCATTTCCAAATATTTTCCGTCTCGATGTACCAATCGTTTATATTGGCTAAGCGCTCTGATGCATCGTTTATATTATTTATACGAGCACCATGTAGCGATTTTGGTACGACGTAGATCAAGCTTGGAGAGTATAAAAATACTGCAGGCACATCATTTGTCAGCTCTTTTTCGAATTGCTGATATAGAAGAGTGCGAGCTTTTTCTTCTCCGGTAGCTCTTGCGGATTCAAGCAGCTTGTCTGCCTTAGCATTAGTATAGCCAGCTATGTTAAGGCCGGGTGGCGTGCGCTCGCTTGAATGCCAAAAGGCAAAAAGATCTGTGTTTCGCCCCACGGATTCTCCGAATAGCAAAGCATCAAACTTTCTCGGCACGATCACGTTTTGCTCCAGATCAGAGCTGTCGAAGATCTCGATCGATACTTTCGCACCCAGCTTTTGCCAGCTTGCCTTCAACATATCGGCTGCGGCTTTCAGTTCTGGCACATCAGGCACCGCAATAGAGAAGCTAAGAGTGAGGGCTGTGGATCCTTTGGCGGCTTTTTGAGAAAGCATTCCTGTACTTGAAGATATACTCCATCCATCTTTGGATAGGATACTTTTTGCTTTTTCAAACGCCGATGCATCATGCGGAGCGTCTGGTGCTAGCGACATGCTTCGAGGCAAGGGGCTCAGTGCTTCTGTGCCATAGCCCATAAGTACACTTTTAATAATATCATCCGTTGGAGCCGAAAGCGCTAATGCTTGGCGTACCGCTTTATCAGCAAACACCTTTGCTTGGCTTTGATTGAAGAATACTGCATAAAATCTAGGTAGCGGCGGCGCGATAATAGAAGACCTCCCAGTGTCCACAGATGCTGCGCTTTCCGGGGAGATCGAGCTCATGCTGTCTATCTCTTTTGCTTTGTATGCTGATACGAGATCATCTTCGGTTGCATAAAAATGCACATACAGATCAGCAATGTAGGGCTTGCCTGATGCATATTTTTCAAATGGCACAAAATGATAATAAGAAGGGATACCAGCGCTGTTCCTCTTTACGTCTTTGATCCTGTAAGGCCCTGATCCTATCGGCTCAAAATTAAATTCGCTGAACAGAAACGCGTCGCCACTTACATCTTTCCAAATATGCTGCGGCAGAATTCCAAGCGTTAGGTTTTCTATAAAAGGCGCGTAAGGCTTCTTTAGAGAAAATTCTATCGTCTTTTTGTCTATCACTTTTACAGACACTCCGCTCCAATCGGCAGCTTTGGGGCTTTTCACCGCTGGGTCTGTGGCTTTTTTGATCGTAAATTCTACGTCGTAAGCCGTAAGAGGGGTACCGTCATGGAAAAATACTTTGTCCTTGAGCGTGACGGTGTACCTTAGGCCATCAGGCGATACGGCGTAGCTCTCGGCTAGATCTGGCACGATGGAGCCGTCTGGAGATACTTTTAGAAGGCCTGAATACACGAGCCTTGTCAGATCTCGGCCGGCGTCTGTGATAGGTAAAAGGGGATTTATATATCTTGGATAGCCTTGGATTCCCTCGCTAAGTGATCCTCCTTCCGCGGGCATTTCTGTGGCAAATTCGTCGCTCGCTCGCTTCATAAGGGCCAGAGAAGTGGCAGCCAAGATCACGCAAAAAACGCCAAGAATAATTTTCTCGGATACGCTCATTGCCTCTATGACTTCAAGGAGCTTAGCTCGCAATAGTTTGAATGTGGGGCGCGTTTTAGACACGATTTTCTTTATATATGGAGGCCTATCGCAAAATGAGCGCTGCAAGAGCTGAAGCTGCAAAAAGCACGCATAGGATGATCGTAAGAACGAACATGATCTTTTCTGCTCCGCGCCTAGTGTGGCCGTTGCTTCCTCCGAGGCTATCTCCACCAAAAGCTGCTCCGACGGATGCATCAGATTGCTGAAGTAGAATAAGGCCGATGATTAGTACTGATAATGCTATTTGGACGTAAGGCAAATATGTTTGCATGATTGTTATTCTTTGAGGATAGTAACTGTTGGGGAGAGTATAGCATGTGTTGCAAATTCGCGCAACTTCGTATACAATGCCACACTATGAAAAAGGACATACATCCGGCAAATTACAGGGAGGTGGTATTCGAGGATAGCTCGACTGGCACGAAGTTTCTTATTGCTTCTTCTGTAGCCACAAAAGACACTTGCAAATTCGAAGGCAAAGAGTACCCGCATTACCGTGTGGAGATCTCTTCTGCTTCGCACCCATTCTATACAAACACAGAGACTTTGCTCGACACAGCAGGGCGCGTAGAGAAGTTCAAGACAAGGGCTTCAAAGAAGGTTGCTTCGAAAGCGAAGTAAATACTTGGATATAGAAAAATACAAATCAAGTGGCAAGACCCGTTTTTTAGCGGAGGATTTCGTGCGGCTAGATAGAGAAGAGGACGAAATAAAGGCTCTGATCGCGAGCGATCCTTCTCTTGCCGAGCTTTCGGTAGACGATATCAAGAAAATAAATGATCAAAAGCTAGCCCTTGTTGCGCAGATGGAAGAAATCCTTAAGGAAGATGCCGCCGAAGATGAATTCCCAAACGAAATAATTCTGGAAGTGCGCGCCGGCGCAGGAGGCGATGAGGCCTCGCTTTTTGCAGAGCAGCTTTCATATATGTACAAGGCATATGCCATAAAAGAGGGCTGGCAGTGGAATCCTGTGGAAGAATCAAAGAGTGACGCGGGCGGGTACAAAGAAGCTTCGTTTGAAGTGCGAGGGAGGGATGTGTATAAAAAGCTTCGATTTGAAACGGGTGTGCACCGCGTGCAGCGTGTGCCAGCCACAGAAAAGAGCGGCCGCGTGCACACTTCTACCGCATCTGTGGCTGTTCTCCCTATGAGAAAGCATATAATCGTTGAAATCAAAGACACGGATCTTCTGATCGAGACATCTCGCTCCGGAGGCGCAGGGGGCCAAAATGTGAACAAAGTGGAGACGGCCGTGCGCATCGTGCATAAACCAACGGGCCTTGAAGTGCGGAGCCAGGCCGAGCGAAGCCAGCAAAAAAACAAAGATAAAGCGATGTCTATTCTCGCGGCCAAGCTTGACGAAAAGATGCGCCAGGAAGCAGATGCCAAATACGCGAGTGAGCGCAAGGATCAGATCGGCACAGGCATGCGAAGCGAAAAGATCCGCACATATAATTATCTGCAAGATAGGATCACAGATCACAGAATCAAGGAAAGCTGGCACAATTTACCGACGATTATGCAGGGAGGCATAGACGACATTATCGATATTCTCCAAGAAAAATCCAAAGCTGGTTTTGAGGCTAGTGGCGACGACGAGGAGTAATCTGGGGATGTCAGATGTCCCCAGATTTGCTATAATATTCTCATGAGAGTTGAACCTTTTACAGTGGATAGTTATGTGCACGCTCTGAAGCGAGGTGCTCGAGGTTTAGAGATTACTGGAGATAAAGCGGACAAGTGGCGTTTTCTGCGCTTGTTATTTTATATGAATGACGAGCGGGATCATGAATGGTGGGAAAGAGATACAGAGGGTTTGCAATTTTTGGAGTGGCCTTCTGACTGGCCAGCTCGTAAGCCAATAGTGAAAATATTATGTTATACCCTAATGCCGAATCACTTCCATATTATTCTAAAAGAGATCAAAGAAGGTGGAATTTCAAAGTTTATGAAAAAGATCGGAGGTAGCATGAGTAAACACTTTAATGAGAAATATCAAAGCAAGGGAAGTATATTTCAAGGATCGTACAAAAGTCGGACAATAGATGATGATCGATATATTCGCTATCTTGCAGCTTATATTATGGTGAAAAATACTTTTGAATTGTATCCGAGTGGCGGGCTTGCGGGAGCACAGAAAAATTTTGATGTTGCATGGGAATGGGCAATAACTTATGAATTTTCAAGTCTGGCTGATTATTGTGGAAAAAGAGAATCAGTAATAATAGATAAAGATATTTTGGGAGAAATATTTACTGAAAAAAGTTTTAAATCTTTTTCGCAGGACTTGGTTCTCGGTGGAAAATGGCAGAAGAAAGGCGGGGATGAAGAATTTGCGCGCCTTGCTATCGAGTAGTTTGGGGATGTCAGATGTCCCCAAAATTATGAGCAATGAGAATCTGGAGAAATAAAAATACCAAGCTATTAAATAAGCCTGGTGTCACCCGCATTCACTCGGAGGACCCAACTCCCGAGGGCGTTGGTGTTGGCTCCCGCTTTGGGTTCCAAGGTAATCACTGGAAACAACCCAGACAGAGGACAGTTCTCCACGTTCTTGACGATGCAGTCAATGGCGAATTGAGAAGTAATATCCGAGTTCCAAAAGGTGAGATGAATGCTCTCGCCGATTGCGGGCTTACTTTGAAGCCTCACATGCATCGCTCTTTGGTCTGGAAACACCAGAACGCAGCGGAAGCATTGAAACCATTTGAGTGGGTGAAGTAACGGCAGGAAAAGACAGTACAGGGTATTCATGGCTATAAAGTACCTTATCATTGATTTGTTGATTGGCAAGTTGCATTTTCAGGCCCTATTTGATAGAGTATCGCGACACATGGCAGACAAAACAGCCGAAAAAACAATACAGCAATTGCCCGCAAATATCGAAGAAATGCTTAAAGTAGGAGCGCATTTCGGCTTTTTGCGTAGCCGCCGCCACCCTTCATTCAAATCATATATTGTAGGCACTAAGAACATGACAGAGGTAATTGACCTCGAAAAGACAGATGAGCTCCTCAAAAAGGCAGAGGCTTTTGTAGAAGAGCTAGCCAAGAACAAAAAGACGATCCTTTTCGCTGCTTCCAAAAGCGAAGCGAAGGAAATAATCCGAAAATATGCCGAAGAGATCGGCGTGCCATTCGTTGCAGGGAGGTGGATCGGAGGCACTCTTACGAATTTCCCTGAAGTAAAAAAGCGTGTGATTCGCCTCGAAGATTTATCTAGCAAGAAAGAAAAGGGTGAGCTCATGAAATACACAAAGAAAGAAAGGCTTATGTTTGATCGCGAGATCGAAGCACTGACAGAAATGTTTGCAGGCCTCAAGAATCTAACGCGCGTGCCAGATGCTGTATTCGTAGTGGATTCTAAGAAAGAAGATATCGCCGTAGCAGAAGCAAACAAAACAGGTGTACCCGTTGTAGCTCTTGCTTCAAGCGATTGCGACATCAACAAGGTGAAATTTGGAATTCCAGGTAATGATGCATCTAGGGCAAGCATAGAATATTTTGTGTCTAGAATTGCGGCTGCGTACAAGAGGGGTGTGGCAGCGGTCGTTGCAGCGTAAGGATTTCTCGAGGATTTAAAAGCTAGTTGTTTTTATTTTTTATGATTACTACAGAAGATATCAAGAATTTGAGAGATAAGACGGGCGTATCTATAATGCAGTGCAAGAAGGCTCTCGAAGATGCAGGTGGTGATCCTGAAAAGGCACTCGTGCTACTCAAGAAAAAGGGCGCAGAAATAGCCGAGAAGAAAGGTGATCGTTCGCTTGCTGCAG
>JAZJXR010000008.1:16797-48378 GCA_040390775.1 Patescibacteria group bacterium | reverse complement strand
TTATGCGTCTAGTCAATTATGCTAAGCTGTGAAATATGAAAATTGATTCTGATCTTGTAAAAGAATATTTGGGCGGAGATCAAGCCGCCATGAACGAGCTCGTAAATCGGCACATTAAATCCATATATGGATTTGTATATCGCCTTACGGGCCTCCGAAATGAGGCACCCGATATCGTGCAAGAAGTGTTCATCAAAATTTGGAAGAATCTAAAGCGATACGATCCAAAGCAAAGCTTCAAGGCATGGATGATGACGATAGCCAGGAACACATCGATAGATTGGATGCGAAAGCGACGAGCGCTTTCTTTTTCTGATCTGAGCAATGATGCAGAGGGAGAATATTTTGAAGATACTCTCGCAGACAGCACACCACTCGCAGAAGAGCTGTTTGAAAAAGAAGAGACGAAAAATTTGATCGAAAAAGAAATCGAAAAGCTTCCCATTCCTTCGCGTGAAGTGGTACTGCTTCGCCACAGCGAAGATCTGAGCTTTGAAGAAATAGCGGGCGCTATAGGCAAACCCTTGAATACCGTCAAAAGCCAGTATCGGCGAGCACTCATTAGAATGAAGGAATCTATGCACCAAAATAAGCATTAAAAGCGTAGTATATTCAAATGAGCAATCATTCCCTAAAAGAGATCAATCCCCCGCAGAATTTAGCCGGCCGAATTTGCCTCGCTATAGAATGCAAAGCGCGAAGCAGAGCGCGGGTTCGTTTTGGCCTGCTTGCCGCCCTATCGATCACCTCTATCACCTCGTCGGTGATTTTTTTTGTGAATCTTTGGCAAAGCATCACAAAAACAGCTTTCTATGATTATCTCTCGATCGTGATCTCAGACACGGGCACCATCAGCGCATTTTGGAAGCAGCTTTTGGCATCGCTTGCAGAATCCGTGCCAGCTTTTGCTTTGATAATATTTCTTGCAGCTTCTGGTGTATCAATTATGCTCGGGGTCAAGACATTTAAAAGCGCAGCGGTATTAAAAGCGATAAATATATAAATAAATTTATGGATTGGAAAAATCTAGACAAAACGAAAACAGTACGGATCACGCTCATATGCATAGCAGGCATTATCGTCGTCGTCACGGCATTCCAAGCCGGAATGATAGTGGGCTACAAAAAAGCATCTTTCTTTTTCCATGATGGAGATAATTATTATAGAGCGATGAGCGGCGAGCACCACGCGAGCATGATGGGAATTCCAAATGATGATCTGCCAGGGAGCTTTGGAGCATCGGGGAAAATTCTAAAAGTAAGCTTGCCAACAATTGTGATCGAGGATCGGGATAATGTAGAGAAAACGGTGCTGATCACGGATGATACGATCATCAGAATGTTCCGCGGCGATGCATCCACTTCGGATATAAAGGCAGATGATTTTGCGATCGTCGTAGGATCGCCAAATTCCAGATCTGAAATAGAAGCAAAGCTCTTACGCATACTGCCCGCCCCCGCTACCAGCACACCAAATTAGGAAACACAAAAAATGAATTTAACAAAAACCAAGGCGCTCATTGCCTCACACAAAATTATTTCGAGTATAATTTTTGCAGTACTTATTTTTGGAGGATACGGGATCTATAGATCATTTGCAGCAAAGAGTGCCGGTACCCTATATCTGACGGAGCAAGCAGCCAAAGGCACGATCATATCAACGGTCACAGGCAGCGGCCAAGTATCAGCTTCAAACCAAGTAGAGATCAAAAGCAAAGTATCAGGCACCATTGTCGCTATTACGGCCAAAAGCGGCCAAGATCTGCCAGCAGGCGCACTCATTGCACAAATCGATTCTAGGGATGCATCTATCGCACTACAAAGCGCAGAGCTTTCTTACGCCAAGCTTACTGCCGCAGCCAAGCCAGAAGATGTACAGGCAGACAGTGATGCGATAAATAAGGCCTATGCGGATGGGTGGAATACCATCGCATCAGTGTTCACTGGATATCCTGCAATATTGCTTGATATAAAAAATATGTACGAATTGCCTACTGGATATTTGAACAACGGCAACAGCGTTATGAATAGCGGCCAATCTATAGATCGAGCATACCAATCATCCGTACTGTTCGCCAAAGCAAGTAGCGAATATGAAAAGGTGCTTGTAGAATATAACTCCCTCGATCGCACAAGCGATCAATCCGAGATTGAAAAGCTGATCAGCGATACATCATCTATGGTATTGCATATGTCTGACGCTATCAAAAGCGCTCAAGCCACGATCGTTTATATGGGAGGATTTTCCTCTAATTCAAAGGAGGCTGCCGCAAACGTCACCGCGTCTGATGATATAAATGCGCAGCTGAATTCTATCAACTCATATATTTCGAACATTACTTCTGCCAAAAACTCGATCACGAGCAGCAAAAATGGGCTGGCCACCTTGCAAAGAGGCGCTGATAAAAATGATATTCAGATACAAGCGCTCAGCCTTAGCCAAAAGCAAAATGATCTCAGCAACTATTATATACGCGCACCTTTCGGCGGAGTGATCACTAAATTCGCTCTCCAAAAAGGCAACACCCTGAATACTGGCGACGTAGTAGCAACGATACTAAGTAAAAATCAGGTGGCAAACGTATCTCTAAACGAAGTAGACGCCGCCAAAGTAAAAGTAGGCCAGAAAGCTACGCTTACATTCGATGCGATAGATAATCTCACAATATCCGGCACCGTAGCAGATGTGGATCTAGTGGGCACTGTCAGCCAAGGAGTCGTCACCTATAATGTCAAAATAAATTTCGATACTACCGATCCACGCGTGCTTTCAGGAATGACGGCAAATGCGTCGATCATCACCGAAGTGAAGCAGGATGTGATCACTGTGCCAATCGCCGCGGTCAAATCTTCTGGATCGGATCATTATGTAGAAATGTTTGACGCGCCACTCGGATCAAATAACACCGGAGCTGTATCAGCTTCCCTGCCCACACGCGTGCCTGTCGAGATCGGCCTATCTAGCGACACTTCGACCGAAATACTTTCTGGAATAAACGAAGGAGATAACGTGGTAATAAAATCAACAAACGGAAAAGCCGTGACAGCGACAGCGAAAACTTCTGCACCCAGTTTATTCGGCGCTGTAGGAGGGCGTGCTGCCGGACGATAGAATAAGTCGAGATGATAGAAATAAAAAATATTACAAAGACGTATTCTACAGGACCCGTCCCCTTTCAGGCTTTAAAAGGAGTGTCTTTTAAAGTAGATGATGGAGAATTCGTGGCGATCATGGGCCCATCTGGATCGGGCAAATCGACCCTGATGCACATAATTGGTGCGCTCGATACGCCTACCACAGGCAAATACATACTTGATGGCAAAGATGTGTCCACGCAATCAGACGATGAGCTGGCCGATGTCAGAAAAGATAAGATCGGATTCGTGTTCCAAGCATTTAACCTCCTGCCCCGCACCACTGTGCTCCGCAACACAATGCTCCCTCTTATGTATAAAGGCATCGCCAAAGAAAACAGGGAGCCTCTCGCGAGAAAAGCGCTTTTGTCTGCGGGGCTTGGCGAAGATAGGTGGCAAAATAAATCCAATGAGCTTTCAGGCGGCCAGATACAGCGCGTAGCAATAGCGAGAGCTCTTGTGAATAATCCGGCTTTAATACTTGCAGATGAGCCTACAGGAAATTTGGACACCAAAACCGGAGAGATCGTGCTTGCCACATTTCAAAGATTAAATAAAGACGAAGGTAGGACGATCATCCTGATCACGCATGAGCACGAGGTGGCAGAATATGCAGAGAGAATTATTTTTATTCGCGATGGGCTCATTGTGAGCGACAGCAAAAATCACAAAAGGCGAATAGCAAATCATCATGACGACAACTGATATCCTAGAAGAAACATACGTGGCACTTTCGGCGAACAAAGCCCGATCGATCCTTACCATGCTTGGAATTATTATTGGCATCGCATCCGTGATCGCAATGATCTCTATCGGCCAAGGCGCACAGCAATCTATTTCTGCCAATATCGCATCGATCGGATCTAATCTGGTAATGATCATGCCTGGAGCAGCACGAAGCTTTGGAGGGCCATCAGCCGGCCGAGGCAGTGCGCAAACGCTGACAGTAGAGGACGGAGAAGCTATCCAAAACGGCGTGGCAAATATTGCCGCTATCGCGTTTGACGTGTCAGCAAGAGCTCAAGCCACAGCAAAAGGCACCAATACAAACACAAGCATTATCGGCACCACGCCTTCTTATACAACAGTGCGAAATGTAGAAATAGATGACGGATCTTTCTTTGCTGATGCGCAGGTGCAGAGCGCAGCAAAGGTGGCCGTCGTCGGCCCTACCGTGCAAACTGATCTTTTTGGAGATGGAGGCACTGCGCTCGGCCAGACGATCCGCATCAAAGGGATCGAATTCAAAATCATTGGCGTCACCAAAACCAAAGGCGGCTCGGGATTTTCTAACACTGACGACACTATATATATTCCCTACACTTCTGCACAAAGGTACCTGACAGGAAATAAATATCTGACAGAAATTGATATTTCAGGGATTGACAGTAATTCTTCGAGCCTTGTGCAAAGCGATGTGACGGATCTGCTTTTGACGAGGCACCACATAAGCGATCCCGCGAGTGCTGATTTCAATTTGCTGAATCAGGCAGATATCGTGGCTACGGCGTCAAGCGTCACGAACACATTTACGATCCTGCTTTCATCCGTCGCTGCTATATCTCTCGTGGTCGGCGGCATCGGCATCATGAACATGATGCTAACAACGGTGACAGAACGCACAAGAGAAATTGGCCTCCGCAAAGCCATCGGGGCCAAAGCACATGACATAAATATGCAATTTCTTGCAGAAGCTGTGGCACTTACATTTATCGGAGGTCTGATCGGGGTAGCGATTGGCTGGCTTATTGCTTTTGGGGTCACTTATTTTGGAATTCTCCAGACAAAAGTGTCTCTTTCTTCAATCCTGCTTGCTTTCGGAGTATCAGCCGGGATCGGAATAATATTCGGATATTATCCGGCTAGGCGCGCAGCCAAGATGAATCCGATCGAGGCACTGCGATTCGAGTAATTATCAAATTATTAATTAATAAAAAAATAGCATGAATAAAATAACAAACAAAAACACAATCATCAAAATCGTAATTCTCTTAGTAGTAGCTGGGCTTTCTTTTTTTGGCGGCATCAAATACGCCACCAGCAAAAGCAGCATGCAAAATAGAGGCGGGTTCGCAGGAGCTGGCAGCACGGCCAGATTCCGAGGAGGCGCAGGGGGCGGAAGTGCCGCTATGGGCCAGGTGCTGTCAAAAGATAATACGGGCATTACAATCAAGCTTCGAAATGGCGGCTCGCAGATCATCCTTATGGCAAGCAGCACACAGGTGATGAAAAGCGTAACGGGAAGCGCGAGCGATATCGTAGTCGGCGGCAATGTGACGATACTTGGCACAGCAAACAGCGACGGCAGCTTTACTGCAAATTCTGTGCAGATCCGCCCTCAAGCTCTTTAACTCTCTTATATAGAGCGCGTATCTTCATCTGATCACGAAACACTTCCGGCACGGATACGAGGGCGCTGACGAGCATGCCAGCAACGATAGCGAGAAGGAGCACCACAGAGAGCGATCCTTCGATATGCCAAAAAAGAAACGCTACTGTGATAGTGCTTATATTTTGAAGTGCAAACACCACAGACACAGCCCCGAGTAATACGCCAAGAATTAATAGAATCAGCATGATTTATTGGTTATTTTAGTAATGCCTATGCAGAACATCAATAGTGTAGACGCAGCCGAGCAATAGAAGTGACAGCTATCTGATCTGCTCCCATTCGGTGCTAATTGAGCGGCGGAATAGCTGCACGGAGATGTAATTCCCCATCCATTGGTGGATCAAGCGCGGCCAGCCGATAGCGTGCTCGCGGCGGCCAGAGTGATAGATAGAAAGATTTATATCGCAGCGGGTACGACCGATCTTTCCCAAGCGCGCAAACATATCACCATCCTCCGCCGCAACAAGCTTCTCGTCAAAGCCTTTTACATATTCAAACGATTCCCTTTTTATCATCTGGAATTCTCCGCCTGATACGCCGACGTGCAAATAATTATTGAAAAGCACGAAATTAAGCGAAAGGATTTTGAACACTACTTTGTCCGCTAGCGTCTCGTTCTCGGGCAATATCTTGTAGCCCACAGTGAGAGCCACCAGCTTTTTTCTTAATTCAAAATTCGCAAATGCTTCTTTAAAAAAATTATCAATATCGAATATCGTCACATCAGCATCAAGAAACACCAGAAAATCCCCTTTAGCGATCTTGGCGCCTGCATTCCGACCCATGGCAATGTTTTGCCGCTTATCTCCTTGGTATATCACTACCTTGTCTGTGTATTTTTTTGCAATTGCCACTGTGTCGTCTGCACTTCCCCCATCCGATACGATGATCTCGCATTCGCCGCCATAGCCCTTAAGGCACTTTAGGGTGGCCTCAATGGCTTTGCTTTCGTTCAGAGTTGGAATTATAAAAGATATCATAATTTATTTTGCTTATTTCCCATCAGCGATCCTATGCTTCATATAATTGGAAAATCCATACAGGGCGGCTCCTGCCATGATCACGGCTGCCACTGCGAAAAAATCTCGGAATCCGGCTGCGATATTGTGATAAAGCTCTCCGAATACATATCCAAGAGATAAAAGCGCAGATACCAGCACGATCTCTCCTATAGCATTGAGGAGAATAAAGCGTTTGAATGGCACACGCGTAGTACCCGCCACGATCAGCACTGCGAGGGCCATGCCAAATCCGATCGTAGCTTTGGATATGAGCAGGATCCGATCGTGGTAATGAGCAAATAGATCCTTCACTTTTTCAAACCGCTCGGGAGTAATACCCACGAATTTGCCATGCTTTTCGAACATTTTTTGGCCGAAATACACCCCTACGTAATACCATGCGATATCCGCCAAAAGATCGCCCAAAAATAGCACGGTAAAAAGCGGCACGATGTCCAATGCGCCAAGCCGAAGAAAGAATCCGCATGCGATCATCAGGATCGGCCCCTCGATGATGACGCCTACAAGAAGAAGCAGGTATTTGAAGGTCTCGGTAAATGTGCCTGCGTAGGTGAGGAATTCGTAAGGTGTCATGGTAAAATGATTCCATAATCCTACCATATGGCACATGTAAAAGTCAGCATCATTATTCCTGCCAAGAACGAAGAAAAGCTTCTGGGCCTGTGCTTGGAGTCCGTTACAAAATACACTAGCGCGGATGATGTAGAAATAATCGTAGTGGACAATGAAAGCCAAGATCGAACAGGTGAGATCGCAAGATCTTTTGCTCGCGTAAAGCTAATCGAAGAATCTAAATCCGGCGTCATGAATGCTAGGCAAAGAGGCTACATAGAAAGCACGGCCCCGATCGTAGCATTCCTTGATGCTGATTGCGTGATAGATGCAGACTGGATACCAAAAATGATCGCGAGGTTCGATCAGGATCCAAATCTTGCAATTTTAACAGGGCCGTATTTTTATAGCGATATATCACCTTGGGAGCGAGCCATAGCAGAATCTGGGCACATGATCATTGCTCTGCTTTCAAAGATCACAGGATCTGTGGCAAATTTTGGCAACCTTGCTATAAGGCGCACTGTGCTCGAAAAAATGAACGGCCTAGACACTTCTATCACATTCTACGGCGATGATACGGACACAGCACTACGCGCCAGCAAATTTGGCAAAGTGGCCTGGATCCGGAAGTTCAAGGTACAAAGCTCTGCTAGAAGATTCGTTCAGCAAGGAATATTCTGCACCCTGTGGCAATACGCTAAGAATTTTATTTCTGTGCAGCTTGGGCGAAAGCCCGCCACAGCAAAGCAAATAGAGCCGAGATAGGCTCTATCTATTTATAGCATCATCATCGCCGCTCCAAGAAGCGCTGTATTTTTGAGGAATCCGATCTTGTTATTCATCTTTGTGTTTGGATCTGTGTCTGCCCAGAAATTATGCATGAACACCGTCACAGGTATGAGGAAGATTATGATGAGAAGAAGTGAGAGAGTTTTGTGTACTGCGAACACAACCCCAAGCCCGCCAAGAATTATAAGAGCGCCGGACGCTAATACACCGAACATCGGCATAGGCACTTTCTTGGAAGCAGCGTAGGCAGCGTAGCTTTGGCGATTCTTGAAATGCTGCCAGCCCGAGTACACGAAATAAAGCCCGAAGATGATCCTGCCTACGAAATTGATAGTATCGAAATTCATAAATATTCTATAGAAATTATGATCTAATAAATGCCCATCTATTGTACCAGAACAGTGCTTGAAGCCGAAAGGCTATCTTCTGTAGTAGAGGCAGTACTGGAAGCTATACTCGACGCTTCGATTATCGGATCTGGAATTGGCGCAGGTGTAGGAACGCTTGGAATATCAATATAGCCGCCTGTATTCGCCAGATTGGCTTTATATCCAAAGGAAGCCACCGCCCCCACTATCACCAGAAAGCCCACCATCGCCAAAATCAAAGCTTTTGTCATGATGATATTCTATCAGAATTTTTGGAATCTATTATGGCAGGTGCATAAATTTGTTCTGCATGATAAGGTGTGGCAAATGAACGCAATGTACAAAGATGTATGGATCATGGCCGCAATCAATGGACCTGAAGCTACAGCCGGAGGGCCAAATGGTATCCGCTGCTTTCTATACAAGAAAGAACGCGATCTTGGAAAGAAACGAAAGGTAGTGCCGCTCAAAAAATTGATCTTCTTTTGTCCGACTGAAGGCTTTGTCACCCTCGAATTCAAGAGCACTAAAGATGCAAACGGTCTCTTAGGTTGGAACAAAGCATTCGGGGATATGATGATCAAAGAAGGTGTCGGCGTCTTCACAGTCAAAAGGCACTAAAAACGTTACCGCATGGCTTCACAGCCAGCGGTTTTTTTATTTCTTACAGTAAGATTTTTATATAATCTACGTCTGCGTTTGTGTAGCATTAGAAGCTAATAATATAAATATATGCAAGATAATTCAGGCACAAATACAGCATTACTTGTGATCATTGTGGTGATCCTCGTCGGTGTTGGAGTGTTTATCGCTATGCGCGGAGGATCAGGTAGCACCACGGCTGCCCCAGCGCAGAATCCAGCTGTACAGCTAAATGTGGGCGGCAGCGCGGACACAGGAGCCGCACCAAGCCCTAGTACCGGAAGCGGATATTAGGATCTAGGAAATTATCCAAGATCCAGCACTTCATCAATGCGAATTTGCTCCACGAATTCTGGCACATGGCTAACGAGGATCATCGCGCCTTGATATTCAGAAAGCGCTTTGGCAATGACGGGCAGATGGCGGAAATTTATATGATTCGTCGGCTCGTCTAATATAAGCAGCCCCGGCTTTTGCAGCACGAGACGCGCGAATGCCACGAGGCCCTTTTGGCCTTCAGAAAGGCTGCCAATTTTTGTGTGGATCATATCGCCAGAAATTAGAAATCCTGCTGCCACAGAGCGCAGGGTTTCTTCCAAATGCTTGTCCATCACAGAAAGAAGAGATTCGTACACAGTGTCTTCAAAATTCAAAGTAGAAAAATCTTGGCGATAATATCCTACGCGCACGGCGTCTTTTATGCTTGCACCCTTAGCATGGCCGCTTGCCAAAGCTTCAAGCAGCGTGCTCTTCCCAATTCCGTTCGGGCCCTTTAAAAGCAAGTGCTGATTACGCTTTAGAGAGATCTTTGCTGTGCGATTTACGGGCTTGTGAGTCTTTGGATTCATCACACTAAAAGAAGATATAGAAATGATCTCACCTAGCACATCTTCTTCGGAAGGGATGCGGAACGGCCGGATCGTTTTATCTTCTTTCCGCACATCCACCTTTTCTTCTTCCAATTCCTCTGCCCTATCGCGCATGCGCTTGGCCACAAGGCGCATCTGCCCGCCCTTCTGTGCAAAGAAGTTGGCCTTATCTTTATTTTCTTGGATCTCTTTAGCCAGCTGCGCGTTCTTCCTGTTTTCTTTTTCGATACGCGCCAATATTTCTGCCTGAAGATCAAAATAATTTCCTACATACTGCTCTACCTTTCTCGTAAATACATCAAGATATAGCACACCATCAGTAAACGAATTCAAAAAATCCGCATCGTGAGAGATCACAAGGCATGTTTTGGGATAGGCTTTGATAAAATTCGTCAGATGTTCTATCCCCGCTTTATCCAGATTATTTGTGGGCTCATCGAGTAGAAGTACGTCTGGATCTTGAATCAAGGCTGAAGCCAAGAGGAGCCTCGCCTGCTGCCCGCCCGAAAAGCTCTTTACAATACGATCATGCGGAGCATGCAGATTCACTACCTCTAGCACAGCATCTATTCTTGGATCTATATCATAAATTTTCTTATCAAAGCATTTTTCAAAAAATTCTCGAATAGTAAGAGATAGCTCGGCTTGCGGGATCACCTGCCTCGATATCGCGATCGATGCTCTTTGTGCCCTATGGATCTGACCTTCCTCTGGAGCAAGCGCTCCCGTGATCATTTTAAATATCGTGCTCTTGCCTGCCCCATTCTGGCCCATGTTCGTGATCTTGGAGCCCCAGCGCACAGCAAAAGACACCTCGCTAAGGATGGGCTTGTTCACGCCAAATTCAAAGGATACCTTGTCGAACCTGATAATGACATCGTTTTGCGGCATCCAATGAGGTTAGCATTAAATATGCCGGATGCCTACTTAATTCTGATTCAAAAACGCTAGCGTGAACGGCCCCAAAACGCCATTGCCTGACTTTAATCCGGCAGGGACGAGAATATCTTTTGCATGGATCTCTTGGAATTTTTTGAGAGCTGCTTTTGTGGCATTTCCAAAAAAGGAAGTCTCATTCCCGACTGACCCTGGGCCAGATGGAGATATCACAGATCCGTGAGTATTAAGAAATATTTGCAACTGCTTCACATCAGCGCCCACTGCACCAAGCTTCAAAGGACGCAGGAAGCGGCTCGAAGAAATTTGTGTATTTGTAGTGGGAGGAGTTTGTACAGATCTCTCTATGGATTGGGAAATTATAGAGCCAGAGCTATGACGGCTTGAAGCTGATGCAGGAGCCGAATTGTTGCAGTTATCTGATCCAAGAGCAATCTGGCTGACATTGTGAGCACTGAGCGCTGAATCATATACGCGCACATCATCTATCCCGCCGTCGAACATCTCAGCCCCAGGATCGCTGCCAAGAGTGTTGAGATTCATTGGCCCAACACCGCTTGCAGTGGAATCAAGCGTGCCATCAACATACAGAGCACCGAAACCCCTATCAGACACCCATGCTATGTGATGCCATGTTCCCTGCGTAAGCGCAGCGTGGCTGAAATGATCTGCGCCCATAAAATATGCACTGATCTGATTGGCATTAGCCGAGTGCGAGCCCATGTAGTAAAGTCCGATGTCTGTGCTCTGCGAAATAAGAGAGCCGTAATCATCCGCCTGATTATCAGGCTTGATCCACATCGATACCGTGAACGTATTCGACACAGGCTTCGTGAAGGTGATTTTCTCGCTCGGCCCCTCATTAAAAACTAGGCTGTATGGATCAGAGAAGCGAATCGCTGCAGGAACATCACTTGAAAACACTGGGCCGTTCAAAAGCGTGCCAGAAATCCCAGCATGCGAGCTGTCTCCAGCCGCGGTACCGCTACCTTCGTCAAACTTCCAATACGTATCAGGTGTACAAGCAGCGCCCTCAGGCTCTGTTAATGTTGTGGCAGATGAAGCATCTGAAACACTACCGGTACCTGCTGAATTGATAGCGCTCACGCGATAGTTTAATTCGATCTCTGGCTGCAGATTCGTATCACTGTAAGTGGTCGAATCCGTGCCAGTATTTGCCACAAGAGTACCCCATCCGGCACCTTTCGGCCACTCTCTCTCAATTTTGTATCCAGTAATAGCAGCATCTCCATCATCCGAAGGCGCCGTCCATGAAAGATGAATTTCTGTAGGAGAGATCGCCGTTGCCGAAAAAGCTGTCGGAGCATTCGGCGGAACGGGCACAAATGTCACAGACTTTGAACCGCTAACAGAAACCGTACCGTCCGAGACAGAAGTCGTGATCGTGAAATTGCTTGTCCCGCCAGTGATTGGCGTAAAGGTGAGATCATGAAGCAATGTATTTAAAGAAGAAATCACTCCGCTTGCACTCCAGACCCCCGTCATAGAAGTGTAAGTAGACGTCACCGCTCCAGAAGTGCCTGTATTCAAAGTTCCAACTGATGGATTTGAAATCGTGAGCGTCACAGTAAGAGTAGCGGTATCGGCATCGCTGACTACAATATCAGTGAGATCTTGAGGTGCATTTCTGTAGTATGTTTCTGAAGCGCTTAGATTCGTCCCTTCTGGTGCAATATTTGTACTGACAGTGAGGCCAGCTGTATCAGATGAGGATGAAAAAGCTGTAGTGCCGCCACTGCTTGCAGCGCTTGCTGTACTTCCATCGCTACCACTCGCCTCGTCCCATGCTCGAAATGTCAGCGCAGATGGAAACGTGCCGCTTACGCCCGTGCCCGCCGCACAATACAATCGATTGTCAGAATCTGCAGCCAAAAGCCGAGCGCTGGAATTGCTTAC
The DNA here is from genome assembly GCA_040390775.1 of Patescibacteria group bacterium. Taxonomy (GTDB): domain Bacteria; phylum Patescibacteriota; class Minisyncoccia; order Phycocordibacterales; family CAIRYW01; genus JAQBQZ01. The sequence goes on along the minus strand of JAZJXR010000008.1, from coordinate 35,793 downwards.
ACTACCCATCGCTGCCCACGTCGCACCGCCATTCAATGAATAAGAGCAAGTGAGATCCGCCGCATCGACACCGATCACAGCAATACCAAGAAGCGCACCAGAATCAACATCAGTCACGTTATCAACCCCTCCTGGTATTGACGCGGTATCAATCAAGCTTGATATGAGCGTGCCTACCGCGCCAGTTGGCGCTCCAGCATTTTTGCTCATTGATGCCAACACTGGGGTTTTGGAAGCATCAAGCACAGGCGCATCGTTTACTGCATTCACCGTAAGCGAAGCTGTATCAGATGCGCTCGAAAATGCAGACCCTCCGCCATTTGTGGATACGTCAGCTGTGCTACCATCTGATCCGCTCGTTTGATCCCATGCACGAAATGTCAGCGCTGCAGGGTACGAACCGTTTTCATTTGCCCCTGCTTTGCAATAAATTCTATTGGTACCATTTGCTGCCAGAAGCCGAGCAGACGAATCAGATACGCTTCCAAACGCCGTCCAAGTGCTGCCACTATCAACAGAGTAATAGCACGTCAAATCACTATCAATCCCCGTCACTGCGACACCAAGCATCGGTCCACTATCAGGATCGGTGACGTTATCAACCCCGCCTGCAGGGACTGTAAAATCAACAAGATAAGAAACGGGCGAACCGACTACACCTACAGGATCTGCAGCATCTTCATTGATAGCAACGAGCGCTGGAGTTCTGCTTGCATCCAACACCGGCGCAGTATTTGGCGTTGCAAAAGCGAGCTCAGTATTACTTATAAACAAAATAGAAATAAATAAAAATAAAATGGGAGAAAATCCTTTCGATAGTTTTTGTATCATGACAAATATTCTATCACAAAGCATTTTAGATAAAAACTATTATTTTGATTTTTTCGCCAAAAAAGGCTACTCTATCCAAGCATTTGAAGTATTGGGGGATCGTCTAATGGTAGGACATTAGCCTTTGGCGCTAAGTATTGGGGTTCGAGTCCCTATCCCCCAGAAGTGTAGTAAAGTATCGAAGGACCTAGAGGCCTAAAAATATCAGTCTTAAGAGTTTTTGCTTAATATACGTTCAGCTTCTTCTCTTCCATTAGCACGTAGTTTCCAAAAATCTTCGCTATCATCAACAACGCTCTTGAGTCGAGTCAGTGCTACATCTACCTTATTTCCTCGATGCCCATGTCTTTGAATGGCCGCCGAAAGGTCTGACCTTGAAATCCGATTTGGATAATGAGCATTTAAGAGAAGTAATCCTAATTCACGTGGGTTTAGATCGCGTATGTTTACGTATAGCCTTCCGTCGATGTCCTCAATATAAGGATATTTTTTTTCACAAAGTAGCTCCGTAATCCTAAAGGTTTCTTCTGGTGTAGAAGAACCCTTGGCTGCAAAACGAATCATTTCCGCAAGAATCCAAGAAGCTATGGGAAGCACAGCTGCTGCATCCATTTTGTTAGGATCAATTTGGTCCGGATCATGCCTTGCTCCGCGATTGCTGACTATGTCGTACACAAATATTCCTGCCCGTGGAATAAGCAATCTCACTGTGTCATCATGTCCAGTTAGTTGTTCTAAGGCCCGTAGTATTGTTCCGACTTTAAATTGGCGTGCAGGAGGGAGTGCCTTTCCGCAGTGAAGGTAGAGCGCTTTAGTGACAGCTTCAACAAACTTCCCAGCTTTAATTAGTGACGATTCCCAATCGCCAGCTTGGTAAGCACTCACCATTTCTTTGTAGTGATTGATCGTAGAGTCCAAATGTCTCTTTGTGAATTGGGTCGCGAGGATTTGATTTACCGTTTGCTCGTTAGTCATATTTATCTTTGCTCATATACCCAGATTTTTTTTCCGTCAGTATTCTGCTTACTACGAACAAGATTGCCTTTTCTGTAGGCATTAAGGAGATGCGAAGGCAGCTGCTCAATTGGAGGAAATATTGTCATCTCATCGAGTTTGTCCTTTAGTTGATTAGTCGTCTTTCCGCCCTTAAACCATTTTTTCTCCATAAGAATAGCGAAACCTTCAGCTAGACTCGGTTTGTTGCTATTACTTGAAACACGTTTTGCTTTGGCGTTCTTTACTGAATTAGATTTCGATTCAGCTTTCGAATGCTTAGTCACTACTGGACCGATAGGGTCCTGCTTTGAGAGCAGAGATTGGATTGTTGATAGATTGTGGGAAGGAACTTCGTACCTTCCTTTATGAGTGATAATAATCTTTCTATCCTCAAGTCCTCGAAGGATTGGCCGGACAGATCCACCAGGAATTCCAGTGGCATGTGTAATCTCGAGGGGTGAAGCGTCTTCGTGCGGAGTCTCTTTCTCTATAAGAAACTTCCAGCCCTTTAGAGCAACTAGATAAAGGAGAATCTTTCTATCATTCGAAAGGGTTCGTGCATTAGGCAGTAATACTACTTTCTGATTCTTAGGATCATACTTAATCCGGTCTGCAATAATTGCTTCGATCTGCTCCTCCGAGACCTTACTAGAATCAATGGTGTGATTTTTAAGTGCCATATGTATGGGTGATTAACTTTATAACACATACACTAATACACCCATAGAACAATAAAGTCAAGGATATAGAGAAAGTAAATCGAAAATTCTAAATTGTCAATTTCTTTTGGATTAACGTCAGCTTACTCTTCAAACATATTAGCAAATCTCTCTTCTCAAAGATTGATCCTTCCGTCAGCAAGTACTTTGCATAGTTCCTAATGTCGGCATCCTTCGCGTGATACTCCTGTTCAGCTTTACCCATGATGCCGGAGTGGAATTTTTTGTGACGTTCGATTTCAGCTTCAAGTTTCTTTTTTATGCCAGATTTATCAAGATCAATCTTATCAAAGATGTCTAGAAGCTGCGCTATCAATACTCGTTCCTCTATATACCTCTCCTTGCAGTTGATGTCTCTCGATCTGGTGCAGCCGTAATAGATGTATTTTGCAACGCTACCGTCTTTGAGATTTTTGTACTTTTCTTGCGCAGTTACTCCTGAGCCACACTGGCCACAGGTGAAGAGTTTTGTAAATGAGAATTCTTTGTTTTTACTATGCACCTTGATCTGAAGGTGGAGCTGCTTCTGAACATCATCATAGAGGTCTTTTGTGATCAAAGGAGTGTGATTACCTTGAAACCATTTACCACTAGCCTTCGGGTATTCAAAGGTGCCGTGATAGAAGTGACTATTGAGTATTACGTAAATATTACCTAAGGACAGTGGTCGGCCATATCTTGTTTCAAACTTTATTTCTCGAAGCCATCTGAATATCTTTCTGCCACTCCAACCACCATGGCCTACTTTTGTAAACATATCTTTGATGATAGGAGCTCGCTCTGGATCAATAAAGACCTGGCCTTTCTGCATTACATTCTTTGAGTTGAGATAACCAGTGGGCGCAATAGATGGCCATAGACCTTTGTCACAGACTGCTCTGAGGCCTCGCTTTACATTTACTCCCTTGTTGTCATTCTCAAGTTTGGCTTGTGAGCCCAAGATCATGAAGAGGAACTTCTCACTTGGGTTATTGGTGAATCGTTGGCCGTACGTACGTACCTCTATAATCTTCTTCTGATCCATGAGATCAACGATGGCACCAAGGTCACCAGCATTACGGCTCAAGCGGTCAGGATGCCAAGCTAGTATGGCGTTAAACTTGTCATCTCTAATCCCTTGGATCACCTCGTTGAACACCGGCCTCTGTGCCGTATCCTTGGCTGAATGTGACTCTCGCTTGATCTCCACAACATTGAGGCTTTCTCGGCTTGCCAGCTCAAGCATCTCCTTGATCTGAGAGTCGATGGACAAAGCCTGTCTTTCGTCAGATTCTGTCGATTTACGGGCATATAGGCAGTATCGGGGAGGTTCTACTGCTACGGTCAGATCTAGGACAGTCTTGTGGCCTGAAGGGGCTGTGGTTTGCATACGACAACAACATACCGTTAACGTTTAGGAAGTCTAGCGACAGGAGTGGATAACCCGTCCTAACTTTTTATCGCAGATTTCTTTTTGGCTCGAAAAAGTGTAAAGTGATACTACGCTAAGCATATGTCAGACGATCAAAAGAAATTATTAGAGAAACAATTGTGGGGTGTTGCGAATGTGCTTCGTGGCAAGATGCACGCCGATGAATACCGAAACTACATCCTTGGCTTTATTTTCTATAAATATTTATCTGAAAAGCTTGAGCGATATGTGAACGACAAGCTTCTTGCTCGTGAAAAAATTGCGTTCGCTGAAATAAAAGAAAACGCAAAAGAAGGTAAGGAATACTTGGCACACATAAAGACTGCCTGTCTCAGCCATCTCGGATTCTTCTTGAAACCAACAGAGCTATTTTCGTACTTGGTTAAAAAAGGCAAAGGTGAAATCAAAGGTCAGGAGACTTTCATTCTCGAAGACCTTAAGAACGTACTCAACTCTATCGAGAAGACATCTGCTGGCACTGCCAGTGAGGACGATTTCAAGGGGCTCTTCGATGATATGGACCTTACTTCTTCAAAACTTGGGTCTAAAGAAAAAGATAAGAACGAGGTGGTAGTAGAAGTTCTCTCCCTACTCAGTGGTATTGACTTCAAACTCGAAGATGCAAAGAGCGATCTGCTCGGCGATGCATATGAGTACTTGATCGGTGAATTCGCCGCTAGTGCTGGTAAGAAGGGTGGAGAGTTTTATACACCAGCTCAAGTATCACGCCTACTCGCTCAAATCGTTTCAGTAGACAAGAAGCGTATCAAATCAGCCTATGACGCTACTTGCGGTTCCGGCTCTCTCTTGCTTCGTCTCGGAGAGTTTACTGAAGTAGCCAAGTACTACGGCCAAGAGCTCAACCCAACGACATACAACCTCGCTCGCATGAACATGATCCTGCACGGGGTTCACTTCGAGCATTTCTCAATCAAACAAGGCGACACCCTGAGAGATGATATGCACCCTGAAGTTAAAGCGGAGGCTATCGTGGCGAATCCGCCATTTTCAGCCAACTGGAAGGGAGATAGTGACCCAATGCTTGTTCACGATGATCGATTCTCACAGTACGGCAGGCTTGCACCAAAAGGTGCTGCAGATTACGCCTTTGTAACGCACATGCTCTATCATCTTGCAGACAATGGGACGATGGCAATCGTGTTACCTCACGGGGCTCTTTTTAGGTCTGGTGCCGAGAGTCATATCAGGAAATATCTCATCGAGAAACAGAACTACCTTGATGCCGTGATCGGTTTACCACCAAATATATTTTATGGTGCAGGAATCCCGACAGTTATTCTAGTGTTTAAGAAATGCAGAAAAGAAAACGAGGACATCCTTTTTGTTGATGCTTCAAAGGAGTATCAAAAGGCAACAAGTGCCAACATTCTTACTGACGAGCATGTAAAAAAGATCTTTGAAACCTATAAAGACCGAAGCGAAATAAAAATGTTTTCACGGCGAGCTACTCTGACAGAGGTCGAAGAGAATGAATACAACTTAAATATACCTCGCTATGTGGATACTTTCGAGGAAGGGGTAGCCATTGATCTTAAAGATGTAGCAAAACAACTTAGAAAACTAAATGCTGACGAGCTTGCACTGCAGAGTAGGATCGAGAAATTTTGCGACGAACTGAAGATCGATAAACCATTCTAATCATGACAACAAAAGTCTTAAAGTCGTCTTCGAAAAAGGCTCCCGAAATACGATTTCCGGAATTTTCTGATGAATGGAATTACAGAAAGCTAAGTGATCTATTGAGCGAATCAAAAAAACGTAATGCCGATTTAAAATTTGGTAAGGATAAAGTACTCTCAGTGTCTGGCGAGTACGGAATTGTAAACCAGATAGAGCATCTTGGAAGGTCATATGCAGGCGTATTCGTGCATAATTATCATGTCGTAGAAAACGGTGATGTTGTTTACACGAAAAGCCCTTTAAAAGCCAATCCATACGGCATCATTAAAGTAAATAAAGATAAACCTGGGATCGTATCCACTCTGTATGCCGTCTATAAGGTAAATAATGAAAGTGCAAACGGGGCTTTCTTGGATCATTACTTTGCATTGGACGAGAATACAAATCGGTATTTGCGACCGTTGGTTAAGAAAGGTGCAAAGAACGACATGAAGATCAATAATGACTACGTACTACACGATAGAATTTATGTACCAACAGTGGATGAACAAAAGAAGATCAGTTCTTTTTTGGACGTAGTAAGTGAGTATCTTGTTTTATTAAAGAAAACGAAAACCTCGTTAGAAAACTACAAAAAGGATGTAGTACAGAAAGTATTTTCTCAAAAAATTCGCTTTCAAGATGCTGTTGGCAAAAAATTCCCTGAATGGTCAATAATAAATGGTGACGAAGTGTTTAAAAGCATATCCAATAAGAAGCACGAAAAGGATTTGCCAATATTGGCTATTACACAAGAACAAGGTGCAATTCCTCGTCACCTAATAAATTATAAAGTTCAAGTCTCAGAAAAAAGCATTGCAGGCTATAAGGTTGTTGCAAAGGGAGATTTTATAATTAGCCTGAGGTCCTTTCAAGGAGGCATAGAATATTCTGAGTATGATGGATTATGTAGTCCAGCTTATATCGTCTTGAGACCGAAAGTGCATATAAATAAGTACTTCTTTAAGTTTTTATTTAAAAGTCCTGCCTATATTGGAAGATTAATAAGTAAACTAGAGGGTATAAGAGACGGTAAGATGATAAGTTTTAAATATTTTTCTGAGGCAAAATTGCAACTTCCTTCTATACAGGAGCAGGATAAAATTGCAGATTTCCTTGTCTCTCTAGACGCAATGATTGAGTCGAAAGAGCTACAAATTAAAAAAGTAGAGACTTGGAAGCGAGGATTACTCCAGCAATTATTTATATGACCCACCAATCCGAACAACAGCTTGAAAAAACGTTAATCGAACAGCTCCATAGACTAGGCTTCTCGCCAGTGGTCCTTGAGGATACGGCGTCAATGAATGTGAACCTACACTCACAGCTCGAGAAGTTCAATAAGACAACGTTTTCTCCTGCGGAGTTTACAAAGATACTGAACCATTTGGACAAAGGCGACCGTTACCAAAAGGCAAAGACGCTTCGTGATCGCTTCGCACTCACTCGTGATGATGAGAGTACTTTCTATGTTCGCTTCTTCAACATGGACCAGTGGTGCAAGAACGAGTATCAGGTAGCACAGCAAATCACTCAAGTCGGCCGGTATGAGAACCGATACGATGTAACTCTACTTGTGAACGGTCTTCCCCTTGTGCAGGTGGAGCTCAAGCGGCGTGGAATGGAGCTCAAAGAGGCTTTTAATCAAATCCAGCGTTACCACAAACACTCTTTCACCGGCACTCTTTTTGAGTACATACAGATCTTCGTTATCTCAAACGGAGTCAATACAAAGTACTTCTCAAACAATCCGAAGCAGTCGTTTGAGCAGACGTTCTACTGGACGGATGAGCAGAACAATAAAATAAATAAGCTCGACGAGTTTACCAACCTATTTTTGGGGAAGTGCACTGTGTCGGAGATGATCGCTGAATACATTGTCCTTGCGGAGGCAACACAGATACCAATGACGCTTCGTCCATACCAATTCTATGCGGTACGGGCTATCGAGAAACGGGTCCGTGAATCTGACAGAAATGGTTATATCTGGCATACAACTGGGTCCGGTAAGACACTCACGTCATACAAGGCAAGTCAGATACTTTCGCAGATGCCTGAAGTAAAGAAGGTGCTTTTCGTCGTTGATAGAAAAGATCTCGACATTCAGACCACAAAGGAGTTCAACTCGTTCTCTGAAGGCTCGGTAGATGGTACAGACAACACCAGTGCATTGGTAAAACAACTCAAGGATACAAACAGAAAGCTTATTGTTACCACCATTCAGAAACTCGATATCGCTATTGGTCGTGAGTCGTATCTCAAACAATTCGAGTATCTGGCAAATGAAAAGGTTGTCGTTATCTTTGACGAGTGTCATCGAAGCCAATTCGGACAGACACACGCACGTATCAAGGCGTTCTTTAAGAAAGCCCAGCTCTTTGGGTTTACTGGTACGCCAATCTTTGCCGATAACAATGTAGCTGGAGTGACCACTGCCGACGTGTTTGGTGAGTGCTTGCACAAGTACATCATCACCAACGCTATTTCTGACAATAACGTACTTGGTTTTGCAGTGGAGTATGTCGGCAAGTACAAACAGAAGGATCAAGACACGCTCGACGCAGACATCTTTGCCGATGCTCTCGTTGAGGGTATCAATACAAAAGAAGTGCTTGAGAGTGATGATCGATTGAACAAGATTACTGATTACGTGTTGGCAGACTGGAAGCGAAAGACAAAGCAAGGAAAATTCAATGCAATCTTCGCTGTCTCGAACATTGATGTCCTAAAACGATACTACAAACTCCTGATAGAGAAGAAGCCAGAGAACCTTAGTGTTGCTACCATATTCACGTATCAAGCCAACGAAGACGAGAGCAACGATCTACTCGATGTGGATGTATTCGGTGCTGAGGGTGCCACGGTCAACCAGCACTCCCGTGACTTCTTGGAGAACTGCATCAAGGACTACAACAAGCTCTACTCAACCAACTTTTCTACAGACCGATTCTACGATTACTACAGAGATCTTCAGAAGCGTATAAAGAACAAAGAGGTAGATCTGGTCCTTGTGGTGAACATGTTCCTGACTGGCTTCGATAGCCCACGTCTGAACACGCTCTATGTCGATAAAAACCTCCGCTACCACGGCCTTATACAGGCATACTCACGAACGAACCGTCTCCTCAATTCAGATAAGCCCCACGGCAACATTGTCTCCTTTAGAAACCTCAAGGAAGCGACAGACAAAGCTCTCGCACTATTCGGTGATGAGAATGCAAAGGAGGTTGTTTTCAAGAAACCATATGAGATTCAGAAAAAAGAGTTTGAAATCAAACTTGCCGAGCTCAGAGAGAAGGTTCCCGCTGTATCTGATGTCGATGGATTACAGGGAGAAGAGCAGCGTGCATCTTTCGTTAAAACATTCCGTGATCTGCTTCGCATTAAGTCGTCACTCGAAACGTTCGCTGGATTCTCATTCAATGACCTGGGGATAACTGAACAAGAGTTCTATGACTACCAGAGTAAGTACCTAGATGTTTACGAGGAGCGTAAAAATCATGACGCTGGGCCCGAGTCCATATTGGATCAAATCGACTTCGAAATTGAGTTGACCACCAGAGATATTATCAACTTTGACTACATCATCCAACTTATTGCAGGATTGAAGAACATCACCTCTGATGCTATCCGCCAAAAGAAGACGGACGAGATATTGCACCTATTTGATAGAGACGTACAGCTACGAAAGAAGAAGGATCTTATCAAGAAGTTCATTGAGGAGAATTTGCCGAAGCTCGGTAAATCGGAGGATGTTGAAAAGGCATTCAGCGAATTCTGGGCAAGTGAACGCTCTGAGACCCTAAAGACCATCGCGAGAGAAGAGAGTATTCCAGTTGAGAAGATCGAGCAATTGATTGGTGAATATCTGTACACACAACGGTTGCCTCACGGGCAGGATATCGTTGACCTGTTACCTGAAGCTCCAAAGCTTTTGGAGCGACAAGGAATCATTGATCGTATCAAGAAAGCCATTGAAAACGTGGTAGACATGTTTGAGTGGTAAAATTATGGACGAAGAAGTATTTGAAAAAGCAAAAGAAGAAGACATGAGTATGGATGAAGCAGAAAAACTTCAGGATCTTGTAGATGAGACTGGATTAGATGTTGATGATGCGGCAGAACTACTAGACCTACAACAGATCTAGCGTATGAAAAATCTTCAAATATTACTATCAGACATCCTAAAACTAAAAAAGGATTTGGAGCTACAAGGCATGAAATTACCTCCAGGATTAGCTGGTATGTATGGAGAAATTCTAGTTTTTCAAAAAATGCAGAAGGTCTTTAAGGGAACGAGATTTTCAGTCAACTTTTTCTCAGGTCAAAAAGGAGCAGACATGCAACTTACAGATGGACGTGAAAAGATAAATGTGGAAATTAAAACCTCTCGTCTCAAAGATGAAGGATCTGGTATATGGCAAGGAGCAGCATTAAATATAAAAAAATGCAGAAGCGGAAAACATACCAATGTCTATAATCATCCAAAAAGAGGAAAAGTGTCTGGAGACTTTTGCTACTTCGATTTTCTTGTTTTTGTTGCCCTAGACGAATCTTTCTCCAAACCTAGATTTTTTATCATTCCTCGAAGTTTTATAGAAAAGAATGAAGTGCTATTTAGAAATGCTCACAAGCGTTTCTCTAGTGCTACACACAGGATCATTATCAGTGATGGCAAAAGGATGCCTAACATGCCACCAGAGCAAAAGAAATTGATCAGTGCAACAGAAGCATTTAGGGACAAATGGGGTCAAATCGTATAAGGGGATAACTCGATTACGCTAATCTACTGATCTAAGCTAAGGTACTGACCAGTACCAGTATTTCTGGTATCATTGAGTTACAACCGAATAAGTCAGAAGTAACCTAAACCGGCCCATTTTGGTCCGGCATGGTGAAGAAAAGTCAGGATATGCATAAAGAACCCATCATAGGGTCGCATATCCTGCCGTATCTGGAAACGGATACGAGAGACTTCGGTCTCTACCTGTGGTGGGCTTTTTGCGTCCCCGTCTGCAGGTTTATTACTAACTGGCGCAAGAATTTATGCTATGAAAAATACTTCTGCAAAAAGGGATCTAGTGTTTGCCGCATTGTCACTCTTAGTGTTTGTAGTTGAACCTATATTTGAAGATATGAATTGGTACATGTTTCTATTTCTAGGTTTCTCCATATATCTTACATTAAAGGGAATAAAGAAGTTAAAGTCAGAAAAGCAACGAGTAAATAAGCTTTAATGAACTCCTATGTACAATAAAATATTACTTGCGCTCTTAGTTTTACTAATAATACCATCTGTTACATTGGCCGCGTGGTGGAACCCATTCTCTTGGTCCCGATCCATACCAGTTACTAATGAAGCTGCCACCAGTACATTAACGGACTCACAACAAGCAGATATTCTTATGGCCGATCTTATTGATGAAACTTCAAAGAATATTGATCTAGGGCACCAGTTAGAAGATAATCAAAAGCAGATAGCAAGCCTGGAGCAGAAACTATCAATTGAGGTCACTGCCTACAATCAACTACTCGCAAGCAGTCAGCAGCTAAAAAGCCAATATGATGCTGATCTAAATGAGGTGACAAAGAATTGTAATGACGCATTGATCAAGAATCTAAACCGACCAGTGTCTGCACCTACTATCTACTTACCCTCGGCCCCTTCTAGCATTCATTGCACATCCAATACACTAATGAGTGGACAAACTACATACACAGATTGCAATTAAAAAACTATTTATTCTCGGAAATACTCTTTATTGCTGCTTTCATCTTAGCTAAATTTCGTTCTAAGGTAAGGCTCAATCCCTCATCTTTTAGCACTTCCTCTTTGATTTTATTAGAAGAAGTGGATAAAGACTGTTTATTTTTGGTTGCTTTATTCTTGTTACCACCGTATGCTTTATCTAGAGCTTTGTAGACTTTATCATTCCATTCTGTTGATCCTTTATTTGCCTCTACAAACCTAGAGTTTTTCTCATCAATTTCTTTGGATCTCCTATCAGCATAGTAAAAAAGTCTGTCTATGGCTCTTACATCACCATGTTGGTAGCCGAGTTTGAAGAGCATCTCAAAGAGTAGAGTCTCCCGCGTTTTCTTTACATCCCTTACTTGTCCATCCTTCTGTTGCTTGACAACAATCTGTTCAACTAAGAATGAACGTGCATTTTTCTTACTTATGCTGATAGGTCTTCCGGCGCCTTCTCTCGGACCACCATTGAAGACTCGACGATCAACTCCAGTTTCTTTCTTTTGTTTTTCAGACATGTTCTAGAATTGATTAAGTTTTGAGGTCGAATAATATGCTGATACTACAACAAACTTATCGCAAAAACAAACATATTCAATCTTTTTTGATAGACCTAAAGGGGTCAGGCTCTGATGCTAGAACCTGCTATAATACCCTTATGACACCTAACGCAGTACGTACCAGACCTTAGATCGCAGTTGCGATAAATACTGTAACAATTTATATAGTTTTTCGTCTTAAAGCTTATGGCAAAGTATGGACCAAAAGCCAAGAAGAAGATAGAGAAAGTAATGCATGAGTGGAAGCATGGCGATATTAAAATGGGCAAAAGCGGCAAGAAAGTAAAGAGCCGGAAGCAAGCTATCGCCATTGGATTATCAGAAGCTCGTGCAAGCGGCGCGAAAGTTCCTGATCAAAAGCATTAAAAGCTATAATATAAGCATGACCAAAAATCAATTTGTTGCCACAACTATCGCAGTATTAATTCTCATAGGAATTTTTATGTATGTGGGAATAAGAAATCAAAATTCTAGTGTATCTCCTACCCCTGCTCCCTCTCCTACCACATCAAGCAACACAGCCGAAAGTGTTTCGGATAGCATCATACAGATCTCTTATGATTCATCAGAATTTGGCCTTGCTACGAACGCTTCCCAGATGCCCGCGAATTCATACATTCCAGCGTGCGATCCAGATTTTGAATATTGCTTCTATCATATAGGCGATGCATACAAGGGCACGAATTTTGAAAGCGCTGGGATCCGCGTGGCAAAGCTTGGTTACACATCTGAAAGCCAATGCTTGGGCACCCCTCCCTCTGGATTCGATTCAAGCAAAGCACCAAGCGGCACAAAAAACGGAGACGTATATGCTTCGAGCGAATTCAGCAATATCGGAGATGCAGCCGCTGGGCATTATGCGAGCGGAGATGAATACAGACTATTTCTTCGCAGCAATTCTTCTTGCTACCAATTTGATACAAGGATCGGAGAGACGCAGTATGCCAATTATCCTGCAGGATCCATCAAAAAATTTACCGATAGCGATAGATCGAATCTTAATTCGAAGCTTCGAAGCATTATAAATAATATTTCGCTGCCGAAAGGAGAAGCAAATCTATTTCCTAACCTAGCATCTTAAGCAAAGCGGCTTCTAGAGCAATATCAGGGAAAGATGAGCGAGAAATCTTCTCGTAGGCATCGAGGAATGCGATCAGGGTCTCAGAATTGATCGCCTTATTGTCACCCACCCCCAATTCGCCTTTTATGCGTGCGATCAGTATCGAGCGCACTTTTTCTAGGACGAGCTTTGTGAACACCTTGATATCTCGATTCTCTTTGCGGAGCTCGGCTATCACGCTAATTGCTTTTACAATATCTTTATTCAAAATAGAATCTATTAGATCAGCAACAAGCGCGATCTTTGGCGCTCCGGAAATGGCCTCTACATCTTCTATCTTTATGCTCTTCCCAGAGAGAGAAGAAATAATTTTTTGCAAATTACCATGCGCGTCGCGGAAGGATCCATCCGCAAGCATCGCAAGCACCTCTGCGGCTTCATCATCGATCGCAAAGCCTTCTTTTTTGGCCGTTTGCTTTACAAGCTTGGCTAGGACAGCATCGTCTGGCTTTTTGAATGTATGCAGCTCGGATCGAGAAAGAATTGTATCTGGGATCTTTTCTATTTCCGTCGTGGCCATTATGAATATCACGTGGCTCGGCGGCTCCTCTAGCGTCTTTAGAAGTGCATTCCAAGATTCTTTGGTGAGCATATGCACCTCGTCAAGCAAATAAATTTTAAATTTAGAATCAAAAGGCAGCGTAGATACAGCATCGCGAATAGCACGAATATCATCTATATTTCTGTTTGACGCGGCATCTATTTCATATAGATCGTTTTGAGATACGCCAAGAGCGCTTGCAAAGATTCTTGCAAGAGTCGTCTTCCCTGTGCCCCTTGACCCAGCAAATATATACGAATGCGCCACCCGATCGCTCTTCAGTGCATTTTGAAGCGTGGCTACAATTTGCTCCTGCCCTATCACATCATCAAATTTCTTCGGGCGGTATTTTCTGTACAAAGTTTCGGACATGGGAAGAGTATACAGTATTTGGTATTGAGTATAAAGAAATGATAAAGGCCGGATCGTTGGAACGATCCGGCCTTCGAGGTATCCTTGCGGACGGTCGCGCGTGGCGACAGAATGAGTGTATTTTATTTTTTCCAGCCCAGTTGGGTTTTGTGGCTTTGCTTTGCAAAACCTAAACTCGATTGCACCTCTCGGCACAATGAACCGATTTTTGAAGATCGATCCTACGGGGTAGCTAGGCAGTGCTTGTTTGGGGTAAAGGCCTTCTTGGTGGTGTGCTTTTGGCCCTTGTATCAAGACGTCACATGACTACTCGAGGAACAATGGCCGAAGTAGACATTACACCCGCATTTCAAAATATGCAAGAAGTTATGTGGATATGAAATACGGAAATGAGAAAGGCCGGATTGTACGCGAGGGTACAATCCGGCCAGTGGTCAATGACTGTTGAGATCAGCTCTTTCTTGCCTGCGCAAGCTTAGTTGGTGCTTCAACTCTGGTCATTGACCGTCACAGGCGGTCTTGCCGCCGATGACTAGCCCGAGGCAGTGATGCCGGCGCCGGCGCGGTGGCCGAGATTGAAGGCGCTGACATTCTTGCCGTGGCCAGGGGTGCCGGTGAGGGCGTTGCTCAATGTGGTGTACTTGGCGAGGGACATGGTCCCGTTGGGAGGCGATTTCATGGTGGTCGATGCGGCCTTTCAAACCGCGTTTGTTTTGAGATTATCGTTCCCGCTCCGCACAGCCATTGGCTGCCTTTGCTAGTTTGTGGAAGGAACGATTAGGCTTACATTATATCACACCCGTTCCTAATGTCAAATCTAAAAAATCCTTTACTATATTTTCCACCTCCGCAGCATTTTCTGCATTCATAAGCTTTGTGCGCAAATCCCCTGCCCCATCGAAATCCTTCACGTACGCTTTGTAATGCTTTTTCATTATTGCAAAATTCTTTGGCGGCATCAGAAGCTCCTCAAAAAGCTTGGTGTGCTCGAGCATTACTTCTAGCCTCATTTGGATTCCAACCTCCCTCTCCTTATGGAGGAGAGGGTCAGGGTGAGGTGAATTATTGAGAGCAAAAAATAAAAATGGATTCCCGAATATCGCCCTGCCGAGCATTACACCGTCTGCGCCAGATTCTTCCGCTTTTTGTTTTGCATCCTCTAGATCCAGTGCATCACCATTTCCGATAATCAGTGTTTTACCCAAAAGACTACCTTCTGGGTTTTTGGAGAAATATTCATCACGGATTTCTACAGCGCGCTTTATACGATCCCAGCGTGCAGGAACTTTGGACATTTCTTTCCTTGTGCGCGCATGGATCGTGATAGCGGCGAGATCGCAAGATAAAAGAAACGGCAGCCATGTTTCTAATTCATCTTTGTTGTATCCCAATCTCGTCTTTACAGATATCGGCAGATTTGGTGCCCCGCGCTTCGCTGCCATTATCACCTCGCGCGCTCTTTCCGGATTCTTTATCATAGCAGCTCCACAACCCTGCTTCTCTACCGTTTTGTCTGGGCAGCCCATGTTGATATCAATGCCATCGAATCCCAAATCTGCGCAAAGCTTTGCTGCCTTTTCCATATTCTCTGAATTCGAGGAAAATAGCTGCGCCACGATCGGCCGCTCGCTTTCTGAATATTCCAAATCCTTGAGAAGCTTCTTCTTGCCTTCTTCTGGCGCTCGCGCCAATCCGTCAGCTGACACGAATTCCGTCCACGTCACATCTGGCTTTCCATATTTGGCAATCAGCCTCCGAAAAGCAGCATCCGTCACATCCGCCATCGGAGCGAGCACAAAGAAGGGCTTTTTTAATTTTGTCCAAAAGTTTTGCATATTTGTGCAGGCCACACTATCACAGATTCTCGCCTTTCGGCAAAAAGCCCACCCACTTTGCAACGAATCTTTCTAAGGCGTTTACGTCCACTTCTCTGGCATTGCTTTTAAGAAGTGTGATTCCAATGCGCCTTATGCCGCCCTCGAGAGGAATATTTAAGACGACGACGGCCGTCTCATTTGCTTCATATGTAAATCCATTCTTGCCGCCTATAAAAGAAACTTTGCGCGAAATTTGACTTGAATTGCCCCAAGCGTGGCCACGTATAGAATATTGCCTGACGCGCGTAATATCCCAAATATCTGGATGCTCATTTGTGATATATCCCGCAAGCTTGAATAAATCGCGTGCGGTAGACACATTTTTTTCTGAAAGGCCTGATGGCTCAAAAAAGCTTGTAGAAGCCATGCCGATATCCCCCGCCTGCTTGTTCATGAGATTTATAAAATCATCATAGCCGTAGCCTTCTGCAAACACCTCTGCCGCATCATTCGAAGATTCCATGAGGAGCGGATAATACAGATCCGTAACGAGAATTTTCTCTCCTTGCGAAAGGCCGCCAGAAGAGCCATATATATCTATTGAAGATCTTGATACTGTGACGGGCTTATGCTGATCCATATTTGCTTTGGCCACAAGCGCCGTGATGAGTTTCGAGACAGAAGCGATCGGGTGCACATCATTTTGATTCTTTTCTATTATTATTTCGCCTGTATCTACATCGCCCACCACATACGCCTGCGCGCTCGTTTGCGGCACTTGATAATTCGGCCCCTCAAAATAATATTGCCCGCTAATATTCGGATTCACTGGCACAGGCTCGCTATCATCTGGCATAGGAGTGGAATCTGCATCATTTGATCCTAAATTTGGAAGAGGTACCACTACCGCAGGTGGAGCAAATTCTGCATAAGCCTTTTCACCTATATCGATCAAAAAATACGGCACAGACACACCCACAAGAAGAGCAAGGAGAGCGGAGAGAATTTTGTGTACACTTTTGCCGCTCATAGCACGATCATTTGGAGCCTGCCTTCGCTATCCGCCTCGAAAGATATTTTTGATCCCGCCTTTATTTTCCCTTCTATTATTTTTTCTGCTAAGAGCTTTTCTACTCCATCCTCGATCGCGCGATTCATCGGGCGAGCACCGAATTTCGGATCTGTGCCTTTCTCTACCAGATATTTTATTGCGCCCTCTGTCGCTTCGACAACGATACCTTGAGCGCGCATTCTCTTTCCAAATTTCTCTATCATCATTTTTGCCACCTTTTCTAGATCAGCTCCAAGAAGAGGGTGGAAAAGCACCACAGCATCGAATCGGTTCAAGAGCTCGGGCTTGAAAATTCCATTTTTAATTATCGATTCGATAACCTCATCTTTCTTATCTTCAAGCCGACTGCCTGATTTGATGATATCCCATATCAGCTCGCTTCCTGCGTTCGACGTCGCGATAATAATATTATTCTTAGCATTTATTTTTCTGCCATCACTATCTGTAAACACGCCTTCGTCAAAAATTCGAAGGAAAAGATTCACAATATCGGAAGTCGTTTTTTCAAACTCATCCAAAAGCAGCACGCCGTAAGGCTTCTCGCGGAGCATCATAGAAAGCGCTCCTGCTCGGCCTGTGCCGAAAGATCCAATCAATCTCTCCATGGCAAAAGCATCCCGGTATTCAGACATATCAAGCCTATTCATTTTTTCTTCCGAGCTAAACACAATATCCGCAAGAGCTTTGGCCGTCTCTGTTTTACCAACACCCGTTGGCCCCAAGAAAAGAAAGGTGCCGATCGGCTTGTCTGGATTTCGGACACCTGCGCGACTTCGCTTCAAGCTATCCGCCACGGCAGCCACCGCTTCGTCCTGCCCCACGATCCGTTTATGCAAAAGCTCTTCGAGATGCAAAAGCTCACCCTGCTCTGCTGCATTTGGAGCGCCCGTTGGGATCCCTGTTTTATCCTCTATAAGAGCAAGCACATCTTCCTTCAGCACTATTCTCCTCCCAGCAGAAATTGCATGCGGTACAGATTCAAAAAGGATCTCCTTGGCCTTTTCGCTTGTAGCCCTGAGATCGAAATATCTTTCTACTGATTCAGAGATCGCAAGGATAGCGGGATAAGAAATGAGCACATGCGATCTTTTTTCAAGATTTATTGCTTCTGCTTCAAGCATCAGAATTATACCCTCTCCGCTCTCACCATCAGCCACTATCAGCTCAAAATTATTTGCAAAGGTCTCCCTCCCTGATAGGAATCCATGGTAATCGCTCTCGCTATCGAGCGCGAGAATATGGAGAGAAGGAGAAGTAATATATGGCTCAAGGATAGCTACCACATCTGAGCTAAGTGCCGCAGCGCTTTTTATGAAAGAAGAAAAATACGGGATAGCAAGGATCACATTTCCAGCATTCGCTGCCTGCAATACCACGTTCGTTAAATTCTGCTCGAAGGAAATTTTGTCATGAGAATTTTCTACAAGCAGATTCGGATTAAGAAGAAACACTCTCTTGTGCTCTAAGTTCGGAATAATGCTGCCGCTTGCAATACGCCCCACAAGCATAGCCAGCACCCCTGTGCGAGCGGATTCATCGTCTGACACAAGCGCCGCATTGGCCCCTTGCCCGCGAGAAAGCACAGATTCAAGGCGCGATACAGCCTTCTCTGCGGATTTGGCAAAGCTTGCAGCAATGGGCGCGGCACTTTCCGTCAGATCTTCTCCGTACCTTTCCAAAATATATGTCTCGCCATAGGCCCAATTCTTGCCTATTCCTGGAATGCGGGATAATGCAGCGCGGCTCCACCACCTTTCATTTTCGGTAGCTCTGCATTCTTTGTCCGTCACCCAAGAGATCACTCCCACGAATTCTTTCTCGCCGAAGCCTCTGGTGAACAAGAAATCAGCAAGAGATTTGTCATTTTGAAAAAGAAATTTGGCATAATCAGATGGCAATATATGGCCTTCGAATGCTGTCAAAATATCAGTGAAGGATGTTTTGGGTTTGTTTTTTAGAAATTCTTTTATTTCGCTTTCTGTAAATCCGAGCCGCCTTATGGCTTCAAACCCTATCTCAGAAAAAAACAGCCCTTGAGCCAGATCTTCATCCGCATAAAATATGATCCGGCCAATCTCGAAAGGCACCCGCCACTGCCCCGCATTCGCGCGAGCAAATACAGAAT
>JAZJXR010000008.1:0-16787 GCA_040390775.1 Patescibacteria group bacterium | reverse complement strand
TCAAGAGACGCAAAGAAAAGCGTAAGCGCAAGCGAAAGCAAAAATCCTCCTCGGAGCCTCTCTGATATTTCTCCAGCCTGAAGCAAAGTGAGCCCAAGAAGCAGCGTAGAAATGCCTCCAAATAAATGCAGAGCAAACCTGCGCCACACATGAGGAAAAATATCTTCCATGATAAGAGCGGCGCTGATCCCTGCGAGCAATGTTTTGAGGCTTTTTTGCGGCATTATTTTATAAGCAGGCGGAGGCCCGAAATAAACAGGATGATAATAACGCATGGCAACACAAGCCATAAGGCAAAAGCTGCTATTTCAAGCATCAGCACAAAAAGCCATACGATAGCGCCCATCAAGATCACAAAGCTTCGAATAAAAAATCCTAAAATGCGCATCAGGGTGTTCACCACAAACGTCTCAAAAAATCCTTCGATGCCCGAGCCCTTTTTATACGGCTCGTCCAGCCTCTGCCATGGAGATAAAAGCGTTTTGGATAAAACATCCATAGAAAAAAAGTGATACACAAACCAAAGAAAATTTCTGCAAATTTGAATCAGCTCTTTTAAGGCCTCGGTGTAATGCCAATAGAAGTATGAAAAATTAAGGGCAAGCATGCCAATATTATACAGTATTTATTTCCAGAAAGCCTTGGTGCCGTAGCGCAAATCTATGTATTCAAGCTTTTCGATCCCCCCTGAAGCGCTTTCGAAATCTGGAGATGCTTTGAGGATCTTTATATTCGATAGCACGGAATCAAGCGGCTTTTCGAGAGAAATGATGAGATTCGTGCCCGAGCTTAAAATAATATGAATTTCTGCACTTGATTTAGCATTCACAGCCACGGCATAAAGCCCAAGACCTTTCAATCCATCCACAAAAGAAACGAGCGATTGCATTCTGTCCGGAGGAAGAAAAAATTGCCCTATAGGATCGTTTTGAATTAAGCCCGAAAATTTGAGGAATATATTGCCTTCGAGAAGTGGAGCTTTTGCAAATACAATTCCTTTTTCATCCATATAATAACAATCGGATTCACTCCCGCACCACAGATATTTTTGCGCTCTATCTTTGATATTGATTTGCAGAATTTCATCCTGATCCACGGATATATCAACGCCAGAGACAGATATCATCTCGAATATTTGATCCATTATTTTGGATTTTGGATATGCCCAAACAAAGCTTTTTGGAATTACGAAAAAATATCGCCCAGAAATATTCTGCTCTGCGACCTCTTTTACTTTTTCACTATCGGTAAGCACCGCGCCTTTTACTGCTACGGATTTAATTTGATAGCTAGGCAAATTCACAGCATAAACGATCATTCCAAAGCAGATCAATATCAGCACAAATACAAGCCACGCGCGCCAGCTGCTTTTCTTTTTGGTTGCAGGCGGAGTGTGGAAATGCCTAATAGCGATGTTCTTCATTTTTACAAAAGTGTAGAGATCTTTTCGATATGAGTTTTGCCGTTCATGTATACCTTTAAAGCTTCTGGAATGCGCACCCGCCCGTCTGCTTCCTGATAATTTTCTATTATCGCAATCATTATTCTGCCGATAGCCATCACCGTAGCATCATTCATGTGCACGGATTCTAATTTTCCATCTTCACGTTTTACTCTAGTATTGAGCCTCCGAGATTGAAAGCTGGCTGTAAGATCTGCGCTATGCGTCTCTCTATATTTATCCTGCCCCGGCATCCACGTCTCAATATCAATCTGCCTATTATCAGGAAAGCCCATGTCCCCTGTGCACACCGCCACTACTTGATATGGCAGATTAAGCGATTGCAATACATGCTCCTGAATCGCTACCAAAAAATTCTGCTCCTGTATAGAAACTTCTGGGAGGGAAAATGATTCCATCTCGAGCTTATCGAATTGGTGCTGTCTCAAAATTCCTTTCATGTCTTTGCCATAAGTGCCAGCTTCTCTTCTGAAAGCCGTAGAATATCCTACATACCTAATCGGCAATTCTTTTTCTTCGAGCACTTCATCCATATGGATGGGGCCCAAGGTGTGCTCCGCGCTTCCCACCAGCATCGTCCCATCTTCTGGAAATAGGTAATGATTTTCAGGTGGCAAAAGCCTAGCCATTCTGTTTTGCACAGAGCTCTTTACGATCACGGGAACGATCACAGGAATAAACGCCTTGGTAGAAATCGTAAGATTAGATTTTTCGGCAATCGATTTCAAAGTTTCTTCATTTGTAAGAATAGAAAGGCCATGCTGGATCAAAGCGAATTGCATTAGCGCCAAATCTCCCTTTAGATATGCGAAGCGCGAGCCAGATACTTCTGTGGCCGTCTCTGTATCAATCACACCAAGGTCTGCGCCAATTTCATGATGATCTTTTACTTTGAAATCAAATGTTGGCTTTGTGCCCCACTCGCGAAGCACTTTGTTTTCATTTTCATCTTTGCCGATCGGAGTGTCCGCTGAAGGCATGTTGGGCACCTTGAGCATGAGACCGATATAAGCCTTGTCCGCTTCAGCGAAATTCTTTTCTAGCTCTTCAGCTTCGGCTTTGAGACGTTGACCCTCTTCAATATTGCGCTCTTTGGCTGCTTGATTTCTCTTGCCATTCAGCTCATCCAGATTCTGGCGCAGCTGTGTGCGCTTGTCATATATAGTAAGCAGCTCATCCAAATCCACTGATGAATTCTTGTGCTTTAAGGCCACAGCCACTATGTCTTTATTCTCTTTTATGAACCTGATGTCTAGCATACCGCTATTGTAATATAAAAATCGCAAGCCCGAAAGCTTGCGTTACTTCTCCCAATATTTGTCTGGATCCCGCCAGCCAGGATAAATCTCGTCAAGATGTGCCTCGCCGAAGCTTTGGGCTTCCTTGAGAAATCCGGCACAGTGATCATGCCATCCTTGGTGATCAGTTCCTCCTTTTTTCCACACTCGTGGCATAGGAGCAATGTTCCCAACCTGATGATCAATGATATAGCAAGCTACAACATGATGCTCCGGTATCCTTGCGTCAACCTTGAAGCGTGTGAAGTAGAACTCGAAATTGGGACGACCTTCCATTCCGCATCCACCTTGCATGTCAGTGTACACACCTCTCTTATTGCCCCGCGAGTCGAGGAGGTAGACAGTCTCGCTGCCATAGAGATGAAAAGCTGTGGACTTTTCCCAGCGCCAACTCAGAGGCAGAATCGCGGAGAAATATCCGTAGGCTATTTTGTCATCAAAAGGCCCATCTTCAACATGTTTGATCGTGAAGCCGAGCCGTTCCATCTCCTTGATTTCTTTACCGTTCAATGGATAAGGAATTCTGTTTGGGTCCATGGTCTTAGAGTTTGAGATTTGAGAACAGCACTAAGCACCAAACTACCCGAAAGATTGATAATGTCAATCGTGCTATTATTTTATCAATGCTCGACGAATACCCTATTTCAAAATTAGATAAAGAATCATGGCCGCAGGATTTGATGGAGATCCCGCAGCCGCCCGAAGAGATGTATATAAGAGGCGAAATGCCCGATGATACATATATAAAGCTCTGCGTTGTAGGAGCGCGCAAATATACGCAGTATGGAAAAGAAGTGACGAGGAAGCTCATTTTGGGCCTTCGCGGGCATCCAGTATGCATTGTGTCTGGCCTTGCCATGGGAATAGATTCGATAGCGCACGAAGCCGCCATAGATGCAGGGCTACCCACGATCACTGTGCCAGGCTCGGGCCTTGACGTGTCTGCGATTCATCCGAAAGTAAACATATCTCTCGCGAGAGAAATATTGCGGCATGGCGGATGCATGCTATCGGAATTTCCGCCGGATTTAAAAGCGAATTATTGGACCTTCCCCCAGAGGAACAGAATCATGGCAGCCTTGTGCAAAGCCACACTTATAATAGAAGCGGAAAGAAAATCCGGCACGCTGATTACGGCAAGGCTTGCCACGGAATACAATAAAGATGTGTTTACAGTGCCTGGATCGATATTCTCTGCCACATCCACCGGCCCGCTTCTCCTAATGCGCCTAGGAGCGACCCCTATCGGAAGCCCAGAAGATTTGCTCGAAGCTTTGGGTATAGAGACGAGTAGTGAAAATAAGCAGCAAATGCTTTTTGAAGATATGACGGAGGATGAAAAGATGGTGTGTAAAAATATCGCAGCTCCCCTTTCGCGCGATGAGCTAACGATCGCTCTCAAATGGCCAAGCCCCCGCCTCAACATGGCGCTCACTTTACTCGAGCTAAAAGGCGCAATCAAAGAATCCGGCGGGAAAGTTTATCTAACGTAAAGCAGACAAAGTGAGCCTAGTCTGACTAGGCTCACACTATTCAATTGCAAGCCGAGCAAATTCAGAATCTCCATTATTCTTGATCCACTTCCCTCCTAAAATCACGTCTTTGGCAAATCTTTTAAAATTCGATGGAGTAAATATTTCCCCCAGAATATCTTTGTCAATAAGCACTGACTTACGATCGCCGCAATAATCCGCTAAAGATCCGAATGGATATTTTATTGCCCACTGCCAAGCATCTTCAAAATTCTTACTAGCTCCCACTAACCCTCCGTTTGGATAAAGTTCAAAAACATTCTTTACCATTATGTACGAGGCTAGGTAACGGAGATAAATATCATCATTTACGGTCCTCGCTTTGTATGATCCTTGAAAAATGCTTCCTTTGCCCCTACTTCCGCTCTTTTCATTAAATCGCTCGGTCATGCTTTGACCGATTCTTTGCATAAATTTAGATATTCCTCCTTTCGTGATTTCCTTTAGGAGAAGGTGGAAGTGATTAGGCATAAGAGTGTAGGCCAGTATCTTGACGATTGGTTTCCTTTTCGGCCATAAGGGAAATCTTGCAAAAGGTTTATATGCCTTGAGCTTAGTTAGACTAGGCTCACTTGTAACACGCTCCCAATTACGATCAAAGCGCCCATCATTCATGTAGTAAAGAAGCCGAAGAAATCTCCACCTGTCTGAATCATCTTCAACAATATTAAGTCCTCTGGCGCCACGCTTAAGAACATGAACATAGTCTCCCACATCAGATGCTTCAACTCTCATGTGCCCTATTTTACATTAGTGAGACCGGTCTGACTAGACTCAACAATAATCTTGCTTAAAAAGCACACTTGGGGTAATTTAGGCAAAGAATGAAACCACTACCCAACATCGCTCTGTTCATGGCAGGATTTCTTACTGCATCAAGCATTGGACTTTTCGTTCTGTGGATAATGTCAGGATACGGATACGTGACAGTAAAAAATCCGTCCTCCTTCCTTAGCGGGAGCATCTTCACGATACCCGTTATCATCAACAATTTCTTTTATTGGAAAAGGAACCGCGGCTAATCTAGCAGCGGATTTTTATTATCAAAATTTGCAAAATTTTTCTAATGCGTGTAATACTTAGCGCTCAAGTATGAAATTACTTATCGTAGAGTCGCCAGCAAAGGCGAAGACAATCGAAAAATATTTGGGAGGAGCATATACCGTGCGAGCATCTATCGGGCACGTGCGCGATCTGCCAAAATCCAACAAACAAGCCATCGATATCGAGGGCGGATTTGTGCCGCATTATGAAGTGTCGAAAGGCAAGGAGCATGTGATATCCGAAATAAGATCTCTAGCTAAAAAAGCAGATGAAATAATCCTAGCAACAGACCCCGACAGAGAAGGAGAAGCCATTGCTTGGCATATAAAGGAGCTGATCGAAGACCCGAAGAATAAAGCTCAGAAAATAAGGCGCGCTACATACAGCGAGATCACAAAAGAAGCTATCGAGGAGGCGCTCGCACATCCAAGAGAAATAGATCAGAACTTGCGCCGCGCCCAGGAGGCGCGGCGCGTGCTCGATCGCCTTGTGGGCTACGATCTATCAGGCATCATCTGGAAAAAGGTGCGCTACGGATTATCCGCAGGCCGCGTGCAATCCCCTGCTCTCCGCATCATCATGGAGCGAGAGCGAGAAATTCGTGCCTTCAAGCCAGAAGATTATTTCGTGCTTACTTGCAATTTCGAAAGCAAAGAGAATAAGAAAAATAAAATCCTTCTTACATGCGTAGAAGAGCCAAAAGTAAAATCAGAAGCAGATAGAATAGAAAAAGAAGCAAAAGCTGGCAGCTGGAGCATTACGGATATAGAAAAGACGGAAGCTAAGAGATCCCCTCGCGCGCCATTCATTACTTCCACATTGCAGCAAACGGCTAGCTCAAGGCTCGGATATTCTCCTAGCCGCACAATGATGCTCGCACAAAGGCTCTACGAATCTGGGCACATCACATACATGCGCACAGATTCCACAATTCTGTCCAAAACAGCTCTTGCTGGAATTGCGCAAACTATCGAAAAAAATTATGGTAAAGATTATTTAGAATTTCGCAGGTATGCTGGTAAGAGCAAAAACGCCCAAGAAGCCCACGAAGCGATTCGCCCTTCGCACTTCGAAAAAGAGAGCGCGGGAAATAATGAAGACGAAAAAAGATTGTATCGCCTAATTTGGCAAAGAGCCATATCTTCCCAAATGAAAGATGCAAAGCTTTCGCGCACAAAAATATTTGCCAATATAACAAGCGTTTTTGAACAGAAATCAGGCCTGCCGAAAATAATTCCAGATTTTGCTGCCACAGGATCTTCTATTATTTATGACGGATGGCTAAAGGCAGACCCCGAGAGCACTGGCGAAGAAGTGATACTGCCTGATTTCAAAAAAGATGAGCAGCTCAATATGCTCGACTTTAATATCGAAGCCAAGGAAACTCAGCCGCCAGGCAGATACACAGAAGCGGGCCTTGTGAAAGAGCTTGAGAAGCGCGGCATCGGCAGGCCTTCTACTTATGCGTCTATCATTAAGACACTTGAGGACAGAGAGTACGTCACGAAAGAAAATAAATCCTTGAAGCCGACGGACACGGGCGATGTAGTCTCCTCTTTTCTTGAGAATAATTTTGAAAATTATATCAGCGACACATTTACAGCCGAGATGGAAGATAAATTGGATGATATAGCAAATGGAGATGCGGAATACGAGAAGACCTTGCGCGATTTCTATACTCCATTTCAGAAAGAAATAAAAATCAAAGACAAGCTAGATAAAGCCACAAATATGGGAGACGCCGGCGTGGAATTCAAATGCCCAAAATGCGGAAGCGGCATGATTGTGAAGCTTGGGCGCGGAGGCAAATTCCTTTCTTGCTCGAGGTATCCAGATTGCGATGGAGCGCTCACGTTTGAGGGGCTCGAAATAAAAAAGGATGAGCCGATCGGAAATGATCCAGAGACGGGCCTCCCCATATTCGTAAAGACGGGCAAATATGGCCCTTATGTGCAGCTCGGCGAAATGCCAGCAAAAGCAAAAAAAGCTGAGAAAAAACCAAGGCGGAAAAAGGGAGATCCGATCCCTCCGAAAGCAGAGAAGCCTGCAAAACCCAAAATGGCATCGATCCCAAAAGAATATGATCCTACAAAGATCACGGTAGCAGAAGCGCTGAAATTCCTTTCTCTTCCAAAGATCCTAGGAGTACATCCAGATACGGGCAAAAATATAATTGCAAACCGCGGAATGTTTGGCCCTTATGTGATGCATGATGGAGATTTCCGATCGCTGAAAGCTGCAAATGGAGATGACGTATTTACAATCGAGCTCCCCCGCGCGCTAGAAATCCTAAAAGAGCCGAAAAAGATCGGCCGCGGCAGGTTTAGAAGGAAGGAGAGGTAACGTTACTCGTTTACACCAAGAAGCTTTTTTACTTTTAGAATATTTGGTGTATCGATATACTCATAATTTGCCTGCCCAAAATCATTTGTAAACCACGAGACTTGCATCTCATTAAGCAGAGCTGATAATGCTGGGTAATCCACTTGCGGAAAATATTTTTTTATATCGGCTTCAAGCAACTTTTGGTTTTGAGTAAAATCAATCTTTTCAAGTTCATCCAGCGGTATTCTTTTTGCAAGCTCAGTCATTACTTGAATGTGAACGGGATAGCCTGATACGTAAACCAGATCTTTATCATCATAACCAAGTGCCTTAAGCGCAAGATATTCGGTACATCCCTCAAGAAAGAAATCATCCAATGATGACGTATAACGGTCACTATAAGCAAAATAGTGAAGTGACTCATGAACTAAAATACGAAGCGATTCATTGGCGCTAAGAAGATAAAGATCGTCCTGGTTAAACTCCTTCATCAAAATAACATCCGGCTGGATGAATGCCCCATAGATGATTTTTCCTGACCTGTAGTGTATATCGTTAGGATCATTGAAACTTGCAATTGCAGCTTGCAACCTTCTTATGTTTTTCTTAGCGAGCGAATTTTCTGCAAGAGCAGTTTGCCTGATGTCAGCCACCTGCTTGGCCACACTCTGATAACGCGGATCATTAATACCTACCAGAGAAACATCTTGAGCTAGTAGCTTCTCATTTGAAGCAATTACTGCGTTATTTTCATCAATTACTACCTGTTGTGTAGAAATAAGTGTTTTGAAATGAGATGCTTCAACCTGGTTGTACCTAGATTGAAACTGGTCTCCTGGTACAATAAGGAACTTAGGGAATGCTTTCGTAAGATACTGACTGTAAATCCAAGAAATAGAGCTTCGGTCCATGCTCTCTCCAAGATCATTTAAAAATGCATTCCTATCTTTGATTACCAGAAAGTGTGGGGCAACAAAATAATACGGGAGCTTGTCATACTTAGCAAATTTGGCATTAAATTCATGTTCGTAATATTTAACGTATCGAGGAATGATATCAGTTTCGAGAAAACTTCTCCTAAAAGTTTCTGGCAAGAGCAGCTCGGCCGGATCGCCTACTAGCACAATCCTCTCCTTACTTCCGTCGATCATACTTTTTATCTCCATCTTGTCAGTAGTAACTTTGGCATTCATGAATTCCTGTTTGGTAGCCATTGGTACAAAATGCCCCGCATCAAAAGTCAGAGCTTCAGATACTGCAAAAAAAACAGTTCCCATAAGCAGACAAAGTCCAAGAACTATTAGTAATTCGTAAACGATAAACGCAATCAGCTTTTTTAGATTAGATTTTAGTTTCCAAATTGCAACCAATCTATAGATAAGTATAGCTTCAAGAATAAAAAATATTGCAAAAACAGGATAGAACGCCGGCCACGGTACACCAAGCGTAACCTTAATAGTATTTAGAAAATCAAGCCTCTCCATCATTCCCACATCAGGTGATACTGTCGCTCCAAAAAAGAAATTGTCTCGAAGTAAGGCGATTCTTCTGATTTCAAAAAAACCAACGATAGCTGTAATAATTAGACCAAAAATAAAAACGAGTGCAACTATCTTCGCCCATTTTTTGTTAACGATTTTTGTCTCTGTTATTTCATTAATCATCCAGATTTCTATACTGTAAAGTTGTCGAGGCTGTAGGTTTCTTCTTCCTCTTGCTTTGGAATATCGTTTTGGAGAACTTTAGATTCCTCTTGAGAAGGTTCTGGAACGGGCTCGGCGACTGTGACCTTTACATCAAAATTCTTTTTTATCATTTCCATGATATTACGAAGATCAGATTCATTGAAATAATCGATATGGATTTTGCCGCCGGCTTCGCCTTTGGATTCTATTTGCACGCGTGTGCCCAGCGTCTCCGTCAGCTTCTCTTCCATTTCAATAATATCCGGGCTGAAGAAATGCTTCGGCTTGCGCACTTTTTCATACGCGATCCTGCGCGCAATACCTTCAGCCTCGCGCACCGTCATCTTGCGCTGCATTATTTCTTTGAAGAGCACCATCTGCTCTTCCGGCCTATCGATAAGCATCAGAATCGGCCGCGTGTGGCCTTCAGAAATTCTACCCTCTGCAAGCGCCGTCTGGATCTCTTCCGGCATAATGAGAAGGCGCATGGTGTTGGACACGTATTCGCGGCTCTTGCCGATCTTCTCTGCGATCTCTGTGTGCTTTAATCCAAATTGATCCGCAAGCTGTTTGAAAGATTTGGCGCGATCGATAGGATTCAAATCTTCTCTTTGAAGGTTTTCAATAATAGCGAGCTCAAGCTTCATCCTATCGCTTTGCTCGCCGCCACGGATCACAGCAGGCACTTGCAGGAGCCCAGCAAGGCGCGACGCGCGTAGGCGCCTCTCTCCAGAGATCAGCTCGTATTCGGCATACATGCTGCCATCTTCGCGGTGTACTTCTTTGCGCGTGACCACGAGAGGCTGCAGCACGCCGTATTGGCGAATAGAATTAGAAAGGCTGCGCAGCTGCTCTTCGTCGAATTCGCGCCTCGGCTGAAAGGGATTCGGCTTTACCTTTTCTACATCTATCCAGAAAATCGAATCATTATAAAATTCCATGCACAGATTTTAGCACGCTCTTTGATTTCTAGAAAATTGTGAAAATAGGCAAAATGTAGTAATTTGATGCTTGAGCCCAGATGGCGGAATTGGTAGACGCAACAGACTCAAAATCTGTCGGTGGCAACATCATGAGAGTTCGAGTCTCTCTCTGGGCATAATGAAGCCGAAAATCATAGCAATAGTGGGGCCGACGGCCTCCGGCAAAAGCGATCTCGCCGTACAGATAGCCAAGAAATTTGGCGGAGAAATAATCTCTGCTGATTCGAGGCAGGTATACAAGGGCCTGAATATCGGCACAGGAAAGATCACAAAAAAAGAAATGCAAGGTGTGCCCCATCATCTACTAGATGTAGCAAATCCGAAAAATAAATTCTCTGTAGACATATATAAATCCCTCGCTGATAAAGCAATAGAGAATATTTTGAGCAGGAACAAAATTCCAATTCTCTGCGGCGGCACGGGATTTTATGTAGATGCAGTAGCCAAAAATATCATTCTTCCGGATGTGCCGCCAAATCCTATTCTTCGCACTAAACTCGAAGAGCTCTCTGCAGAAAAGCTCTGCGCAATGCTAACCAAGCTTGATCCACGCCGCGCAAAAGAAATAGATCCCAAAAATAAAGTCCGTTTAATTCGCGCTATCGAAATCGCTAAATCCCTCGGCCACGTCCCCCACTTAGACGTTGGGCGTCCAAGTAAATACAACGTGCTATACATTGGCGTTTGGAGGGGGTCCGACTACCTCAAGGCTAGAATAAAAGCTAGGCTTGAAAGTAGAATTAAAGCCGGGATGATAAATGAGGCAAAAAAACTCCACGGCAAAGGCCTATCATGGAAACGCATGCACGAGCTGGGGCTCGAATATAGATATTTGGCTCTCTACCTACAAAACAAAATCACGAAATCAGAAATGATCGAAAAGCTAAACACCGAAATCTGGCATTATGCCAAACGCCAAATGACGTGGTTCAAGAAGAATAAGGAGATCGTCTGGATGGATCCGAAAAAGGAATCACAAATATTTAAAACAATTCAAGATTTTTTGAAACGGGCGATGTAGGAATCGAACCTACACCAAAGGATTTGGAGGCCTTCGTTCTACCATTAAACTAATCGCCCAACGAGCGCAGTATAGCTTATTTCTTGCCTTCTTTGAAGACGACGTGCTTGCGGAGCTTTTTGGAATACTTCTTGAGCTCTACTTTTCGGGTGACGCCCTTTCTGTTCTTGCGGGAATAATACACCTCGCCCGTCTCCTTGTGCTTCAAAATTATAAGATTATCTTGTGACATATGTGTAATTTAGTTGTCCCAGCATTATACATAATAATTCAAAATATGCAATAAAAATCACCGCTTGGGAGCGGTGGGTTCATGGGGGTATTTTATGAATGTGTGAAGCGACTATGCCGCCCAATCAGGAAAAACTGAGCGCCGAGGGACCGACGAGAACACGACGGTTGACGTACCCAGGAACCTTCTGGGTTTTCCTGCTTGCCTCACTGTTGTGCAGCTGAGCCTGCAGAATGGTCTCGGGATCTGCCGGATCAATACGCGGACACTTGTCGTTGGGAAGCCGTCCACGCAGAGCGGCGAGCCTTTTGGGAGACATGGGTTTGCACATACACTTGTACTTTTATATTTTGAGAACATCGCCCAGGAGTTGGGCAACTGGGGTTTCATATTATTACGAAAAAAATATTTTGCAAGAGCACTTTTCCACTTTCGGATTTTGTGCTATCCTCCTCATATTGCGCAGGTGGCGGAGTGGTCAATCGCAATTGGCTGTAAACCAATCGCCCTATGGGCTACGGGGGTTCAAATCCCTCCCTGCGCACCAAAATGGAAAAACACTCTGGGATTATACTAGGGTGTTTTTTCTTGCTGCAAATTCTTGGCTCAGCATTTTCTTCTTGCCGTTTTTCTTGGCATCGAATGTAAGCTCTCCATTTTTGACATCTATGCTCACAGTGCTTCCTTTTGCTATCGTTTGCTTGATCATCAAGTTTGCCAAAGGATTTAGGATTTTGTTCTGTATTAATCTCTTTAGAGGCCTTGCTCCATACTGCGGATTGTAGCCTTCTTTACCCAGATACGTAAGAGCAGCATCAGTTAGCACAAGATCTATCTCTTTGGCTTTGAGCCTCTCCCGCACGTGGCCGATCTGGATATCCACTATCTCGCGAATATTTTCGGCCGAAAGAATATCGAAGATCAAGATATCGTCCAAGCGATTCAGAAATTCTGGGCGGAAATATTCTTTGAGAGAATCCTGTACCTTTTTCTTGGCATCATCATAATTTTCTTTCTCCGAAGCCTCCGTTGCAAATCCGATCTTCTGCATCCTATCGATATATTGCGCGCCGATGTTCGAAGTAAGAATGATCACCGTGTTCTTGAAATTTACCACTCTACCTTTTGCATCTGTCAGCCGGCCGTTATCAAGCACTTGGAGCAGAATATTGAACACTTCTGGATGCGCCTTCTCGATCTCATCGAAAAGCACTACCGAATAAGGCCTATGGCGCACAAGCTCCGTGAGGCTGCCACCCTCTTCGTAGCCCACATAGCCCGGCGGCGCACCAATGATTTTGGACACCGCATGCTTCTCCATGTATTCAGACATATCAACGCGAAGCAGAGCCTTATCATCATCAAAAAGGAATTCAGCGAGAGCACGCGTGAGCTCCGTCTTGCCTACACCCGTTGGGCCGAGAAATAGAAATGATCCGATCGGCTTATGCGGATCAGAAATGCCGGCTCTGCTTCTTTTGATGGTGTCAGAAATTTTGTTCACGGCTTCTGCCTGCCCGATCACCCTCTTATGCAGCTCTTCTTCCATACGAGAAAGCTTGTGCATTTCCGCTTCCATCATGCGCGACACCGGAATGCCCGTCCAACGGCTGACAACATCGGCAATTTCTTGCGAGGTGACTTCTTCTTTGAGGATCCTGCGCGATACCTGCAGCTTTTTCAGCTTCTTGGCTTTCAAATCAAGCTCAGCTTCAAGCTTTGGAATCCTGCCGTAGCGAATTTCTGCAGCCTTGGAAAGATCTGCGCGAGCTTCAGCACCCTCTGCATCTATACGCAAAGTATCTAGCTCCTTTTTTATGATTTTTATTTCCGAAATTATTTCTTTTTCATTTTTCCATTTCAGCTCGAGCTCATGCGTACCCTCTTTCAAATCTGCGATTTCTTTTTCGATCACATTTGATCTTGCACGCGCACCCTTACCTGCCTTGTCGGCAGACAGGTCGCTCTCCACATCCTTCTTCAGTGCTTCCCTTTCTATTTCTAGGCGCATGATTTTGCGATGAGCTTCGTCCAGAGCCTGCGGCTTGTTCTCTAAAGAAATCTTCAAATGCGATGCGGATTCATCTATCAAATCCACAGCTTTGTCTGGAAGGAATCTATCTGTGATATATCGGCTGGAAAGATTCACCGCGGACACTATCGCATCATCCGTAATATGCACGCCGTGGTAGAGCTCGTAGCGATCTTTGAGGCCTCGCAAAATTGCCACAGCATCTTCTATAGATGGCTCGGATACATACACAGGCTGGAAGCGGCGAGTCAGCGCCGGATCTTTTTCGATATGCTTTTGATATTCGCGAAGTGTCGTCGCTCCTATTGCTCGCAGCTCTCCGCGAGAAAGCGCAGGCTTTAGCATATTTGAAGCATCAAGAGAGCCTTCGGCAGCACCGGCTCCCACAATCGTGTGGATCTCATCGATAAACAAAATTATTTTGCCGTCTGATTTTTCAATTTCCTTTAAAATATTTTTGAGGCGCTCTTCGAATTCTCCGCGATATTTGGTGCCAGCTACGAGCGAGCCCAGATCGAGAGACACCAGCTCTTTATCGCGCAGGCTCTCCGGCACATCGCCTCCGGCAATCCTGCCAGCGAGGCCTTCGATGATCGCCGTCTTGCCGACTCCTGCTTCGCCGATCAATATAGGATTGTTTTTTGTACGCCTCGAAAGAATCTGGATCACGCGAGCTATCTCTGTGTCGCGGCCGATTACCGGATCCAATTTATTTTCTTTGGCGAGCTTGGTCAGATTACGCGTATATTTTGAAAGAGCTTTAAACTTTTTGGGCGCGCTCGTCTCGTGCACCGTGCCCGTCTTCAATTCTTCTACCACGCGAAGCACAGAATCTTTTGTGATCTTGAATCGCATCAAAAGATCCTTAGCTGTGCTGTGCACATCCGTTGCAGAAATAAATATATGCTCTGTAGAAATGAAATCGTCCTTAAGCCCCGCAGCGATTTTGCCAGAAGCTTCGATGATCTGCGCTAATTCTGGCGTCAAATATATTTGGTAAGAAGGCGAAAGCACCTGCGCCGTCTCCGGCCCTTCGATAGCATCCAAAATAGAATCGGTGAGGAGTATTGTGTCCACCTCTAGCCTCTCGAGGATCGAGAACACCATGCTCTCTTCTTGGAGAATCAGAGCTGCCAATAGGTGCATCGGGTTTACATGATTTTGCCCTCTTTCAATAGCCAGCTCATGAGCTTTGCGGATGGCTTCCTTTGCTTTTGTGGTGAAATTTCCAAATGGTGGCATGTATATGGTATGTGACGTTCTTGAATACGAATTATAACACAAAACGGGTGCGGCTAGAACCCCACCGCCTACGGCACCTCCCCTTTAATAAACGTGGAGGGAAATCACAAAAAAAGAACCGCTAACACCCTTGTGGATGCTAGCGGTTCGAGGGGTCATTTCGTTGACTTCAAGCTTCAAACAGAGGCTCAGATGGAAGCACAATCTTCCTTGGCTGGACGGGTTTGACCTCCGTCCCAGCCCCACCATCCCTCGGCATATTGCGAGGAGGCTGAATGTTATCACGCGGCTCTTTGCCACTACGCGGCTGCACCGGAATCGGAGCTTTCTCACTCCTCAGCGGCAAAACTGGACGAACTTCTTTCCCGCTTGACGCAGGAGGAGGCTCGGGCTGGATGAACACCTTTGACTTCGGAACCATCCTTGGCGGTGGCTGAACAAACGGCTCACACGGAGGAACAGGGCGTACAGCTGCCATATTGACCGCGACCTCATCGGCCGAGTAATCAAGATGGCAACGGAATCCCGTCTCATCAGCGTAATGCTGGCAAATCCGCAGACTGCAGAGCGCGCAGGTGTCCTCGGGGCAGTAAAACTTCCCCATGAACTCAACGTGCTGTGCCTTCGAGTGATTGCAGACTGAGCCAGAGTGCAAAACGTGGCAACAAATGTCCACGCTATGCCCTGATGTCTCGTATTCACTGAACTCGGAAACACCATGAGCAGTGTGGGTGCGAAGCGTCGAAGCTTCACCCCCATACTGATACTGCTCCTGATGTACTTGCGTTCTGCCGCTTTGCACCGTGACCTCGTGGCCACAGCGCTTGAGCACTACCATCCAGGCCGCGCCGGTGTCGTCGGCATGGCCTTCAGCACAGGACTTCCTGTACGCCATGTCGAGTGTACTGATGCACTGCGGAGTGAGGCTGGTAACCTCACCTCGCAGATACCGAGCCGCCTCGTTGAAGGCAGCATGGCGCATCGTATCGTGGTGCTGCTCGGCAAGCTCGGCCTGACGGTCGATCTTGCTTGCAGCTGTCTCGACATCCATTTCCACCACAACCTGCTGGTGCTGGGTCGTGTAGGGCATACGCTGCTGCCCGTTTGCAGTGAGCACAAGGCTCATCATGAATGCCGTAAAAACGGCGAGTGTTGTTTTCATAGCGAGATACGCCGCTGGTGTAGATTTTGTCCCAGCTAGCGTGAAAACAGCAGATAATATTTACAAACTGTTTTCACACTAGCTAACGAATGATTTTCAAAGTACAATTATTGGAATGCCTTTCACAGCACCCCTCATCAGACCTTTAATATTTAGAGACCTGATGAGGAGAACGGCTTAAGCCGTTACCCCCTTTCTTGCAAGATTTGCTCGCTTGAAGTTTTCAATAAGATCAGCCTGATTCGTACCCATCTTTGCGCTGCGCTTCTTCATGATGATCCAAGCCATGAATGCGCTCCATAGGATCATTCCTAGTACGAATAGCGTCATCTTCAAGCTATCCCCTATTCCTGTGTAAGGAATCTGAGAGAGGAACACGCCGGAAGCAAGAGTACCTGGGCCTGGATAATTTGTGTTCGTGTAGAGGCTCACGTTGCCGTTTCCATTTATATTCGTATTGCAAGTAGCGCTCGCCGTCTGGCCATTTGAATTCACTTGCACGCTTGCGTATTTCGTACCAGTGGTATTGTACGAATTATATACGCTCTGGCCTGATCCCGTAGCATCGCCATACCATGAGTAGCTGTAGCCGCTGTTGCCTCCCGTTGCATATGCCGTCCAAGTGATGCTCTGATTAATATTTGAATTCGAAGGATTAGCTACGCAGTATACAGATAGATTGCTCTGCACATTCTGATTCTGAATATTCACCGAGCAATTCCTTGTAATGCTTTCATTGCCTGATCGGATCGTCACCGTTGCATTCTTT
>JAZJXR010000007.1:0-15938 GCA_040390775.1 Patescibacteria group bacterium | reverse complement strand
TCATTTCCTGCTTTGCTTTACACTTTACACAATATGCTGTTGTTGCCATAAATAAATTTGTTACCGTCTAATACCCACATTATACATTATAAAAAGAAAAGCGAAAGCCCTGCCTAGCTTTTAGCGTGGCAGGGCAAGCTCAAAATTACATCGCTTCGCAGCACTTGCAATTCTTCTTGTGAGTCGCCACTTCGTAGATGGCAGATAGGCCTACGAGAATGTAGATAATTCGAGAGACGATATTATCCATTCCTCCGAAGAGCTGCCCGATATCCCATCCTGCAAGGCCAACTAGAAGCCAATTCAAGCCTCCGATGACAAGGAGAATAAATGTGAGTTTGTGCATAAATTTTAGTATAAGGTAGATGATTATTAACCGACCTTTTCGCTATCTATTGTATAATGTACATACAAATGCGCCAGCGATTTATCAACACATCTATTTTGCTTCTCGGGCTAGCAGCCGCAGGGATTTTGATCGCAAATCCAAGGCTTATATCAAACCTTTTCTCTCCCGCACCCTGCACGAAGCCGATTGCGTATTCTATTGGGAAATTTGATAAGAGCTTCGGCATCAGCCAAAAAGCATTCCTAGCAGATCTCGCGGTAGCCGCCAAGATCTGGGAAGACGCAGCCGGCAAAGATCTGTTTGATGCGAGCCCGAGCGGCGATCTCAAAGTAAATCTGATCTATGATTATCGCCAAGCAGCGACAGATAAGCTGAAATCCATAGGGCTTTCGATCACGAGCGACAGGGCCACTTTTGATTTGCTGAAAAGCCGCTACGAGAATCTTTTGGCTTCATATAATCAAAGCAAGATCGAGATAGATAAGATGGATCAAGATCTAAACATCAAAAAGCAGGATTATGAAAAGCAGGTGGCATATTGGAATGCTCGAGGAGGCGCTCCAAAAGACACATATCAAAAGCTGGAAACTGAAAGGCTCGCTATAAATACCGATATAGATTCACTGAATGCAAAGCAGAACGCCCTGAATGCCAGCGCGGATACTATCAATTCCCTTTCAACTGTGATCAATGGGCTCATAGATGATCTGAATCTTCATGTATCAAAATACAACAGCACAACAGCGGGAGCGGGCGAAGAATTCAATGAGGGCGAATATGTGCGCGATGAGAATGGCGAGAGGATCAATATCTACCAGTATGCAGATGAAAAAAAGCTGGTGCGCGTGCTTGCTCACGAGCTTGGGCATGCTCTCGGCCTCGAGCATGTAAATGATGCAAAAGCGATAATGTACAAGCTCAATCAAAGCACTACGGAAAAGCTCACAGCCGCCGACATAGCCGAGCTAAAGCGAGTGTGCAGCGTGGTACAATAAATATATGACAACGAACCCAATGATATGGATCGGCATGACGGTAGGATCCCTTATCGGTGGATTCGTGCCACTTCTATGGGGCGGAGATTCTTTTTCCTTCTCTGGAATATTGTGGAACGCGATCGGCGCCATAGCAGGAATTTATGCGGGATACAGGCTAAGCAATTGGTAAACATGAAAAAAATTTACATATACATTTTGGTAATAGCAGCGGCAATTATTTTAGGAGCAATTATATTTGCAAATAAAGCCAAAGCGCCAGCCAAAGAAGCCGAAAATTCTATTCCTACGCTAGGTGATATTGCTTTTGTATACCCAGAAGCAAATCCTCAGGATGCAAAGCCTTTGCCAGAAAAGGGATATATAGAAAGCCGTGTATTTAATAATTACAAAGCACCCACAAGCGTAATTTATATTCCCGTAAGCAGCTCTACACCATGGGCAAGCATCGGCTACAACGCCACGCTCTACGTAGCAGATACCAAAGAATCCTGCCGCGGCTCGGGCAAAGGCGGCCAATCATACACAGGAGCCCACGGTACACCGTTTACGATCTACGATATCGGATCGCAATCACTAGGCTATTATTATGAGACCAAAATATACCAAGCCGATATCAATCAAAATTGCTACAACATAGGCATTTATGAAGAAGTGAAAATCGACGAAAATCTGAAAACAAAGCAAATTAAAGAAGCCGTGAGATTGAGAACGATCCTACAAAAGCTCGCTGATTCAGTATACGAAAAGCAGAAATAGCAAAGCGATAGCGATGCGATAAATACCAAAAGGCACAAAATCTTTTTTGCGAATATAAGAGAGAAATGATTTGATAGCAAAAAGCGCCACTATATATGATATGAGAAGGCCGACAATAAGGAGAGACACCTTGCCCGAATGCAAGATCACGGCGCGATTTTTGAAGGCGTCTAAGCCCGTAGCTGCTATCATCGTCGGCACAGCAAGCAGGAATGAATACTCTACGATCGCTGCACGCGAAATCCCAAGCGACATACCACCAACGATAGTGGCAGCCGATCGCGATACCCCAGGAATAAACGCGATAGATTGAAAGAGGCCAATTTTGACACAATCCGTGAGAGTCAGATTCTCCCTTTGAAGGGAGTACGGCGTACTCGCCGGGAGGGATGTAAATTTCCTAGAATGCCATTTCTCAAAAACTATCATCACTATCCCCCCGATAAATAAAGCCCCGAGCACGACAGAAATATCTCCCAAATAATTTTTGATGGTTTTGTAAAATACGAGCCCAAGCAAAGCTGTCGGAATAAATCCAGCGATCACCTTTTTCAGCACCTCTATATCAAAAAACTTTTTGTAAAAGAGCGTCAGCACCGCAAATATCGCCCCCACTTGGATGATGATCTCAAAGCTTTTTAGGAATTCGCTATCCGCAAGGCCGAGCACTTTCCCTGCAAGAATGAGGTGCGCCGTCGAAGACACCGGCAAAAATTCCGTAATCCCCTCCACAACACCCAGTATCACTGCATCCAAAATATTCATAGCTGTATGATATCATACCCGAATGGAGCATTATTTTCTTGGCCTTTTTCAGAGCCATTTCGACATCCTGAAGCAATGGGGCGTATATATAGTGTTCGCTGTGGCGCTGCTAGAATCCTTGCCATTTATCGGCGCCTTGATTCCAGGGCAAATCTTGATCATATTCGGAGGCTTTCTTGTAAAGCTTGGATTCTTTTCTTTTTTATGGGCTTTCATTGCCACAGCAGCGGGAGCGATCCTAGGAGATCTGATCGGATTTTTCCTTGGAGAGAAATATGGCAGGCAAATCCGTGGCAAAAAGATCTGGCTCTTAGAAAAAGAGCATTTGGATAAAGCCATAGCCCTGCTTGAGCAAAACAGCATCAAATCAATATTCGTCGGACGCCTGCATTCTTTTACGAGGGCATTTATGCCATTTGCTGCCGGCATAAGCAAGATCGAGAGCAAGAAATTTATAACGGTAGATGTGATCACAGCCAGCATCTGGGCAGCGCTTTCTCTCGGCATCGGATTCCTGTTTGGCAAAAGCTTTCAAGTGGCCGGTGCTTTCTATGGCAAATTTACGATCATTACTACCCTGATCGCGATCATCGTCATCGCCGCGATCTCGGAAGCGGGCGGCAAAGAAAAGAAAAACGTATCCACAAACGCGATATTGATCGGCTTTTCTGCAATATCTCTTTACCTGTTTACAATCACAGCAAACGGATTTGGTAAAAGCGCATTCTTTCGAATATTGGATATACGTGTAGCGGGCCTGATGGCATACATTCAGAGCGAATGGCTCACCCCGATCATGCTTTTCTTTACAAATATCGGTGGGCCGTATGTGATGCCGATCTTTGCCGTGATCCTAATACTGCTTTTATTGAACAAAAAAAGATGGAAGGACGCATCTTTTGCAGCCTTTGCCCTCGGAATTGGTATGATCCTCGTAAATATCCTGAAAGCCGTATTCCAAAGGCCGCGGCCTGTGCTGCCGTTCCTCCATGTCACAGGCACCAGCTTCCCTTCCGGCCACGCTGCAATGGCCGCAATCTTTGGGGTGGTGCTGTATTACACAAGCCTTCGGAAAATTCAAAGCAACAGATCTCGAAGCTTGGCAATATTAGCTAGCTGCCTTGTAGTATTTGCGATAGGGCTTTCGCGGGTGTATCTTAATGTACACTTCGCGTCAGATGTGCTCGGAGGATATTTCGTAGGGATATTTTTTGGAATATTAATGATCGTCTTGCTCAGAGTTGGAAACAAATTAGATTTATGAAAAAACAAACAAAATCAAAAAAAATTGCAGACTGGACGCCTTCGCAAAAAGTATTGGAACGCTACGCAGATGTGCTCGTCAATTTCGCTCTTGGCGGAGGCAAAGGCGTCAAGCGTGGTGAGACGGTATATCTAACTGTGAACGAATACGCCAAGCCCTTATACGTAGAGCTGCGCCGCGCGATCCTCAAAGCCGGAGGCAATGTGATTTCAAATTATCTTCCAAATGATGATGATACGCAGAACAAGAATTTCAATATCTCGAGGCAATTCTATGATATCGCAAGCGACGAGCAGCTTTCGCACTTCCCTAGGAGGTTCCTCCGCGGCCTCGTGGATGAAATAGATCATTCGGTGCTGATAATTTCTGATACGAACAAAAAGGCTCTCTCTGGCATAGATCCCAAAAAGATCATGATGCGCGGGCAGGCTTTCAAGCCGTATATGGATTGGAGAAACGAAAAGGAAAATAAAGGCAGATTCACATGGACACTAGCGCTCTACGGCACGCCAGCCATGGCACGCGAAGCCAAGATGAGCCCCAAAGCATATTGGCAAGAGATCATAAAAGCATGCTTCCTAGACAAGCCAGATCCAATCAAAGAAACAAAGCGCGTATACGCGATGATAGAAAAAGCAGAAAGGAAATTGAACGCTCTGCCAATAGATAAAATGCATGTCAAAGGGCCAGATGTAGACCTCTGGGTGCACCTAGGGCGCGACAGAAAATGGATGGGTGGCAGCGGGCGCAATGTGCCATCTTTCGAGC
The DNA here is from genome assembly GCA_040390775.1 of Patescibacteria group bacterium. Lineage (GTDB taxonomy): Bacteria > Patescibacteriota > Minisyncoccia > Phycocordibacterales > CAIRYW01 > JAQBQZ01. The sequence continues at coordinate 11,038 of JAZJXR010000007.1, read as the reverse complement.
TTTTCACCTCTCCAGATTGGCGCGGTACAGAGGGCTGGATCAGATTCTCGGAGCCTCTATACAGATATGGCAATTTGATTACAGGAATTGAATTGTGGTTCAAGAATGGCCGCGTGATAAAAAGCAAAGCAAAACAAAACGAAAAAGTTTTGAGGCAGATGATTGCTACGCCGAACGCTGACAAGGTGGGAGAATTCTCGCTGACGGACAAAAGATTTTCCCGCATCACCAAATTCATGGCAGAGACGCTCTTCGACGAAAACGTGGGCGGCAAATACGGCAACACACACATAGCTCTCGGCAATGCATATCATGATTGCCTAGCGGATGATCCTTCTACGATGGAGCCGGAAGATTGGGAGGAGTTGGGATTCAATTCTTCGTCCGTGCACACAGATATCGTATCCACTACCCCGCGCACCGTCACCGCCTATATGCGCGACGGCTCCGAACAAATCATCTACAAAGATGGCCTCTTTACGTTCCTTTAATAAGGAACAAATCGCTGATCATACAGAAGCCGCGAGAAAGCTTGGGCTTATAAAAGATGAGTTTCATTCTCATATTCTTGAGAATGTCAGAGTGTCTGAACTGGAAGGAATTGATTTTATAAAGAAAGCATACAAAAAGCATGGGCTTGTGAATGACAGCAAGAAAGAATTCGCGATCGTGGCTTTTGGCAAGAATACAAAAGAGGTGCATTATTTTCCGAAAGGAAAAGGCTTGAAATTAAAGCCAAACACTTTGATCTTGTTAGACATATGGGCCCGCCTCGATAAAAAGAATGCGCCATACGCAGATATGACGTGGATGTTCTATTTTGGTAAAAAAGTGCCGAAAGATATTTTGAGTAAATGGAATATCTTAAAGAAAGCCCGAGACACAGCCCTAAACAAAATTCGAAGCTCGACTCTCCGCGAGGTCCTTCCTAGCGGAGTGGATATTGATAGGGCAGCTCATGACGTGATTGGGGGCGCAGGATTTGGAAATGCGATCAAGCACACCATCGGCCATTCCCTCGGCTTCGACTCTCCGCATGGCAAACTGCCCGGAATAAACTGGCGCAAATATTCCCCTCTTCTTCCAAACGTCGGCTACACCATCGAGCCAGGCATGTATTTCGATAAGTTTGGAATGCGTACGGAAATAGATTTTTATATAGACAAAAGCGGAGTGGTTATCACCACTCCGCTTCAGAAAGAAATTGAAATTATTTAGGATCTTGGTCTTTTTTCAATGCATCAGCTTCGCGAAAAGCTTTTGCAGTATCAGCTCTAGCAGAGGAAACACTTATACCAAGGATAGCCATCTTGTCTCTCAGAGCCGAATACCAGGAAGCCTGAGTAGAAATTTCTCCGGCCTCCATTGCATCCTGAACTGTGTCATAAGATATTGTAAGCCAAAACTTTCCTTCCCCATCATTCTCTTCTATAGGTGCAGGTAAGCTATTAGCGTCCCAATCTAAGATTTGGGCAATGTCTTCAGATAAATTTTTCTTATGTTCATCTAACTCAGATTCAGACACATCTTCAATCGGCAACATGGTAATAAAAGGATCAATCAGCGCCTCCTCATTTCCGACAAACTTCTGAGTTTCTTTTTTTGGACCACTTTCTCCAAATGATAAATTTCCTCTTTCAGATTCAGACATAAGAATATTATTAGCTTTTATTTATCCCAAGTAAACCCATTTCCGAAATGGCCGTATTTGGCTGTTTCGCGGAATTGTGGAGAGCGGAGATTTAGGAATTCGATAATAGCCCGAGGCTTCAGATCATAGCCTTTGATTTCTTCTTGCACGCCATCTATATCCACCACAGCCATCAGAGGATCCGCCACGCCGATCGCATATGCAATGTGCACATACACCTCTTTTGCATTTCGTGCCTTCAGATAATCGCAAGCAATCCTGCGCGCCATGTATGCCGCAGAGCGATCTACCTTAGTAGCATCTTTACCTGAGAAGCATCCGCCTCCCACAGGAATATTGGGCCCATAATTATCCACAGCTAATTTTCTTCCAGTAAGACCCGTATCCGCTGTGAATCCGCCGATAGTCCATTCCCCATTTGGATTCTGCATCCAGATTTTCTTGAGCGCTTCAAAATCTCCATCGAAATGTGGCAGCACTTCGCGTTGCATCGTTTCTTCTAGGGTCACATCAGACATATCTCCGGATGTGCAGAGAGACGTGAGAACTTTTACCACTTTGCCATTGTTTACCGTCACTTGGCTTTTGCCGTCATGCCTGCCCATGGCCTTTGCAAGCTTTCTGGAAAGCACCACCTCGAGAGGCAGCATCTCTGGAGTTTCACTGCACGCATAGCCCACCATGATTCCTTGATCTCCTGCGCCATCTTGATCCACTCCTGCGCCAATCTCCGGGCTCTGCTCTACTACGTTTACATTCACCCCTATCTGATCATTATTGCCGCAATCGCGATACACACGCTGCGCAATATCGCGCATGTTCACGTACGTCTTTGTTGTAAGTTCGCCTGTAATAGAAATAATTCCGTGCCCTCCCATCGTCTCGATTGCAACGCGGCTTCGTGGATCATCCTTAAGGCACGCATCGAGGATTGCGTCTGAAATCTGATCGCAAATCTTGTCTGGATGTCCAATTGATACTGATTCTGCTGTTCGTAACATAAATTTATTTTATTTAATCTTGCAGTTAATAAAAAACTTTCCCTGAAAGGAAAGAATTTACGAATTTATCTTCCCCTTGCGGGTTGGAGGGAGCACTTTAGGAGCCCGAGGGCTCACAAGCTGCTGGACGGATCACAAAGCCAAATCTCTCCCCGTCCTCTTGATACTATTAAGTTGTAGTAAAAGTCTATCACAAGCCAAAACAAACGCAATAAAAAAGCCAAGGTATCATCCTTGGCGGCTTCGCATCAATTCAATCCTTCCCTCAAGCTTATTGATGATCTCATTGTAGCGCTCGAGTGCACGATCAATAGCTTCACCCGAACCTAGCACGATAAGCTGCTCCTTAGACATACCAGCCAAATTCTGACGATTTTGCCTCATCAAATTAAGGAACATCGAAAGCTCTTTTGGCCCGATTCCCGGCGCCCTCATAAGCTTAGCTGTCCACGATGCGTAATCCGTCAGAGTTGACTCAAGCGCGTTTATCAACACCAAGGATGCTTCGTTCAGATACGACCTTGCGATTTCAAGATCATTAGCTGTAGGATTTTGCAGATTCACTTTTTGACGCAGCTCTCTCCTCATTTTGCGAAGCAGCAAAAAACCACGTATACGAAACACAACACTGGTAAAGAACTTTTTCATAAATCATTTCTAGCACAAAATACGGTTTACGTCAATAGCTATTATTGCTTGCGGGCGAGATAATTAGCTAATGCAAAATAAAATATTGGTGTTTGGCACATTCGGTAAGCTACACGAAGGGCATTTGTATTTCCTTACAGAAGCCAAAAAACTCGGAGATCTGTACGTATCTGTATCGTCCGATGAAAGCGCTCTACAAAGAAAAGGGAAAAATCCAATTCATAATATAAAAGAGAGAATAGAAGCTATCAAAAAGCTTGGCATTGCAGAAGATGTGGCAGAGGGAGATAAGACGCTCAACAGCTGGACAGCCATCAAAGAATGGCAGCCAAATATTATTTGCGTAGGCTTCGATCAATACGGCCTCAAAACTGCGCTTGCAGATATCGCGGGTAAATTTGGATTTGATATAAAGGTAATTAGCCAAAAAGATAATTTAGAAATATGACGCAATACTTAGATCCTAAATTTTTGATAGAAGCGGCGGGGCTATTTGGAGTAATTGCTATTATCTTTGCAGAGAGCGGGCTTTTTTTTGGATTTTTCTTACCAGGCGATTCCCTGCTATTTACTGCAGGGCTTTTGGCTTCGCAATCCTTGATCAGCCTCCCCGCGCTCCTTATCGGATGCTTCATCGCAGCAGTAGCGGGAGATAATGTGGGATATATTTTTGGCAAAAAATTAGGCCCTGCGCTTTTCTCGAAAGAAGATTCGTTTTTCTTTAGCAAAAAGCATATCGGCAAATCCAAAGCCTTCTTTGAGAAATACGGCAAGAAAGCGATCATCCTAGCAAGGTTTATGCCAATAGTGCGCACATTTACGCCGATCCTCGCAGGCGTTGGAGAAATGGAATACAAGAGATTTTTTACTTACAACATGATCGGCGGGCTCCTGTGGACATCTGGCATGCTGCTTGGAGGATTTTCTTTCGGCAGCTTAATCCCGAACCCCGACAAATACCTATTGCCGATTATCGGCATCATCATTTTGCTTTCGATATTGCCTGGAATAATAGAGTGGATAAAGCACAAAAGAGCTGTTTGACATTATACTCATTTGGTAGTATAATGCGCCCAATTAGATCCTTGAATTCGACTTGCGTAAAAAGGCCGTTCAAGCTAATTGCCTTTTTACGCAAGTCATATCCGTGCCAATTTTACGGCTTGATTGTTGCGTTTGAGAAAAGTGAAAGATATCAAAGCCATGAAACCGAATCGCATTCTTAGGACGTTCAGAGCAAATGTCATTGCAGGAGGCAACTCTGCCTTTCTTGCAGAAGTCACCGAAGTCAACCACGCCTTGATCCCAGCCACAAGCGTGCAATACGGCGAAGTTCTCGATCTCTCAGGCCTCCCTTGGACAACCCTGATTGACCATGGTGACAATCACCCGATCTTTGACTTCTTCTCTTCCATCAAAGGCACCCAACGAGCCGATGATGGCGACAAGATTCACGTGCTGATCGAACTCTTCGAAGGCAAAACAGAGTTCAAGCCCTTGCACTGGGCTCAGGATCATGAATACCAGAAATGCATGGCTGGAATCTCCTCTCGCAAGGAAATAGGCCGGCATAATATACTGGCACCCAAAGCTCGGAAGCAGCAAGCATGGTCAGCCCACGTGGACACTTCAAAGTATTTGTTCAAGCTTCCAGGCGGAGCCGGTGTGTACAACACCCCTCTGGAAATCTCCCTTTGGCTTTACAAAACCTATCAACTTCCGCAGGAGAAGGGCTGGCCCATTGGAACCTGGCAAACACTGAGTGGCAAAACACTGAAAGGCTGCAACGCTCCACGCCATCCGGGACCCAACTTCGTTTGGGAATCTCCCTGCAGGGAATCTAAGGCAGCGTAAGCTAGCTGAAACTCGGCACGGATAGAAAAGTTGACCCGTCTTGCGTATGCGCAAGACGGGATTTTTATTACTTCCTTTTTTTCGGAAACTATGCTTTAATTACGGGCGTCCGCAGTGCGGATTTTTTGTTTAAATAATTCAATACTATGGAAATACGCAATATCGCAATCATAGCCCACGTGGACCACGGCAAGACGACCCTGACAGACGCCCTCATGAAGCAGACGGGCATGGCCGCTGAAGGCACAACGATGGATTCAAATAAGCTCGAGCAAGAGCGCGGCATTACTATTTATGCCAAAAACACTTCCGTAAATTATAAAGGTACGAAAATAAATATTGTAGATACCCCTGGCCACGCCGATTTCGGAAGCGAGGTAGAGCGCGTGCTAAGGTCAATTGATTCTGTGCTTCTCGTTGTGGACGCGCAGGAAGGCCCAATGCCTCAGACACGATTTGTGCTCAAGAAATCTCTCGAGCTTGGCCTAAAGCCGATCGTTGTGCTCAACAAGATCGACAAGCCAGCGGCTCGCCTCAAAGAATCTCACGATGAAATCCTCGAGCTATTTCTAGAGCTTGGAGCAAATGAAGATCAGCTGAATTTCCCTATGGTGTACGCTATCGGCCGAGAAGGCGTAGCAATGAAAAACCCAACGGATGAAAAAGTAAATCTAAATCCCCTTTTGGATATGATCCTTGAGCACGTAGCTCCTGCTAACAAAGACGAAGACAAAGATCTGACGGCGCAAGCCTTCAACCTAGGATATGACAACTTCCTCGGCCGCCTCGCTATCGCTCGAATTTATGCCGGCAAGATCAAGACGAACACAGACGTATTTCTAAAAAAGCACGATGGCACCACAAAAAAATACCGCATCACAAAGCTCTTCACATTTGAAGGCTTGACTCGAAAAGAAGTAGCTGAAGCTTCTTCGGGCGATATTGTAATGATCGCAGGCCTAACGGACGTATATATTGGCGACACTATTTCGTATTCAGAAAGCGCAGAGCTCATGCCATCGATCCACATCGACGAGCCGACAATCGCGCTTGATTTCCTTGTGAACGATTCCCCATTTGCAGGAAAGGAAGGTAAATTCGTGACGGGTCGCCAGATCCGCGATCGCCTAGAAAAAGAATTGGAGATCAACGTTGGCCTCAAAGTGGATTTCGCTTCTCCTGAAAGGCTTAAGGTCTACGGCCGAGGAGAGCTCCACATCGCGATCTTGCTTGAGAACATGCGCCGCGAAGGATTCGAGATCCAAGTGTCAAAGCCTGAAGTAATCATCCACGAGGAGAACGGCAAGAAAATGGAGCCTTACGAAGAAGTCACCGTTGATGCTCCTGAAGTGTCTTCCGGTACGATCATCGAAAAGCTCGGCAAGCGAAAAGGAATCATGACGAACATGAAGCAGGATGATAAGCAAGTGCGCATGACGTTTGAAATCCCAACACGCGGCCTCCTTGGCTACAGGAACGAATTTACGATTGACACCAAGGGCGAAGGAATCCTATCTTCTAGGTTTACTGATTTCCGTGCTTACGCAGGAGAAATCGAGCATCGCGATACAGGGGCAATGATATCGATGGAAACGGGCAAAGCTCTCGCATACTCCCTATGGTGCCTCCAAGATCGCGGCCAGCTATATATTCCTGCTGCGACGGATGTGTATGCAGGAATGGTGATTGGCAATACTTCAAAGGGTGAAGAAATGGAAGTGAATCCTACGAAAAATAAAAATCTTTCTAACGTGCGATCTTCTGGAAACGATGAAGCCCTCTACCTTGTGCCTCCGCAAACTATTGATATCGAAAAGGGCCTTGAAATAATGTCGGACGATGAGTACATGGAGATCACTCCAAAATCCGTCCGCCTTCGCAAGAAATTCCTCTCCGGCTCCGAGCGAGCTAAAGGTAAGAAGAAATAAAAAAACTCCTCACGTAAATGAGAAGTCTAGGCAACAGCATTGATCACTGATTAGCGTGGGATCAGGAACTGTACCGAGGCATTGCGAATCACTTCATCATGATCCTTTGAGGGTAAATAATCCCGCACCTCGAGCTCAGGAGAAATACCGGTGATTTCTGCCAGATCGTTCGAGGTGAAGGAAATCATGTCGAGACTTTGAATCCGAGCCTTGTTCCGAAACACCCCGCTCCACCTAGCAGCCTCAATTTCAGAATCAAACGGACCAATTTTGCCCCACACTGTCGGAACTGACGGCGCTGTGTAACAGATTACAATTACAAAAGGTGCAGTTTTCATCTACATTATAAAATCATAATTGAATTTGTTTGTCAATAGCTGTCCCTAGAAGGACCTTCGAAATAAAAAATCCGGGATTGAATCCGGATTACTTGATTTTCTCGTATGCGCCTTTGATCATCTGCTCCGCGGCAAATTCCGCATCTCGATTTCGTCTGACAAGACTCCTTCTGGAATCCGCGCGAGATCCATGTGTTCCCAGCAATTCTGGATCAGATACTGGCTCATCATATTTTCCGCAAAATTCGTCGAGCGGGATAATCACAAGTGGTGGCAATTTTTCATAAAGATCTTCCAATTGAAAGAAATATATCACAAATAATTAAAAAACACCTGTCCTACCAAAAGACAAGTGTGTCTGCATTAATCACGAATGTGGTCGTAACTATTCCTCTCCTTCTCCTCGCCCTCCGGATACTGCGTATGAGCAGATTCCTATCAATCACAGATTCTCCATTTTCGTTGACGATGTCTATCTCATCATCGTCAGGAGAATCCCAAGACCATATAGCTACGGAAATGGCCTCTCTCCTTGCGGCTCGAATAGAAGGTAAGGGTTCGGAACAAGTTCGACCATTAAGAAATGGCCACGTAACAAATAAAGGTGCATTCATCTCACCCACATTATCATAATGAGTTAAATTTCAAAAGACCCCACTTTTGTCCTCTTTATAGAATATGCCAAAGCGGACATACCAAGCTTTTGACCTAAATTGTGTGCCAAAGAGCGCATGTACGTACCCGAGCTGCAGGATACTTTGATTTTAAGAATCTGGTAGATTTTGGGGACATCCGACATCCCCAGATTTTCGCGCCAGAGATCTAAAGTCTCCTTTTGTCTGAAATCGCCTTTTACTTTCGCGATACGAGTTTGTGTGTCGGCAAGAAGCTCTAACGCTTCCATCTCATACATATCAAGATAATCCACAGAATATATTTCTACATCTTTTGTCGGCCAATTGTCCAAAGTCCTATTTCTAGCGATAGCTAGATGTGAGACCTTGGGTATCAGCCTCGAAGAATACCGCGGATATTCCTGTGTAAATTTACCTACAAAACTTTGAAGTATTAGGAACAAATCTGGGAACGACTTGGAGGTTGAACCTCCAAGTGAATCAGTGACTTTGCCGAGAATATCGTACGAATCCGTAGCGAATCCAAGCAATATTTCGACTTCGTATTCTTTGTCATATGCTAGATACTTTTCTTTTTGTTTGCATTCCTCTCCGACAAGCACTAGCAAAATGCCTTCTGCCATAGGATCAAGCCTACCGGCGTATGTCATCGGCACGCCTTTGTATTCTGGATTCGCATCCCGAAATCGCTCGAGGCATTCGAGCGGCGTCTCGCCTATTTCTTTGTATAATTTCAATACTTTTTCCATTTGGTATTTATAGCACAATAAGTATAAAAAATGCCGACCTAAATTAAGGCCAGCGATCTGCGAAATTTGTGGGTCTCTCTTTCAAAAACTTTGCTTTCCTCAGACATAGCGACGAGTGATCGACAAAAAGCTTCGTGGTGATGAAAGCTCCTTTTATGGAAGACATCAAGCGTCACCCATTCGAGCTTTTTCACGGTCTGATCGTCAACGAACATTCCCTCACAAAGCGTTCCATCATATTTTTCGAGTATGAAGAAATGCTTCAGATGATCGGGTGCGCCAGGATCGTCAGATGGCTTAGGATCCACAAAGAAACATGGAGATACCCGAAGCCTGATCTTGAGCTCCTCAAGAAGCTCCCTTTCCAGAGTTTCATTTGGATCCTCATTTAGAGAATCATTGCTGGACCCTCCAGGAAATTTCATTTCGGCACGGCCGGGCACTGTGACGGCGTATACGCCCCACACCCCGCCACGCTTTTCAAATATCGCAGCTGCGGAATAGTATTTGGACGTAGTATTCATTCTAACCCCATATAAACACATTGGGAATATTTGTCAATATATTTTTACTCTCTCTTATTAAAAGATTGCGGTATAATGCCCTAATGGAAAAAGGTAAAGTATCAATCGAAAGCTACAAAGGCGTCCGAGATTTCTATCCGGAAGACATGGCTATTCAGAATTATATTTTTTCTGTGTGGAGAAAAGTAGCCGAGGATTTTGGATATTTAGAATATAGCGCCTCTATTTTGGAATACGCAGATTTATACAGAAGCAAAAGCGGAGATGAAATAGTAAATGAGCAAATGTATGTTTTCAAAGACAAAGGTAATCGCGAAGTGGCACTCCGTCCTGAAATGACCCCTACCCTTGCCCGTATGATTGCCGCAAGAAGAAAGGGCTTGAAACTACCGCTTAGATGGTTCTCGATCCCGAATTGCTTTAGGTACGAACGTCCGCAGAAGGGCCGGAGGCGCGAACACTGGCAGTTGAATTGTGACATCATGGGTGAGAAAGATTCTCTGAAAGCTGAGATGGAGATGGTCTCACTTGCATACAAAATAATGAAAGAATTTGGTGCAAGAGATGAGGATTTCGAAATACGAATAAACAACGCAGATGCGAACCCATTTAAGAATATTGCAAATAATGTCGTTTCAGATCCGTCGCTCGCAAGAGGTCAGACGTACTACACAGGTATGGTGTTCGAGGTATTTGACACAAACCCCGAGAACAAGCGTGCGCTATTTGGCGGAGGCAGGTACGACAATTTGCTTGAAATGTTCGGCGTAGAGCCATTGCCTACTGTGGGATTTGGTATGGGCGACGTCACAATTCGCGACTTTCTAGAAACACATAATTTGCCACTGAAGAAAAATGCGTAAAGTTGTATTTGATATAGAAACTCGAAATATTTTCGAGGATGTAGGAAAGGCTGACCCAACACTTCTTGATATTTCCCTCGTCGGCGTATACGACTACGAGACAGATGCCTACACCAGCTACCTTGTAGAAGATCTGCCCAAGCTCTGGCCGATCCTCGAGCGAGCAGATCAGCTGATCACATTCAACGGAGATCATTTTGATATTCCCCTCCTTAACAAATACTACAGCGGAGATTTATCCAAGATAAAAAGCCTTGACCTGCTTGTAGAAGTACGAAAATCCTTAGGCCGGCGCGTAGGGCTGGGCAATATCGCAGAAGCAACCCTTGGAGTGGGCAAAAGCGCAAACGGCCTTCAAGCTGTGGAATGGTGGAAGAAAGGCGATATCGAAAATATCAGGAAGTACTGCCTGCAAGACGTAAAAGTAACGAAAGATGTGTACGAATACGCACTGAAGCACAAGAAATTGAAATACAAAGATGGCGATAATGTACGAGATGTTATAATAGAAACATCGAAGTGGGAATTAACAAATAATGAAGCGATAACATTTTCGCTTCCCTTTTAGGATATGCAATACATAATCAAACACAATTTACAAAACGCGATCGCGATCATCATCGCGGGTGCGCTAATTGCTTCAGCAATTTGCTGGGGCGGCAAATCTTTGGGAAGTGGGTATGCCGCACCTGACACGACAGCCGCACCAAGCGCTGTAGCTCCAGGTGCAGCCGGCACTGTGGATGCAGCTAAAGTAAAAACTGCAGGCGTGCCTTTCCTTGGTGAAGCTAATGCAAAAGTCACGATGGCTTTCTGGTCAGACTATCAATGCCCTTTCTGCAAAAGA
>JAZJXR010000006.1:10458-34275 GCA_040390775.1 Patescibacteria group bacterium | reverse complement strand
AAATATGAAGCTGGGTAAGGATTTTATGGATCTTGCAAAGGGTATCTGCACAGCCGCATGGAACACAGATCCAAGCACCACGCCGATCGCCACGCCGGTAATTCCAAAGATCGGCGAAAGCAAAATAATGCCAAAAATAATTCCCACGTTGTATAGCACGGGCGATAATGCATACAGAGCAAATCTTCTATGCGCTTGAATAATGCTCGAAAGAAAATTAGAAAATCCCAGAAATATCGGAGAGAGAAGAAATATTCTGGATAAAGATATAGCAAGAGCTTGGGATTCCACGGGCATTGATGGATAAAGCAATCGGATCAAAACAGGCATCAAGAGAAATGCGATGATGCAAGTGAAAACCACTAAAGCAAAAAAAGAGCTCCACACTTCATCGATCACTTTTTTCGAAGAAGCCTCGCCTTCCTCAAAAGCTTTCTGAAAAAATGGGATCAAAACGGAGCCGGCCACGAGTGATGCAATTGTGGTAAAAATAAAATCCGGGATCCGAAAAGACGCATAATAAATATCAAGCGTCGCGCCAGCGCCGAAATAATGCGCCAGCATCCTATCGCGAAGCATTGCCAGGATCTGCGCTAAGAGCGCAAAGAATCCTAGCAAATACGCAGCTTCATGGACACCTTTTATCTCTCCATTAAAAGCGCGCAGAATCCTCTTTACCATTACTTTTTAGATTTTGCAGCAGGCTTGGTCACCTCTTGGTCCGTGCTTGTGGCTTGCGGAGCCGGTGCGATTTGCGGAGCCCCCGCTTTGTTGATAGCCGCGATCAACGTGCGAATGGCATCTGCCATAGCAGGAGCATCGCTCCAGTCTGATTTCAAGGTGATAGCTTGTACAAGCGCTTCTTTGGCAGAATTAGGATCATGTAGAGCCAAATACGCATTCGCTTTGAATATATAAGGCAGAGGATTGCTTGGAGAAAGATCAGAGGCAGATTTGTATTTCAGAGCGGATTGCTTGATAGCATCGCTAATGCCCAGAGAGCCCAGATAATCCAGCACCCTGCCCGTCACCACCCTGCTCCTCCAATCCGTAGGATCAGCCGCTTCTGCCAAAAGCGAATTAGAAATAGCGGCAGATACATCAGCTTGCACTTCTGCAGCTCTTGCCGCAACGACGCTTGCACCAAGGGCTGCAATCTTTGCAATTTTGGCCAAATATACTTCTGATGCGATCTGATAAAACGCTGGAAATCCAGGGTTAAGGCTGATCGCCTGGTTTATGTGAACAAGAGCCTGATCAGGATCGCTGCTTGTGACGGCTAAATTAGCTTCGTGCACAGCAATGACCTTGGAGGTAATAGACCATCCCCAAAATACCGATGCGATCGCAATGATGATCCCAGCAAATGTAGCCAAAAAGTGCCTAGACTGCGAAGCATTGAGGCTGAAATCAAAGCTTTTTTTGCTTGAAGAAGATACCGCGAGCAAAAGCCCAATAAACAAGAAGTGCGCGAACACAAAAGCCTGCCCAGGAGAATAGAAGAACATAAGGAAGCTCGAAAGCAGCACAGAGAAAGATATCGTAGCTTTGGCCGGCAGATCGCTAGACGCTTTTGAAAAAAAGAGCATGCGCACCGCGATGATTAAGATCAAGGCATAGAATACGAGCCATAGAACGAATCCTACGCTCCCCACAGAGACGATCGTGGTAGGCACGATGCCCACACCAAACGGCACGTCTTCGTTCCAGAACACATAGCTGTTCACTGCCGGAGGCTTTACCGCATTCCAATCATTGCTAAAGGTATTTGGCCCTGTGCCGAAAAATGGATTCTGAGGAACTGTGCGCGATGCCACCCCATATGTAGCCTGCCATGTGAGGGCTGATTCCGAATAGGCGACACCCGTCTGCTGCACCAAGAAATTCCCTATAGGCTTGGCAAAGAGCACAAGGCAAACAGAAAGCACAAGGAATACCAAAGAAGGCAGAGGCATCCTGCTTGATATCTTGCCTGATGCTGCCACAGCAGATGCTGATTCGATCTGCTTGGATTTCTTTAAGGTAAATATATAGGCAAATACCAATAATGCAGAGATACAGAGGAATATCGGCAATGTGCAGATCCAGAAATAAAAATCAAAAGCAATTGACGAAAGAGAAAAGAACAGAAATGGCAATACTATGAGCGCGGCCAAGCAAATGGATGCGCCTCGCTTTAGCTTCGCCGTCTCTAGGTATATAAGCAGAATTCCGAGGAACACTAAAAGAAGGCATACCAGATCATTCCACCTGCCGGCCACAGTAAGTGCTGGCAAGCTGAGCACACCGAAAGAAAACACATCTCCTGCAAACACGCGCACTATTTGAAGCAACGCCGCAAGCACCACAGATAGGCAAAAAGAAAATAGCAAAATACCAATGCGCTTTGGGGTCTTGGCGACAGCCGAAACAAGCAGAGCAAAGATCATCGAGAGAGCGACGAAATTTAGCGTGTCCATATCGAAGCCTCCGCCCATAAAGGATTTGTACTGGCTGATAGACATAAAAGCTGATGCCAGATATGCAAGAGGAATTAGAATAAAAAATGCATACACAGGCCTCGTTTGGATAGATACCGAGCCTTTGCGAATCCTATCTACTACAAAAGCGATGAGCGCAAGCAAGGTGCCGATGCCAAAGAGCGTCATTTTGGCTCCAGCTATGCCAGACCAAGAATTCGGAAGGAAAAACAACGGCATTAGGAACGTCACGCCAGCCAAAATCCAAAAAGATACGCTATCAAAAATATTTGTTTTCTCTTTCATTTATAAATTTAAATTATCTATTTGCACAATTATACACTATATACAAAAAACAAAACAACCCGCTATTAACGGATTGTTCTGATACATTGCGCCTATAAGCCGAATTCTGTGCTCCTTGCGAAGCTGCAACAATTTATCTGCCCGCGACGTTACCGTCGGGGTCAAGCGGCACTTCCTGCGCTGTAATAAAACTTCGCAGGACACGGCCTTGCACTCGAGTAAGGATTTTGCCGTTTCAGCCGGACTTAACCGGATCGTTTCTGTTCGCACCTCTTTTGCATGTCTGCAAACGACGGGGATTACCCGCTACCCTGCTGCCGCGATGCAAAAGCATCGGGCAAGTGTTCGGACTTTCCTCCCCAACCAGCTAAATTAATATCTGGCTGAAGCTGTTGCTCAGCGCTTTTATTATTATAACATAAAACATCCCTCCCGGCGAGTACGCCGTACCCCCCTCAAGGGGAGAATCAGATTCCTCCCTTGAGGGAGGTGCCTGTACTCAGGCGGAGGATGTAAATTTATAAAGTGATCGTTGTAGAATTTATTTCCTTACCGAAAAATCTTGATCCAAGAGTATCGAATTTGCCATCTGCATCTGTAGTGAAAAATTCCCTATTTCCATTTTTGGATAAACCATTTTCAATTTCTGTATGCCGCAAAAGATAATTATCTAATTTATTTGCGACGACACGACCCTCGGACACGAGATGAATACCCTTTGCCTGCTTCATTATTTCTTCTTCCAAAATACCGTAGTGTGTGCATCCCAAAATCAGCGTGTCTGCGCCTGTATCTAGCACGTTTTGCATATAATTCCCTATCAAATCTTTAGTAGAATCGCTTTTATCCTCACCCGCCTCAACAATAGGCGCAAGGAGAGGCGTCGCTATTTCAAACACCTCGATACTCCCATCTATTTTTTGAATTTCCCGTTTAAAAGCATGCGAAGAAATTGTAGCTTCTGTACCTATTACTGCAATTTTTTTGCATACGGTGCGCAGCGCTGCCTCTTCTGCCGCAGGAAAGATCACCCCCAGCACTTTCTTGCCTTCTTTTACCTTAGGGTGCTCAGCCTGAATCCTTCGCAGCGCTTCGCTTGAGGCGCTGTTGCATGCAAGGATGACCATCAATGCACCACGATCAAAAAGAAAATCCACTCCTTCGTTTGTAAATTTGCAGATCTCCTCTTGCGAACGGTTTCCATATGGCGCTCTAGCACTATCGCCAAGGTACACGTAATCATATTGCGACAGCTTCTCTACAATTTCTTTCAATATCGAAAGCCCGCCGAATCCAGAATCAAACACACCTATCTTTCCGCCGATTTTACCTTTCGATTCCATAATTATGCACTTGGGAGCTTAGTTCCCAAGTAATCACTTATGTCTTTTTCAAGACTCTTTCTGAACAAAATATCTTTCCACGAATCTTCTGCAAAACGTAGGTAAGCCATAGTACTTTTAAATTGATCTAGGATTATTCCTTTACTGCATATCACACTAGTTTCCTGGGTATTATTCACATACTCATTGAAACTAGATTTGCTCAGATCAAAAACATTCTTTGTAGGCTCATCAATCCTATTGTTTAAGTTGACATAAACACTTAAGTGGAGAAGTTGTGTGTTGGAATCGACATGGACCGCCTTGTAGCTCCCTTGAAATAAAGACCCTGAGCGATCGTATTTCTCATTGAAATAATTAGTGTATCCAGATCCGAGTTTGTGCATAAATTTTTCTATCCCTTTATCTTGCAATGGCTTTAAAATAAAATGGTAATGATTAGGATTAAGACAGTACGCGACAAACTCTACCAACTTGGGAATTGAGTTCCCAAGTTCAGACTTGAATGAATTCTCGTATATGCTTCCTATGCATTCTACAGAATTGAATTCAATCATACTCTGAAAAAATCTCTCGAGATCATATTTATCAGTAAAAATACTTCTTTTGTCCACACCCCTATTGTAGATGTGGTAATACTCACCTATTGCAAAAGATATTTTTCGCATGCTTTTATTCTAGCACTTGGGAGCTTAGTTCCCAAGTGGATAAGCTACAATTCAGTTTCTTTTCCAGTTTCTAAGGTTGTGAATTTAATGTTGTGCTTTTCAAGTATTTGCGGAACGACTCTATTTATTACGCCCCCGCCATTTTGATTAAGCATTCCATCGTGAACAGGAAAACACATCCTGGGCACTAGCTTTATACAATAATCTATAGCTTCACTGATTTTTATCCACGGACCGGCAACAGGCAAAGCAAGGATATCGACATCAATGCCCGAATGCTCAAGAGAATCCCCGGGATAAAACAATCTTTCTCCTATCATGTATCCAGTATTTTGAACACTCGGCCATTCACCATGAATCAGTGCGTGCGCCGTCCCATGCCCAGCAAATTTTAATCCTTTTACTTCTGCGCTTTGCCCGTCTTCGATAATTGTCGCATGCGTTATACCATCTTTTTTTAGAAGCATATCCACCGAACTATTTGTAACAATAGGCACATTAGGATTATTCTCAAGAATTTTTTTAACTGATTCGATATGAAAATGATCCCCGTGTTCATGAGTAATAAGCAGAACATCGATATTTTTTACATCATTTTGTGCTTCAGTATAATTACCCGGATCAGTAAGTATCCTCGCACCATTTTCCTCTATAAGCATGCAGCAATGTCCGGATTTTGTTATTTTCATTTTATTTTCCAAGTTCCTCCAGCGCTTTCATCGCAAAAAATCGTATGTTGTTTTTGAGATCCATTTTTTCTAGCCCTTCTTTATCTACCCATTTTGTTTCCGCAAGCTCATGGCCAGAAATTGCGTCCATTACCTTATCCGTTTGCGATCTTGCAAAATACACAAACGTCACGTGCTCGTGCGTCGCATTCACAAAATGCCTTACCATGTATTGAGGCGCCATCACAGCATAATTTTCAGGATCGTTTAAATCAGGCTTTCTGCCCACGAGCTCTATATCAAGCCCCACTTCTTCTTTTACTTCTCGAATTGCAGCCTCTTCTGGATCTTCATCCAGCTCGATATGGCCGCCCACGGAGAGCCAGATCTTGAATTTGTCGTGCATGCGCAGCAGCACTTTGTCTTTGTGCACGATGAACACTTCGGATGTAAAATCTATTTTTTCGTGTATGTGAGGCATATTATTTATTGGATAATGGATCCTGAGGTATATCTCCACCATGCTTTTTATCGTCTAATCTGTCGTAGGGATATGTCAATCCTGATAATTGTATGGGAGCAAACTCTCGCAAATACCTAATCGCATGGCTGACACATTGGCCATAATGTACATAATCTTGACTAAACTCCATTGAAAGGGCCATGCCTGAAATCTGAAATGCTTTAGCTCCAAGATCACTGAATCTTTCATGGATCTTCGGCTCATTCTCATTGCTACCAACATAACCATTTCCAAAATTCGTTTGTACAAGCATGACCTCGTTACGCATATTCTCCCCTATCTCCTCCGCCAATATTTCAATCATCTGGACAGTGTATATTTCTTCTTCGAAGAGAAAGACAGGAGGGGTATCCTTTTTATCCCTCCTCAAAAGATCAATCAGCGACTTTTTTATGCCATCAATCTTATATTCCCTGGATTTTAGAATTCCACTAGTATACTGAAATCCTTCTTGCATCTTTCTTGGCTCCTTTAGGGGATATTCTAGATAGAACGGGTGGACAAATACTTTCACCTCGCCCTCCGATCGTTTTACTCGCTCCTTCAGCTCAACCATCTTATCATCGCCAATTTCGCTAAATCTGAATATCTTTTTCTTCACTTCCTCCACAGCATTCTCGTGGCCTTCTCTTTTCTTATCCAAGATTCTTTCATATACCTCGTTTGATTCAGCGCCTTCCATAATAAAAGTTCAATTATTCCTTTTTAAAATCTAAGCACACAGAATTCAGGCAAAAATGCTTTCCCGTTTTTGCTTCTGGATCATCGAATATATGCCCGAGATGCGATTTGCATTTCGCGCACACAACTTCTGTGCGATGCATACCATAGGTATTATCTTCTTTGAATTCTACGGCTCCGGGAATCGCTTCATCGAAAGACGGCCAGCCAGCGAGCCCCGCTAAATCAGAATGGAATTTGGCAGTAGAAGGAAAAAGCGGATTCTCGCAGACGGCGCATTTGTACATCCCCTTTTCATCATGCTTATAATATTTGCCCGAAAAGGCAGGCTCTGTGCCGCCTTCACGTGCTACTTTATACAAATCCGGATTTTCTTTTTTTAATTCGTCGTCTGTTTTCATTTTTAGCTTCTTTGCAATTCTTCGAGAATCGCTTTAATTTCTGCAACCCTAGCTTTTAAATCTTCTTCTGTTTTTTCGCCGCGGCCTGCGCCTTTCATTTCTTGCATAAAAAGATCATTCGATGCCGCAAGCCTTCCTGCGATTTCTTCTGGAAGAGACGATCGGCGAAGGAGAAGCAAAAGATCGACAGATCCATACACAGCCATGCCGCAATTATTCCAATTATCGATCCATGTGGACGGAGTCTTCCTCATCCTTTCATCAAGAGCTTGAGGAAGATTATCTATAAACTGGGTAGCGCGAGCCACTTCCGCCTCATACCCTTTTCCTTTTTCAAGATTTTGATCCAGCATATATTATTGAAACATGTTCCCAAGAAAATTCAGAGCATGCAAAGATTTCGAGCGGCGCCAAGAATTTTTGCGGATGCTAGCGAGCATTTTGATACGCGCAGGCTCATCCGTTTTCAATTTTAGCATTCTTATCACCTTGAAATAATCGCATCTGATTCCGCAAAACGTAAATATCCCGATCACCCAATTCACAATGAACGGAAGCCCGAGGCACACATATAGGAAAAACGATCCGTCGCAGGTGATATAAAGCCTTGCTCGTTTGCCCTTGAGGCCTGCATATTTTTTGCCTTTGTCGTAATGGAATGAGAACGGCGAAGAAATATTATGATCCAAGAAATTCTTCATTATGGCCGGCATCGAAAGCCACCAAAGCGGATGCACCACGATGTATTCATCGGCCCACGCCATTTTGGCTTGCATAGCATCGCGCGTAGGATCAGGGAGCTTCATTTCCCGCGGCTCTTCGAATCGCAAAAAATCCTGCTTGATATCCGTTTTGTATAGATCCAAAATTTCTACCTGCCAACCTTTGCTTTCGCGCTCTTCTTTGAGGGTATTTGCTATAGCGTGCGTAAAGCCCTTGCTGCTTGGATGCGCTGTGATGATAAGCGTCTTTGACATTCCTATATTCTAGCAGAGATGATGGCCCTTATGAAGCGGATGCAAATGCGCGGCGATACCGATAGCGGCTGCGATAATCGCCAGATTCTTTATGATGTATTGGCCTTCAAGAGTGGGCACCATCATGCCCGTCCAAGCGATATGCGGCAAGAGAAATAGCGGCATAGCTGTCGTGATCATATGTAGAAATAGCGCCACTACCGCAAGCCTCTCGGCGCCCTTTATTAGAAATAGCAACCCAATCACGCATTCCAGAGCCCCAAACCACGCAAGAAATACAGGAGCCGGAATAAACGGCATCGTCACGTGGAGGAGCGCCGCCACAAGAGGGCTTGCCGGCGAAAGGCCCAGCACTTTCAGGAATCCAAACCAAAAGAAAATAATAAATATCCCCACCCTCGCCATCGGCTCTGATATTTTCCTCAAAAAATGTAGAACTTTCAAATCAATGGATCTGTATGTCATGTGCAGATTATAGCATTGAAATTTTCAAAACGGAGGGTAAGGGATTTGAACCCTTGATGGAGTTTCCCCCATACCACCTTTCCAAGGTGGCGCACTAGACCGCTATGCGAACCCTCCATGCAGCCATAATACCCCAGAAAACCTTGATTTTCAAGGCTTTTTGACTTTTAGGGTAAGAGGTGGTATAATAGAAGGCGGTATGAATACACCCACACTCCAATCGGTTCCGGTCATCGCGCCCGGAAATCACCCTGCTCTTCGCAAGACCCTCACCCGTGGCGACATCCCCTGCAATGTCAATGTGCTCGTCCAGCACCCTGACGGAACATGCATTGTCTCCACCCACTGCTGCCACTACACCGCGCAGTATGACCCGGAAACGGGCAAACTGGTTTTTGCCGAGTAGTCGGCGAACACATGAGAGAAAACCAACAGCTCCCGTCCACGACTGGAGCTGTTTTTTATTTCAATTTTTTAATTCCGTAAACACCACCAAGCGTTTTGCATAATTGCCTTTGGCAGAAAGCCACGTGCCGTTGCAGGTGATGAGGTTGAGGCGAGGTGTAGTAGATGTGCCAAACACGGCGCTCGTATCCGCATCATTATAATCATAGGCTTTCTTTTGTGTCACGACGAAGCTAAGCTTCTCCCCTTTTTCATTTATCACAAAAATTTCATCACCTACCTCAAGCCTCGAAAGATTTGCAAATGCAGCAGCTGATCCATCCTCTTGATCCAAATGTCCGGCAATTACGGCGCTGCCGATCGCGCCCGGCACTGCTCCAAATTTATACCACCCTACATTTGCTGGATCATCTGGAGTAGCCATTTTGCCATCATCCGTGACGCCAACAAATTCTACTTTTGTATTTAAATTTAATTTTGGAATCATAAGAATCGACGGGAGAGGCATGGGAGCTATCGCTGCCGCGCCCTGATTCTCAAAACTAAGCGATGCATTCTCTATATATTCATAATAGGAAAAAGCAAAACACGAAGCAAAAGCAAAAAGCCCTAGAATGATAATGCTGACGTAAATTGGCTTTTTCATTTAATTGATTTTACGGAAGATGCCGCGCCCCGACTACAGTCGGGGCGCGGCGTTCTTTCTTCTAATGCTTGTGTGCCCTTCCCGTATTTGGGAAGCCTGGGCTAGCAGGCCCCGTAGCTGCACCGAGCACTTGGCCCTGCGGAGCTGCCGCTACCAAACCTCCTCCACCTCCACTGCTACCTCCGCCCCCGGAGCTGCCTCCGCCCGAGCTGCTACTTCCTCCACCTCCGCTTCCAACGGATCCACTAATCGATCCGCTTGTAGAGCCTCCACCCGAAACGCCGCCCGAAGACAACGTGCCCGTCACCTCTGAAGCTCCTGCAGACGAAGCCACAAGAGATGCTATGAGGATAAGAGAGCAAGCTGCGCTAAACGTGATTATTTTTTTCATTTAGTTTGTAATCAGGATTAAAGGCTGCGCACTCCGTAATTCGTAGTGTACGAGCCATTCGCTGTGCCAGTTGGCACCGACACCTCCACCTTTATCTCGATTTGCTTTCCTGGCATCACTGGATCCAAATCCCCTATGATATGCATGTCAGGAGACGAGTAAGTATCCGCAGCCGTCAGTACTATAGGTGATGTAGAGCTTGCTTGCTGCGATGATATTCTCATGTTGTTTGCCACAGGGATAGTGCTTGATCCAGTTGTCGCGAGCCAGTTAGAGAATTTCATAGCGACATCAGGCTCATTCGAAGGCACTCTGACGTGGAATATATACACCCATCCATCAGCAAACGATCCGTCAGCAATTGCTGATCCGCGGGCGGTGTCGATAGATGTCACGGCCAGAGTGGTGCTTGCTTCGACCACATCGCCACCGATAGTGCCGCCTGTTGAAGTGGCGTTACAGCTTGAGTTCCAGACCACTACGTATTTGTTGCTTGTGATGTCTGTGAACGCAGGAATCGTTAGGCTCGGAGTGCCCGATGCCGCTGCAGCAAAGCTATCTCCAGTAGTGTAGCCTGCGAGCGCAAAAGGCGTAGTCGTACCGCTGCACGCAGCGCCTACATTGCTATCCAATACTTCGCTCGTGCTGTAGTCAGCTCCCGAATTGAAATCCACAGTGGATTGCTGGTAAGCCGGGCTGTTTGTTGGATCAAGTGTGTACTGTCCCGTACCAGATCCGAAGTTTGTCGAAGCCCACGTTGCATTCATAAGGAAGCTCGTGCTGCTTGCATTTCCAGCCGTAGCCTGCACACCATCTACGAATTTATTTATCTGGACCTTCACCGTAGTAGGTGGTGGAGGCACGATATCAGAGCAATCGGTATTCCATACGATGATGAATTTATCCGTTGTGATGCCAGTAAGTGCAGGAGGAGTCAGGCTCGGAGTCGCGCTTTGCGCTTCTGCCAAAGTGTCTCCAGATGTGTAGCCAGCGAGCGCAAAAGGCGTCGTCGTGCCGCTACATGCTGCTCCTACGTTTTCGTCTGTGATCTCGCTCGTCGTGTAGCTGGCTCCGCTCGACATATCCGCCGTCACAGCTTCGTACGGATTAGGGCTATTGAATCCAGTGCTAGACAAAGCATACGTGCCTGTGCCAGCTCCGATATTTGCCGCATCCCACGTAGAGCTCATCTGGAAAGATGTGCTGCTAGCGGATTCGGCTGTGGCCTGCACGCCGTTAATATACTTATCAATCGTGACTTTCACATCTCCTTCCGCCGCAAAAGTTGGCGCTGCCTGCGCTGCTGCAAATCCAATAATGGCGCTGAGCGCTATCACGGAAAGCATTTTGTTTAATGTTTTTGTTGGTTTTTTTTGCATTTGATAATTTGGTTAGAGATAATTAAATTAATAATATTTGCCCAAATAAAATTAGCGTCCTTTTTCAAGGCTATATCTATTGAGCCGACCTTTTACTTACCCTTTTTGAGACGAAGTGGCTAGAAAATAATTACAGTCGCTATTTTATGTATATATTATTTGCCTAAAAGCGCTTTTATGCGCTCCTCTACCGGAGGATGCGTCATGAACATTTTTGCAAGCCAAGAAATCTTTTCATTTTTATCCAAAGCGCCATCGCTATCAGAATCCCCACCAAAAGGATTAGCGATGAACATATGCGCCGTGGCATTCGATGCTTTCGCGAGCCCCCGAGGATAATCAGAAATTTTTTGGAGGGCTGAAGCGAGGCCTTCTGGATAGCGAGTAATCAGAGCGCCTGTAGCATCTGCTAAAAATTCGCGCTTGCGAGAAATAGCGAGCTGGATAATCGTAGCCACAATTGGAGAGAGAATTACGAGTACAATGCCAATTATCATAATGATCGCATTCCCTCCTTCCCTATCTCTATTTCCTCCGCGAAAATTTGAGCGCATCATAATATTCGACATCATTGCAATAATGCCGACGAGCACAACGATGACACTCTGCAGCAAAATATCGCGATTGCCAATATGCGACATTTCGTGGGCAAGCACGCCTTCTAATTCAGTCTTATCCATCATTCCTAAAAGCCCGCTTGTCACCGCAATCGATGCATGATTTTTATCCCGCCCTGTGGCAAAAGCATTCGGGGAAGGATCGTTAATGAGGAAAAGCGCTGGCATCGGAATGCCCGCAGTGATAGAAAGATTTTCTACGATTCTGTAAAGCTCGCGATTCTCTTCCCTTTGTATCGGCTTGGCGCCGGATACTGCCAGGGCCACTTTATCCGAAAACCAATATCCAGAAATATTCATCACGATGCTAAAGATGATTGCGAAATACACGATCGCTGGATTGCCATAATAATCGCTAGCGAAATACCCAATAGCCACGATAAATGCCAAGAACACTCCCATCAGGAGCCATGTTTTAGAAATATTTTTAGATTGCTGCGTGTACAGCGTAGCCATGAGAGATTAGAATTTCACTTCCACCGGATTCTGTGCAACGTCATTGTCAGCAAGATCAAAGAGATCCATTTTTTGGAATCCGAATGAGCCAGCGATGACATTGCCAGGGAAAGATTCTGTAGCTGTGTTCAAATCGCGCACTGTGCCATTGTAGAATCTGCGCGCTGATTGGATTTTGTTCTCTGTATCCGATAGCTCTTGCTGCAGGGCGAGGAAATTCTGATTAGCTTTCAGATCTGGATATGCTTCTGCGATTGCAAATACGCTTTTGAGCGCGCCTGAGAGCATATTTTCTGCAGCTGCATGTTCCTTGCTTGTGCCGCCTCCCGCCATTGCTTTCGCCCTAGCTTCGGTGACTTTCTCAAAAGCAGTTGATTCATGTGCAGCATAGCCCTTCACTGTGTTTACAAGATTCGGGATGAGATCATACCTGCGCTTTAGCTGCACTTCAATATCAGCCCAAGCTTCTTTGGCCTGATTTACGAGCCGCACAAATCCGTTGTAAGCAAAAATTGCCCACAGGACGATGAGCGCCAGAACTATAATAATAATTGTAAGGATTGACATAAATAAATTTGTATTAACTGCTACATATACATTATATCATGGATCCAAAAGACTACCTTTTGGATTTGGCTCCCGTCCAAAAGGTAGTCTTTTGGGATCTAGTTCCCATTCAAGACATCAATATCAGATTGGATGCTGTTTTTGAGATTGATCACGCTTCTTGAATACGTGCAGCTGGCGCCTCCTGATCCATAATATTTGCACGCAGCCCTGCTTTGAGATGCCACGCTCGTGCCAGAAGCGCCAAGATCGGCAAGGTACATTCCAGAGGCCATAAACGCATCCTGCGGATCCCAAGGATTTGGCGTGCTGTGCCCTGTCGCCGCCGTGATGCGCGATATAAAAAGCTTCCAAGTGCTAGGAATGAATTGCGCTGGGCCCATGGCTCCCCCGTATCCACCAGCGCCAGCGATCGGGCACGATACTACTGTTTTCAGCGGATCTACGCCAAGGCTACTTGTGATATCAAGAAAAGGAGGAATATCTCGCGAAGGCTTCATCAGATTCGTCCAAATCCTGCCCGTAGAGCTCACTCCGTAGCCGGAAGAAGTGTCTGTGAGATAGCATTTGCCCACATTCGATCCCAAATTGCTTTCTTGCTTTATGATCGCAAGAAGGAATGCGGGATCTACACCCGTGGCTGCCTGCACCACTCTTGCAAACTGCACAGCATCGCCGAATTGGATCGCAGCAGCTCCAGCCAATTTGAAAAGAGCAGCTTTGATCTGCGCCACTTGCGCCGCTTTGCTTGCGATCACCTGCTGATAATTATTTTGCTCTGTTTTATTCAAATTTAAGAGCCTCTGCTTTTCTGCTTCAGCGGCTTGCACCTTAGCTTTCTCGGATTCGATCCCGGCTTTGGTGTCGATCTCTTTGTCCTTTGTTTTCGCAAGTGTCACTTTCGCATCTTCGTTCTGCTGCTGCGCATCGTGGAGCTCTGTAAATGTAGCTGCCATAGACACTTTTACTGCATCGAAAGAATCTAGATCCGCAAAAGCATCAGACAGATTCTGGCTGCCAAGAAGCAGCTCAGGCAGAGAATAATCATCTATCTGATTCGTTTGGCGAAGGATCTGCGCTAGGGATGCTGTGCCGGTATCAATGTGGCCTTGCAGTGTCTGGATCGTGGCAGTTTTCTGTGCGATCTGCTTGCCGAGGCTCGCAATCTCCAGATCATGCTTCTTGATCTCGAGCTGCGCCTGCTTGATCTTGATATCCAAAATTTGCTTGTCTTTCGCAAGCGAATCGCCTTCTTGCTTCACGGAGCCAAGCTGAGTATTCAAGCTGTTTATTTCCGCTTCTGTTTGATTTAAGAGATTCTGGCAATTCTGCTTTTCTTCTGGGGTATCGCACTGATATGTAGCAGCACTGGCAAATTGAGTGCTGAGAACAAAAGCAAAAATTAAAAAAGATATTCGAAATTTAAATGGCATAGTAAAACGCGCAAAAGATTACTCTTTTGTCTGTGCACCTTTTTCTGGAACAGCAGCATCCTCATCGGGATTAGCCTCCTTGCCCTTCTTTTCTACCTCAACAGCGTTTGGATCGAATGCTACAGCTTCTTCTTCCTTCTCTTCCTTTGGAGCAGCTACCATGGCTACGATTTCTTCCGCATCCGTAATGAGCTCTACGCCGAGAGGCAAAACAATCTGCCCAGCTGTGACATGCGTATGAAAATCAACAATCGCAGAAATATCGCAAGTGAGCCCGTGAGGCAAATCCTTTGGCATAGCTTCAATTTCTATCTCGTGAAGCACCTTCACAAGGATTCCGCCAAGCTCTTTTACAGCAGGAGCAATACCTGCGAATTCTACCGGTACAGAAACTCGAAGCTTCTTACCTTTCTCGATAATATAGAAATCTGCATGCTGGATCACACCAGTCAAAGAATCCTTGGATACTTCGTGGATCAGAGCATCGTGCTCTCCTGCGTCCCCTGTGAGGGTAATGACGGTAGATTCTCCAGCCTGCTTTAGAGCTTTTTCAAAAGCCTTGAGAGAAACGGAAACAGGGGTAGATTTTTCCTTTCGGCCATAAAAGACAGCTGGCATGAAGCCGTCCTTTCGCAAAGCCGCTAGATTTTCGCCTATTTTTCGTGTTTTGACCTCTAATGTAAGCATCGCCCTATTTTACACGGATTCCAGAAGAAATCAACTGACTTGTAATATTCCCCCTTTATGATAGTCTTGTAGTACAAATGGTCATGTGACCTCCGAGAACCCCGCCTCACGGCGGGGTTTGAATTTTAAAGTATATCCTTTATAGACTTCCGGACAGTATCAAAAATACTGCTGTCCATATGATACATTTTTCGAAGCAGTCTCTTTGTACTAATGAGTCGTAATTGAGAAATTATTGCTGAAAAATTCTCATCATTGTGGACAATATTAACGTGATATTTATTATCTTTCATCTGTGAAGAAAGAGGTACAACCAAAACTACGTCCTTATTGAATTTCTTTATAATCAGGATTGGTCTTTCAAAATGTTCATGTTTCCCATCCTGCTCAAATCCTATATTTACTCCAAGCGAACACCACCAAACTTCCCTCTCGTGCACATAATCAGTAAATTCACATAGTTGTATTTGCTTTTTCTTTTGATTCCATGTATCAAAATCTTTTTGCATATTTATTTACAAATTCTTCAGCAGAAATCAATACTCGCAGATACTACTGGATTTTAGAGATCTCTTTCTCTATATCTTCTGCATTAAGCAACTTAGCATTCCCTTGCCCTGCGACTAAATGATCGTCAATTTTCAAGAAAGAACCTCCGTCAAATATTCTAGATTGATATCTGTAATTGGAAGGGCAAAGATCATAAAATTCAACATTATGACCATTGACGTTGCCAGTTATAATATTCCTTCTATAAGTAACCGTAGAGTACAGACCAGAAAACCTGCCCCTATCCCCATACTCGTATTTAAAATTGTATTTCTGGGCTAGGTTTTTTAATCCCTTTATTCTAGTGTTCAATAAGCTAACTACATAAAATATTGCGCATAAAAGCAGCGCTGCGACCACCCAAATCCCTAAAGAATTTGCATTTGTCATTATAAGAAATTAAAGATTTTTAATTTTTCTAGCACTACCTTCTCCATCGCCTCCACATCAGGTTTGTTTATCTTGTACGGGGCCACTTCGTCTGGATTTTCGGCAAGGGATTTCTTGAGTGCATCCCTGTACGCCACGCGCACTTCGGTGTTGATATGCACGATTGCCACGCCGTTTTTTATGCATGCTTGGATGTCTTCTTTTGTATTTCCCGAAGCTCCATGGAGCACAAGAGGCACACCTGTGGCTTCTGATATCTCGCGCACTCTATCGACGTTCAGCCTTGGATCCGGCACATCGCGAAGCATGCCGTGGATGTTGCCCACAGCTGGAGCAAAAAGATCCACACCCGTTTCTGATACGAATTTTGTGGCGTCAGCCACGCTCGTAAGCTCTACGCCTTCTGGCACGCCGTCAAGAATCTTGGAAGATTGGCCGATATAGCCGAGCTCGGCTTCCACAAGCACTTCTCGGCTGCAAGATTTGCCGTATTCAACGCATTTTTTGGTAGCAATAATATTTTCTTCGAGAGGCATTTTGGCACCATCGAATATCACAGCATCATATCCAGCATCGATCGCTTCTTTTACCCTCTCAAACGAATACGTGTGATCTGCGTTTAGAAAAATCGGATAGTTGTTGTTTTCTTCCTTCAAACTTTTCACAAGAGCCACGGCCTCATGCACTCCCACAAAATCCCTCTCGCCTTCGGATACGCCAATGATCACGGGCAGATCCAAAGATTTGGCAGCATTAAACACAGCATGAAGCCCTTCTAAATTCGAAATATTAAAATGCCCGACAGCTACACCCTTTTCTTTGGCTTCGGTTATGTATTCTTTAAGTGATTTCATACATATAGTATAGCAGATAGATTAATTCACCTCACCCCTGCCCCTCTCCTCCCAAAGGAGAGGGGTTCGTGGCCTTCTTGATCTTTGCGAGCATTTTTTCGATATCAGTTTCCACTTCTCCATTCCAAAAGCGCAAGACTTTAATGCCCAACTCATTAAAATAACTGGTTCGATCTGAATCATAAATTTTTGCATTCTTGTCTTTGTGCTGATTCCCATCAATCTCTACAACAAGCATTGATTCTCGAGAATAGAAATCAGCAATGTAAGGACCGATACTGTGTTGCCGACGAAATTTCATTCCAAGTTTCCTATTCCGTAAATGCTCCCACAGAATTTTCTCTTGAGGAGTTAGTGGTCTGCGCATTTCTCTCCTACGACTTATAAATTTATAAAGTGAAAATATTCGCTCCGATTCCATAACAAAATATTAGCATAAAGCAGCGCCCTCTCCTTTGGGAGGAGAGGGCGGCGTACTCGCCGGGTGAGGTGTGTTCGTGGAGTGATTTTTTATTTCAAAAATAAGTTATAATATCCGCATGTTCAAAAATTTATTTGCCAAAAAGTACGACATTATTTCTATCGGCGACACCGTGACAGACGCGTTTATCCGCCTCAAGGAAGCCCACCTTACATGCAGGCTCGATCACACCGCATGCGAGATCTGCATGAAATATGGCGACAAGATTCCCTACGATTTTGTAGAAGTCTGCACTGCCGTGGGCAATAGCGCGAATGCTGCCGTATCTGCAGCGCGCCTTGGCGCAAATGCTGGCCTCATCACTTATTTAGGAGATGATCAAAACGGCAGAGAGGCGCTTGAAGTATTCAAAAAAGAAGGAGTGGGCACAGATTATGTGAGCCTAGAAAAGGGCCACAAGACGAATTATCACTACGTGCTCTGGTATGAAGCTGATCGTACAATTTTGATCAAGCACGAGCCGTATGATTACAAATTGCCGGCATTCAAAGAACCGAAATGGATCTACCTTTCTTCGCTTCCTGAGCACACCCTGCCCTACCACCAAGCCCTGGCCGAATATTTGAAAAAGCACCCCAAAGTAAAGCTAGCATTCCAGCCTGGCACATTCCAGATCAGATTCGGAGCCAACACTTTGGCCGATCTGTACGCACATACGGAAATATTTTTCTGTAACAAAGAAGAAGCGGCTACAATTACAGGAATTCCAACAACAGATATCAAGACCCTCGCCACAGCACTGGCCGCCAAGGGTCCAAAGATCGTGGTGCTTACAGACGGCCCCGTCGGCGCATATGCATACTCTGATAGCAAGCTTTATTTCATCCCTCCATATCCTGATCCAAAGCCACCTTACGATCGCACAGGCGCAGGAGACGCATTCTCTTCTACATTCACAGTAGCAATCATGATGGGCAAATCAGTAGAGGAAGCTCTAATGTGGGCGCCTATCAATTCTATGTCTGTGGTGCAGCAAGTGGGAGCGCAAAAGGGCCTGCTTTCCCAAGCAAGGCTTGTAGATTATCTAAAGCGAGCACCGAGAGAGTACAAAGTTTCTATAGAGTAGCACCTCAAAATTATTTTCTACCTATCGCTTTCTCTGCAGCTTTTTTGATATCAATTACATCCATATTGTAGTGCGAGAGTAGCTCTGCCATAGTACCTGATTGGCCAAACAGATCGTGTACGCCCACAAATTCTATCGGCACAGGGAAGTTTTGCGATAGGCATTCTGCTACAGCAGAGCCCACACCTCCTGCTATCTGATGCTCTTCTACCGTCACCACAGCCCCTGCTTTTTTGGCCGCCTCGATAATTGTATTTTTGTCTAGTGGCTTTATGGTAGAGAGATTTATCACGATTGATCCAACGCCGCCTGCTTCCAAATCCTTTGCAGCGAGTAATGCTTTGTGCACAAGAGCGCCCGTCGCGATAATAGCAAGCTTTGGCCTTGCTGATTCATAAAATATTTGTGCCTTACCTATTTCAAATGGAGTGTCTGCTGTCGTCATCACTGACGTCTTTTCTCTTGCAAGCCTTAGGTACACAGGCGTTTTTTGGCCCCCTTCTGCAATCACGATCATGGCTTTCTTGGCTTCAATAGAATCGCAAGGAGAGATCACCGTCATATTTGGGATCACGCGAGTGATCGCGATATCTT
Organism: Patescibacteria group bacterium; assembly: GCA_040390775.1. Taxonomy (GTDB): domain Bacteria; phylum Patescibacteriota; class Minisyncoccia; order Phycocordibacterales; family CAIRYW01; genus JAQBQZ01. The sequence continues at coordinate 15,269 of JAZJXR010000006.1, read as the reverse complement.
CCACTGCCTGATGCGTGCCGCCGTCAGGGCCCACCGATATGCCAGCATGCGATCCGGCAATGATCACCTTGCGATCGTTGTAGCAGATCGTCGTCCTTATCTGTTCCCAATTTCGGCCAGGAGAAAACATTGAATAGGAAGAGATCACGGGCAGCTTGCCCATGGCAGCCATTCCGCTCGCCACCGATGCCAGATTCTGCTCCGCCACGCCGATCTCTACGAACCTTTCAGGGAATTTATTTTTAAATAAGTGCATCTGGGTCGATTCCGTCAGATCCGCGCAAAGCCCGACAATATTTTTGTCTTTCTCCCCTGCCGCAAGCAACCCTTCGCCAAATCCTTTGCGTATCGGCACCTGCTCGCAATCAGCATCAAATATCTTCGGATTTAATTTTGCGTTTTGGTTTATCACAAACCTATTTTACCATGAGCTTCAATCCAAGTCCTGTAGTCACTTTTTTTAGAAATGATAGCGTAGGATTTGTATTGCCGTTCTCAAATCGGGCGAGAGCAGATTGAGCGACACCAATTTTCGTAGCAAGCTGCTTTTGAGTAAGCTTTTTCTCTATTCGGGCACGGATAAGTGCCTTAAATATCTCGAGCTCAAAGGCCATTTCATTATGTACTTTTCTGAACTCAGGGTCTTTGAAAAGCTCTTTTTTGAAATCTTTATGGGAAATGAATTTTATTGTTTGTTTCTTCATAATACTATTATTACAAATATGTTATAAATTATCAAGAGCGCTTTTAATTGATCTGGCCAAATCTACATCTCTTTTCGGCAATTTCATGCTTTTCTTTCTTATGCCGTGAAGCAAGTACACCTTATTATGACTGAAGCAATAGAAAATCCTTACGTGATCATCCCCTACAATTCTAAGCTCAAATAAGCCTTTGCCAAGACTTTTTGAAAAAGGTGGCCTTAGATTGTGACCAAGCTCTTCAAGCATATCAATCATGGTAGCGACTTTATTCCTAAGAACAGGATCAAGTGATCGTATAAATTCCTGTGCTTTATGGAGATAAGCAATCTCAATCATTATTTATACTTGTCCACCTTTTATTTTGGCGCCGATTGCGCGGAGCTCGGCGAGGGCCATTGCAGCTTCTTCTTTGTTTGGCGGCTTGCCGTGCCATTCGAATTTGCGCTCAAATTCTTTGACGCCCTTGCCTGGAATCGTGTCCAAAATGATCACCGACGGCTTTGCAAATTCTGCCTGTGCTACGCCAATAGCTTCTATAATGCTTTCAAAATTATGCCCATCAACAGATTGCACGTGAAATCCGAAAGCTCGAAGCTTGTCGCCAAATGGCTCGAGCGGCATGATGCTTTCTGTATAGCCATCTATCTGTATATTATTCCTATCTATTATCACCGTCAGATTTTGGAGTTTTTCTTTTCCGGCGAGAAGATATGCTTCCCAAGTCTGCCCTTCATCATGCTCGCCATCAGACAAAAGCGCATAGATCTGCCGGCTTGAAGCAGGGCCCCTATCCATCCTGTCTGCAATCGCCATACCAACGGCTTGGGAAAGCCCAGAGCCCAGCGGCCCAGAGCTCGTCTCTAGGATCGTGGGCAAATATTCGCGGTGCGGGTGCCCTTGGAGCCGCGAGCCGAATTTGCGCAGGGTCTTTAATTCTTCTACCGGAAAATATCCTGAATGCGCGAGCGCAGCATAATACACGGGGCAGATGTGGCCGTTGGAAAGCACTACAAGATCCCGATCAGTAAGCGATGGGTTTTTAGGATCATGCTTTAGAATATGAAAATATAGCGCGGAAAAGGTATCCGCCATCCCAAGAGGCCCCGCTGTATGCCCGCTTCCAGCCTCTAGGAGCATCTCGATGATAGAAATTCGAATATCATTCGCTTTTTCTTCGAGAAATTTTATTTTTTCTGGAGTTAAAGATTCCACGTTGTTTGTATATCTGGCATTATACCAAAGATTGGAGCTCTCTTACTCCTTCTATCGGATTCGCACTTTCAAGTATTGCGTGGCCGGCAATAATTTTGGAGACGCCTTCATTTGCGATGATCGGGATCGTGTTCCTATCCATGCCGCCATCTACAGCAATGGGCATAGTAGGCAGCTCTCGCTTTAGGAATCTGATCTGCTCTATCACACGGTCAGAAAAAGGCTGGCCTTGGAATCCGATCTTGGCAATGCCCATGAATTGCACGAAATCCGCAAAAGGCAAAAATTCCTTAATTAAATTTTCATCTGCGTCCTGATTGAACGCTATACCCACTTCTACCACTCCTTCGGTGCGCAGCTGATCTAGGAGCAGCTGATCATTTTCAAGATTTATAGATTCTGCATGGATCACTATTTTCGCAGCGCCAGCGCGGATCAGATCTGGAATCAGAGAAAAAGGATCGGCCATCATGAGATCGAATTCAAATTCAAAATCTTCCCATTCTGGAAGACCTCGTTCTTCCCGCAAGATAGCTTCAAAATTCAAATCATGCTTTGCAAGCGGCCAAGAGGCCACACCAGCAAATCTGCCATCCGTGATATCTATTTGTACAAGCGTAGACGCACCCTTTAGGAACGCTAGCTTTTCTTCAAGCTCTGCAAATGTTTTGGGTAGTATTGCGGGTATTACTTCAAGCATAAATATTGTTATCTGTTATAAGCAATCCTCTCTATTTTTTTAATTCTTCTTACATGCCTTGCATCTCCGGAAAAGCTTGTTTCTAGCCAAAGTTTTACAGCTTCTTTTGCGTTTTCTTCATCTACGAATCTGGCTCCGATCGAGAGCACATTAGCATCATTGTGCTCGCGAGACAATTTTATTATATCCATGCTTTCTCCGTACCATGCGACGGCACGCACATTCGGGAATCTATTGGCCACCATCGCCTCACCCTCTCCCGAGCCACCAAGGATTATACCTTTGGCTTCTTTGTCTTTCGACACTTCGCTCGCCGCGAGCGCGATAAAATCCGGATAATCATCATCGAGATTAAGCGCAGAAGCGCCCTTGTCTACCGCTTCATATCCCAAATCTCTGACGAATATAATCAGCTTTTCTTTCAATTCAAATCCTGCATGATCCGAAGCAAAATATATTTTCATGTCTTATGTGTAGCGCGGAGTCTCTGGAGCGCTTGCTGGCACGGGGGTATGGCCCGCTTTGATGACGTGCATCACGAGAGCGTGTGTGTACCCTATTTCATTGTCATACCAAGCGCAAACTTTTACCAAATTTCCATCCACAACGCGCGTGAGATTCAAATCCGCAATAGACGCATAAGGGCACCCTACGATGTCAGAAGACACGAGAGCTTCTTTTGTAATAGTGAAAATATCTCGCCATCTTTCTTCTTTAGATGCTTTTTCGAGGATCGAATTTATTTCTTCTTTTGTAGTAGGCCTCTTTGCAATAAACACGATGTCGGAAATAGATCCCGCGATCACAGGCACACGGAAAGATACCCCATCGAATTTACCCACGAGCTGTGGCAAAGCTTTTGTGACAGCGATTGCCGCACCTGTCGAAGTAGGCACAATATTTTGCGCCGCTGCCCTGCCCTCTTTCCAATCCTTTTTGCTTGGAGCATCTACCAGAGATTGGCTAGCCGTGTATCCGTGCACTGTAGATAAGAGTGCCTTCTCGATGCCGATCGTCTCGTCGATGATCTGCATCAAAGGGCTCGAGGAATTCGTAGTGCAAGAAGCATTGGAGGTGACAGCGGCAAGCCCGAAATCTTTTTCGTTGATACCCATGAGTATCGTGGGTGTAGCTGGAGATCCTGCATCATCTTTTGCAGGAGCCGTGATCACCACCCTCTTCGCGCCAGCAGTGATATGAGGAAGAGCTTTGGTATAGCTTGTGAAAAATCCTGTGGATTCTACTACCACGTCTATGTTGAGCGCCTTCCATGGCAGATTCACAGGATCTTTTTCAGAAAAGAAATCCACTTTCTTGCCCGCGATTATAAGAGATTTTTTATCAGGAGCCACATCGATCGCAAACCCAGCGCGGCCGTAAGCGCTGTCGTACTTCATTAGGTATGCAATATTATCTATATCGCCGAGGTCATTCAGCGCTACGATTTCTATATCATCAAACTGCTGCGCAACTTTATAAAAAGCTCTCCCGATTCTCCCCGCGCCATTTATGGCAACCCTTATTTTTGTCATGCCAAAATTATAACACAGCTATACCAAAGAAATCAGCGCATCTTTGATCGCCTGTGGAGAATATCCGCCGCCCGTTGCTTTCATGGCGCGGCCCACGAGAGAATTCAGCGCTGCTTCTTTGCCTGATTTATACTCTGCAATGATATTTTGATTCTCAGCAATGATCGGCTCGAGGGCTTGCTTCAAAGCTTCTGGATCATTCTTTAGTATCCAGCCTTTTTCTTCTGCGATTTTTTCTGGATCACCGCCCTCCTTGAAAAGAATGGCGAGAGTGTCTTTGGCTCCGCGGCTAGACAGCTTGCCACCCTTAATCATCATCATCAGCTTGCCAAAAGAGCTCGGGAATACTTGGCCAGATTCTTCTATGCCAGAATTCTTCATAAGCCCCGCAAGATCTGACACAATATAATTCGCAGCCGTTTTGACGCATTCCAGATCGCCGCAGAAATTCTCTATCGCACTTTCAAAAAATTTCGCGAGCGTAATATTAGCCACAAAAAATTCGATATCATCCTGCTTTATTCCATAATCTTTTGCATATCGAGCGCGCTTTTCTTCTGGCAGCTCTGGCATTTCTGTCTTTAACACATCCGGCACAAATTCTGGAATTTTGGAAATAAACATTTTTGGAATATCCGGCTCTGGAAAATATCGATAATCATG
>JAZJXR010000006.1:0-10448 GCA_040390775.1 Patescibacteria group bacterium | reverse complement strand
TGTCTTCCTTTGTACGTTGGCTGAAGGTCTTGCCCGTGCTCTCATCAAACCCTCTCGTCTCTTGTGCGATAGCGGCGCCGCTTTCAAGGAGCACGATATGCCTTTCTACTTCGTACGCCACCGCGCGCTCGACTGATCTAAAAGAATTGAGATTTTTCACTTCTACTTTTGTGCCAAATTTCAAAGGATTGCGAGAAGCATCTTTTGATACAGAAATATTTGCCTCCACGCGCATCTGGCCCTTTTCCATATTCGCGTCAGACGCTCCCAAATATCGGAGTATAAGCTGCAGCTCTTTAGCAAACGCTGCTGCCTGCTCGCCCGAATGTATCACGGGCTCCGTCACCAATTCCATAAGCGGCAATGAAGATCGATTGTAATCCACTAACGATGCGCCGGCTCCCTCATGGCTGGATTTTGCCGTATCTTCTTCTAAATGTATACGCGTTATATCAACACCTTTTATCTTTCCACCTTTTATAAATGGATATTTGTATTGGCTAATTTGATATCCCTTTGGAATATCAGGATAGAAATAATTCTTGCGATCAAATTCTGTAAAATCTGCAAACTCACCATTTAGAGCCAAGCCCACTTTGAGCACGTGCTTTATAGCTTCCTTGTTTGGCACAGGCAGCGTCCCTGGGTGGCCCATGCAGATGGGGCACACGTTTACATTCGGCTCCTTTTCGTCCGGATCATTCTTGCAAGCGCAAAACATCTTGCTGGCTGTTTTCAGCTCCGCATGCACCTCGAGCCCGATTGTCGTTATATAATCGCTCATTTTCAGATATTATCATTTTTTCCTTTTCCTGTCTCCCACATGTCCGACATGTGGGAATGAAATCCATTCAAATATTTCCTTATGCATACTGTTCCGATCAGTAAAGTATGGAGGAAATTTTTTGGGAGAAATAATCTTTTCCTGCACTCTTTCCAAATCTAGGTAATCAGGATAACTACTCCATTGATACTTTTTTAGAAATTCTTTTGCCAACGAAATATCACCTATTCCGTCCTCCTTCCATTTTGGGTTGAGTAGTTTCAATGGGTTCAAATGAATATATGAGAACAAGTACTTTGCATGAGTATCTACTTCAACATGTGTCGCTTTAAAAGCTCCTTCGAACAAAGATCCGGAGCGTGAATACTTCCCATTAAAATACTTAGCATAAGCTGTCGATAATTTTCTCATAAACTCCACTACATTATTTTTTCCTTCCCACATGTCCGACTTGTGGGAAGGTACTTCAGCAGGAGTAAGATAGATATGAAAATGATTTGGCATGAGAACCCATGCACCAATTGATACAAGCAGGTCGCCCCTTTTGAAATCAAAGGCGTCAATTTTTAAATCGACAACATTGTCTCTGAATTTAAAATTTCTGTAGCTATTAGCTAGGAAAAGACACTGAACAAAATGCTTGTAATCTTCATCATCCAAAAATATTTTTTGCTTACTATTACCCCTATTATAAATATGATAGTACTCTCCATCTACAAATGGAATTTTGCGGGAAGCCATAACTCTATTATCCCACATGTCGGACATGTGGGGAATCTATGATAATATTGTTTCGAACAAATGCACAAAACATGGAGGAAGACCCCGAATTCTTGAGAAAAGTCCTCAGCTTTTACTTGGCATCCAGACATCGTTCATCAGAACTCCCAAAGGAAGGTGACGACGCCAAGACAGCCGAAATGGCAAAAAGAATATCTGAAGAAGATGAAAAAGGCTGGAGATCCGCATATTCTTTCAAAAGCTCAATGGGAATACGCTACCAATGAACACAGCAAATGCTGTGATTTTTATTTCCCGAATGTAGAAGTGAGAAAGCTTGATAGATGTTTTATGGCATCAACGTCGTACACAGAGATCGTGAACACCTTTTTATCTTTCCAAAGCGGCTTTGTATTCATCTTTTTGATTTTGGAATCAATCAGCTTACTATCTGATGTGTCGGATTTTGTAATCAGGATTACCTCTTCTTTATCGAGTAAGGCAGGATCGAATTTCTTTAGCTCATCCCTAATCGTGCCATACGTCTCTTTAAAATCTTCGTTTTCTGCAGATATGCAATGCAGGAGCACACGAGTGCGGCGCACATGGCGGAGGAATTTATCCCCCAGCCCCTTGCCTTCGGCAGCGCCTTCGATGAGCCCCGGAATATCCGCAATAATAAGCCCGTACAAATCTCCCAGATTCGGCTCGATCGTGGTAAACGCATAGCTGCCCACTTTGGCATGCGCTCGGGTTAGTGCATTTAGAAGAGAAGATTTGCCGGCATTTGGCAATCCCACAAGCCCGATATCTGCAATGATCTGAAGCTCTACGGTGAAATCAGCCTCCTCGCCCGCTTGCCCGGGAGTAGATTCTTCTGGAGATCTATTTACAGAGCTTTTGAAAGCTTCGTTGCCAATGCCGCCGCGGCCGCCCTTCAGAATCATTTCTGTTTGCTCTCTTGCCTCAAGAGAAAAGGTTTCCCCTGTTGAGAGATTTTTGACCACGCTACCTACAGGCAAATCTATATAAAGATCTGCGCCGCCCTTGCCATGCATGCTATCGCGAAATCCAGCATCGCCATTTTCCGCAATAAATTTCTTTTGAGATTTGTAGCGCTGCAAGAGCGAAAGATCGCCCACTGCGCGAATATATACATTTCCGCCATTTCCTCCATTGCCGCCCGAAGGGCCTGCCTTATCCTTACCCTTTTCATGCAGCCAGCGCACCACACCGTCCCCTCCCTTCCCTGCCCTAGCATAAATTTTAAGCTCGTCTACGAATGCCATAATTATTTTGTGTTAAGTGCTAGCTCTGATAATTTGATCGCACCATCCTTACTTCCTGCTACCGCAAGAAATCTTTTGTTGTGGCAAAAGAGCGCATCAGGTACGCCCGTCACACTTTGCAGATCCGAATCCATCTTGCCCGCCCAGCTTATGGGGAACGGCAAGCGAGATTCAAAAGAATTTTTGGCTTTTGAGATCGTCTTAGCCACCCAACCCTTATTATCACTTTGCGGATACACTACGAACACCGGCTCTGAAAATTCCATCAGCGCGTCTTCAGAAGGCATATATTTTTCTAGCACGATGATCCTCTTGTCTTCTGATTTTTCGTAAATATCTTTTACTAATTGATACGCCAGATTCTTGTCTTTGTGGCGCTTGATAGAGCGTGTGATCAAATCCTTGGCAAAATTAACAAGGGTCAAAAAAATCTCTAGCCTCTTTGCTTCTGCAGCTTCCCCCAACTCTTCTTCCTCAAGCCACGTCAGATTATGCGCAGCGATGAAGCTCCCAATATCAAAATGCGATACGGGATAAATTTCTTCAGAGATCTTTACCCCATTATCATTTGCATCAAGAGAGGCGACAAGCGAATCATCTATCTGCTTTTGGACGAAAAAATCTCCACCGCAAATCACAGCCCCAAATTCTTTCCACACGAGCCCAAATGATGCATACGGAATTCCATTTTCTCTTATCCCGGCGCCACCAGATTGATGATGATCAAAGAATTTTTTGCCATCATATTCCCCTCCCACGTCCACCACAAAATCCCCCGCAGCGATCTCACCTTTATCTCGAGTGCGCCTCACGTCGAATTTCTCATCCGGATGTGCGAGCTCAAGCGTGGCCACTGCAAACACATCGTCTGCGTGAAATTTGCCGTTGTGTGTGATGATTCCTTTCATTTATATTGTCATTTTATTCTAGCTTCAGAAGCTTGCCCTGCCTTTTGACGTAAGCAAACATCCTGTAGAAGAACCATACCATAAGAGCAGCATATATCGATGCGATGATGAAGCCTTGGATAAGAAGAGCAGTATCTACGCTTCCATTCGTAAGAACGCCGCGCATACCTTCAAACACATAAGTAGACGGCAAGAGCCACGCAAAGAATTGCAGGAAATGCGGTAAAGCAGTGACAGGATAGAATACAGCGCTTAAAGGCTGGAAAAGAAAAATAATGCTGAAAGCCAAAACCTGCGCCTGCGTGCCGAATCGCAAGATTACAGCCATCGTAAACACCCCGAGAGAAAATCCAAAGAGCATCAGAATCAGCATAAAAGGAATGAACGCCATGCCTACGCTAAATATGCTGAAGTGATATAAAAGAAGGCTGATTGAAGACATAACGGCAAAAACGCACACCATCCGCACGATACCGAGGAGGGTTGTCGCTGACAGAAATTCCCCCACCGTAATTGGAGTCACAAAAATATTCAAAATATTGCGCTCCCACACTTCTTCTAGAAATGTAATAGACACACCGTTTTGAAATCTCTGCAAAAATTCCCAAAATATAATTGCACCAAGCAGGATTGAAGCAATATTTACAGTATTCAGATTCACTTTCTCTAGGTAGGTAGTCAAAAATCCCCATGTCAAAAGCGAGATCGTCGGCCAAAAGAAAATATCCATGAGCCTAGGGACGCTCCTTTTGAATAGATACATGTGGCGCATGGTGAGCGCCATGATTCGGTGTAGTTTCATATGTTTTTATTTATCATCCTCTTCATTTTCTTTGGCAATATCTAGGAATACTTCATTTAAATCTTTGTGGCCGAATTTAGCCACCAGCTCTTCTGGCGTACCACGATCCCTGATCTTGCCCTTATTTATAAATATCACATCATCGCAAAGCTCCTCTATTTCGGCCATATTGTGTGATGTATACAGGATCGTTACACCCTTTTCTTTTTGCACACGCTTTAATACCTTGCGTGTCTTATCTGCAATGTATGGATCGAGAGATGCTGTAGCTTCGTCCAAAAGCAGGAGCCGAGGATTATTCAGGAATGCTTTTGTGAGATTCACCCGCGTCAGCTGGCCCGTCGAAAGGCCGGAAGTCATCCTTGTAAGCAAATGCCGGATCTCAAAAAAATCCGCTAGCTCGCTGATCTGCTTCCCCGGATCTTTTACCCCATACAGCCGAGCAAATGTCAGCAGATTTTCCATCACCGTCAGCGATTGCGGCAGCGCTACGTATGGTGAAGAGAAATTCACTTGCGAGAGGATCTTTTCGCGATCATGCTTCATAGAAAGGCCGAAAATCTTTATTTCTCCAGATGTGGGCGTTATCAGATCCAAAATCATTTGGATCGTAGTGGTTTTGCCTGCGCCATTCGGGCCAAGGAGCGCGGTGATTTTGCCTTCTTCTATATTGAGATCGAGACCATCAACAGCGATAAAATCGCCAAATGCTTTTACAAGCCCTTTTGTCTCGATCGCGTATGTGCGCATTATTTTGCGGCGGCGCCTACGATGACCGTCTTGTAAATATCAAACAAAGTGAAAAGGAATGAAAGCGCAATAGGGCCAATGATGAATCCCACAGGGCCGAAAAATCCAATACCGCCAAGAGCGGATAGAAGCACAAGGAGCGGATGAATCTTGATGCCGCGGCCAATAAGGCGCGGGCTCAAGGTGTTATCAATTAGATTTATCGCTATTGCTCCCCATATAGCCATGCCGATAGCGTTTGTGGTAGAGCCAATAAAGAATAGATAAAGCACCCCAGGCACGATCACAAGAGCCGTACCCACAGCAGGCACAAGAGCGGCGATCACGGTGACACCGCCCCAGAGTAGTGCAGAAGGCACACCAAAAATATAGAATCCGAGCCCCGTCATGAATCCTTGGACGATAGCCACCACCATAGAGCCCTTGACCACAGACATCACGGCCATGCGAAGCCTTTCAAATATGAATTCGTCTTGATCGCGAGGAAAAGGGCTGATCTCGATGATTTTCTTTCTGATAGCGTCGCCATCTTTGAGAAAATAGAAAAGCGAAAACAAAAAGATAAGTGCATTGAAGAAAAATTTGGTAAGGCCCGAGAAAATATCGCCAAAATGATCCCGCACCCATACCATCGTCTGGAAAAAATACGTCTCCGTCTCAGCGATATCAAACGTCGGCCAGTGCACACCAAACGGTGAGAAAGAAGAAATTATATTGTTTATCGATTGCGTAAGCCCGCCAAGAAATCCCGTACCTTGCATTGAATTGAAAGTATATCCGTAGAAATTCTTGACCTCATCAGATAGCTGGATTCCATATAGGATGATGGGAATCACAATGATGACAGTGACGATTGCAAGCGTAAAGAATGCCGCAAGCCCAGGATGATTTGGGATAGATCGCCTCACCCTTTTGTGGAGTGGATAGAACACCACGGCAAATACAGCTGCGATGATGATAGCAAAGAGGTACGGCTCAAAGATCTTGAACATCACGTACAGCGCAGCTGCGAGCAATATGAAATATAGATATACTTCTAATTTGCGCTCTTGCATATGGGTATATTATACCCTACTCCTTCCTAGATAGTACAGCGAGAGCAAGCAGTGATACTGCAAGCCCGATGTCGCGCACGGCGATCGCGCCCCAGCCTAGATCTATAGCAATGCCAAATAGATGAAGCGACAGAAGCACAGCTGCAATAGGTACAAAAAGATTAGTAGCCAAGAGCAACGCGCCAGCTATCTCAAATAGAGCATTTAGGATAAGCACAGTAGAAGCTGAAAGCCCAGAAAGAGAAACCGTCCACGCTGGAATTAATCTTACCCACATCTCCGGATGCAAAATCTGCTCTGAAGCAAACCAAAGGAATACAAACACGAATCCGTAACGCAAAATTCCTATCCCAAGAGTATTTTTGTTCATATTATTTTATTTAATTTACGAGCACTCCAATTTTAAACGTAGCAAGCTCGCTTGCTGGCCGCCTCTGCCCGCCATGCTGTGCATCGAATGCAGCAGAGCCATCTTTTCCGCAAAGCGAAAGAATAGCTTCTGGCCCACCAGGATGCTGATTTATCCATGCCGTCACATCGTACACTCCGCCGTTTATCGTCGTCCAGCAGCTGCTTGCATTTGAATGCTTTGATACGTCAGCAAGAGTATATTCCCCTGCTTTCGGCGCGCCGATATCTGGAGAGCTGTTTTGCGCCGTGCTTGTGCTATTAGATTCTGGAATGTTCGAATAGCTATCCTGTGGAACGGCAATCGGAGCACCGCTTCCATTTCTTGATAAAAGAAAAATACCGAGAGTTACGAGAATAAGGCCGATAATGACGCCGGTAGTTATTTTGTTCATATATTTGTATTAATTTATTATACATTATAATATACGAACACACATGATAAAAGGATTCAAAGAATTCATATTGAGAGGGAATGTGGTGGATCTGGCCGTGGGCGTTGTCATGGGTGCAGCTTTTGGCAATATTGTGACAGCACTCGTGAAAGATATCCTGACACCCCTCATCGGCGCTATCGCCAAAGTGCCGGATTTCTCTGGGCTCGTGTTTATTCTAAACGACAGCAAATTTGCTTATGGAGATTTCCTTAATGTGCTTATATCTTTCCTTCTCGTATCTATCGCTGTCTATTTCTTCATCATCGTGCCAATGAACGCGCTCGTAAAGCGCATGAAGCATGAGAAGCCCGCTGACCCCTCAAACAAAAAATGCCCCGAATGCCTCTCCGAAATCCCTCTCGCCGCCCGCCGCTGCTCGCATTGCACGCAGCTAGTCTAACTTGGGAACTCAATTCCCAAGTAAATTCTACTCATACCTCAAAGCTTCTATCGGGCTCTTTTTGGCTGCTTGTTTGGCGGGATAGACCCCGAATATAAGGCCGATCAGGGTTGAGACAGTGAAGCCAAGGATCGCGCCAGACCACGGGAATATGAATTGCCAATTTATGTGCAGGAATGTGGAAAGAATGAATGCGATAATAAATGCCAAAAGTGATCCGAGAATAATCCCCACAATTCCGCCGATACCAGTGAGCAGCACTGCTTCAAGAAGAAATTGCGAAAGAATGTCTTTCTCTGTAGCGCCGACAGCTTTGCGAAGGCCAATCTCATGCGTGCGCTCGGTGACGGCCACAAGCATGATATTCATAATACCAACGCCGCCCACAAATAGCGCAATCGAGGCGACGGCCACAAGGAACCACGTGAGAGCGGATGTGATCGTTGAAAGCCTATCGGCCAGATCTTTCTGAGTCTGCACGAAGAAATCATCTTTGGCAGGATCTGAAATATTGTGCGAATCGCGCAGCGTGATCCGAATATCATCCGCAACGATGGACACATCCGCATTTTCTTCAGCCTCTACAATAATACGATTGAAATATTTTACGCCAAGCAAATAATCTTGCACCGTGACGTACGGCATAATCACCATGTCGTCGAAATTGAAAAGCGATCCCCCGCCCGTCGCTCCGAGCACAGCCACCACGCGAAAGCTCCGCCCTTTTATTTTTATATTCTTATTTACTGGATCGCTGTTTTCAAAAAGATGCTCTGCTACCTTGGCGCCGATCACGGCCACATCCGCTCTACTTTCCACATCGCTTTTATCAAAAAAGCTCCCTGCTGCTGGATGCAGATCAAACATTTCCGCCATAAGCTCCGTGCCTCCAAACACTGACACTTGGTAATTATTAGCGCCGTAGCTTGCAGACCCCGCATCAAAAGACACAGGCATCGCATCCTTCAGCCCCGGCACATTCGCTTTGCTTTTGAGTGCAGCCAAATCTCGCTCTTTCAAAGAATCGCTATAAAGGGATGCAATATCAGATGGCCCCGTCGGCTCGCGGCCCGGAATGATAGCTACTGTCTGAGTGCCGAGGCCCTGCACTTGAGCCAAGATCAGCTGCTGCGCGCCAGCGCCAAGAGAAACCACGAGCATGATCGCGGTAATGCCAATCACTATTCCAAAAATTGTGAGAATCGATCGCGAACGATTTGTGGAAAGGCCTCGGAGTGATGTTTGAAATGTGTATTTAGCTCTCATTTTTTTGCATTTTATTTCACGTACTCGTCCGTTATTTTCAAACGATGCGCAACCTTTTGATCGCTCTCAATATTGCCATCCAATATCTTTACTATTCTCTCTGCGTGCTGGGCTGTTGAAATTTCGTGAGTGATGAGCACGATCGTCTTGCCGCGATCTTCGTTTAATTTCTGAATGATAGACATTACTGTCTTCCCCGATTTGGAATCCAGATTACCCGTAGGCTCATCAGCAAAAATGATATCGGGATCATTTACAAGTGCCCGAGCAATAGCCACACGCTGCCTTTCACCTCCCGATAATTCTGATGGGCTATGCTCTAATCTATGTGATAAGCCAACGGCTTCTGCCGCATCTCGTGCAAGCTTATCCCACTCATGCTCTGGTACATCTGAATACAAAAGGGGCAGCTTGATATTTTCAAGCACAGACGTGCGCGCCAAGAGATTAAACACCTGGAACACAAATCCTATCTCTTTGTTTCGAATTTGTGCCACTTCAATATCAGAAAATCCGGAAGTGTCTTTACCATTCAAATGATATGATCCGCTTGTGGGCGAATCTAAAAGCCCGAGCACATGAAGAAGCGTAGATTTGCCGCTGCCAGATGGCCCCATGATAGCCACGAATTCACCCTTTCGCACAGAAAAAGAAATGCCATGCAATACAGATGTGGATACCGATCCGTCATGATAAGATTTTTTGATATTCTCTACTTCTATTATATTTTCTGCAACACTCATTGTACTTACATTACTATTGCTTAATGTAGGTCACGATTTTATCCCCAACTTTCAGGCCAGAAAGTATTTGGATGTTGCCGTCTGATCCTTTGAGCCCAACAGCCACGATCGCTTTGGTATATGTCTTGCCATTCTGATCCACTTTCTTGACGCTCTTTTCTCCATTATCATCCGTAATAGATCTAGAAGGCACCACAAGCACGCCTGATACCCTATGCGTCTGGATTATAAGATTCGCCGTCATGCCAGACCTGATCCTGCTGTCTGCATTTATGAATTCGAGCGTCACTTTGTATGTAGGCACACCCTCTATCACCGTCTCAGCTGGATCAATAGCCACCACAGAGGCAGGGAAATCTGCATCGCTGCCGTAGGCATCAAGCGTGCTCGAAGCCATATTATCTAAAACGATCTTTGCGATATCAGCTTCTGGCACATTCGCCTCTATTTTGAAATTATTGTTTTGCACCGCAAACCCTGCTGTGCCAGCCGCCACGAATTCTCCTTCCATAGGCTCCGCCTTCGTCACGATGCCATTTATCGGAGAAATTATTACGCCTTGATTAAGAGCAGCCATCGCTGCCGCCACTTTTGCTGATTGTGCTGCAATAGCATCCGCAGAATTGCCAGCCAGCTTTAGATTATATGAAGATCGTGCCTGCTCATAAGAATTCTGTGCAGATACTATAGAAGAGCGCGCGGATTCTATTGTGCTAGCCGCTGAATCAAGAGCGGAAAGCGCCGAATTCATCGCCGAGACATCTGCATCTATCCGCGCCTGCGTCAGACCAGATCCAGCAGGAATCAACTTATCTACGATAGAGGATAAATCCGCCATAAAATTTTTTATCACAGCCAAATGCATTTTGGATTTTGATACCAAATC
>JAZJXR010000005.1:60484-73831 GCA_040390775.1 Patescibacteria group bacterium | reverse complement strand
CTTACGGAATAAGCTTTAATGTTGGTAGCCAAGCATCAAACGTAATGGCATGGGCGGAAGCTATTAAGAGCCTTGTTCCAATTTTTGAATCATTAAAACGATCTGGGATAGAAATTGAAATGATAAATTTTGGTGGAGGATATCCTTGTGAGTATGCTTCAACCGAAGAGAAGCTTTTGCTACAGGATATTGCAAAATATGCACTTGAAGAATACAGCAAGCTTTCTTTTAAGCCTAAAATTTTTCTTGAGCCGGGCAGAGGAGTGGTTGGTGACACTGCAATTTTAGTTTCTACAGTAATTGCAAGAGTAGAAAGACAGCAGAGTACGTGGCTTTTTCTAGATTCTGGGGCATACAACGCTTTGTTTGAAGCAATGGCTTATCAAGGGTCCACTAGATACAGGGTTACAAGTTTACGAAAATCATTTGATTCAGGGGAAATGATGTATGCACTTGCTGGCCCAACAGGTGATAGCCAAGATGTAATAACGAAGGAAGCTTTATTGCCGCGTGATATAGATGTGGGAGATAAATTGGTATTTCACAATGTCGGTGCGTATAATCTGGTCGCGATTACACCATTCAATGGTTTTCCTAAGCCAGATGTATATGTAGAATAGTTTGACACAGAAAATATATAATTGTAAACTTTTAACATGAAATTAAATACTTACCAGAGCATTTGTCTCGGATTTACTTTGTCACTTGTCGTTTTTTGGTTGACACTATTTACTACAAATACCACTGCAGGATTTTCAAATTATCTTTTTTCTTTCCTCTTTGGCCTTATACCCCTCTGCGGCGGCATAGTAGCTATGTATGGATCTAGAACATGGGGAGGCTTGAGAAGCGCATTAGGGAAAGCTGTGTTCTTAATCGGACTTGGTATTTTTCTTTGGGGCTGCGGAGAACTTATTTGGTCATATTATAATTTCTTTGCTGAAGTTGCCGCACCTTATCCATCTCTGGCTGATCTAGGATTTGCACCGAGCATACTGTTCTATGGTATTGGTGCAATTTATTTGGCTCAGGTAACAGGTGCTAAATTTGGTCTAAGAAACAAGATCGCTAAATTTTTTGTTGTTATAGCGCCAGTAGCTATCTTTTTATTTTCTTACTACATTCTGATCGTAATAGCTCGAGGCGGAGTGCTTGTGCCTGAAGGGGAAACAGCCTTAAAAACTATTCTTGACATAGCATATCCACTTGGCGATTTTGTAAGCCTCACCATCGCTGTTATAGTTTCAGGTTTGTCATTTAAATATCTTGGCGGCAAGTATACCTACGACATTGTATCTATTTGGATAGGTCTTGCTGTAATGTTTATTGCTGACTCCATATTCTCTTACACGACAACAGTTGGCACATACTACAATGGTAACTTTGGCGATCTGCTTTTAACATTAGGATTGTTTTTCATAACATTTGGCGTGCTGGGATTCAGTAAATACGAGAAGAGCCCAGTAAAAGGATAAGAATAATAAAAATGAACAAGCTCGACCAGATAGCAACAAAAATAATTCAGGAACAGGAGCTTATAATAGGGCCTATTGCTTGGGAGGAGGCAGGCGAGGTAAAAGGAATTCACGTTCATGATCGTAATTCTGTATCGATCGAGAGCGATAATAGTGGAACAGTAGTTGATGACCTTGTTGGGAAATACGAGCACCTGTTTGGTAGAGCGTCTCGGGAAGTTTGTAGGGATGCGGTAGCTGGATTGATTGCCGACCTATTGCCTGCTGAAATTCCATTAAGTTTGAGATAGTTTTACTTTGTCTTTGTTTCAAAAATGAGGTAATATTTGTGGCATGAGATTTTTTGGAAAAAAAGCTGCCACTGATCTAGCATCTAGCACCATAACATCAGTAACGGAAAGCCTGTATAAACAGAATTCCGAGCTTGCTGTAAGGAACAAAACCCTTTCTCTACTTCGTCAGTTGTATCAAATAAGCATTCAAACAATTGAACCAGAATCACTGGGGAAGAAGATTGTGGATACGGTCCGTAGTTCGCTTGAATTCGAATTGGTGGGTATATTCACAATAAATAGCACAGATAAAAAGCTTACGCCGCTCTCTTTTGCATTTTCAGATCGATTGAGGGAAGCTATGTCTAAATCCGGCGAATCTACAAATCTCGGCGTATCAGATATTGCTGACAATGAGTTCCTTTTATCAATCTTTACTGAAAAAAAGTCTCGTCATACTGAAAAATTGGACCACATATGGACCGGTGTGATTCCTAAGGAAACTGTCGCAGCCTGGACTGAGGCCGCTCATATTAAAACAACGGCCGGTTACCCTTTGATCATAAACGGAGAGATCATGGGATTGCTTATCCTCTCCTTAAATCGCGAATACGACAGCTTGACCAAATTTGAGCAGGAATCTATAGCTAGTTTTGTAGACGTGGTTGCAATAGCGCTCGATAAAGCGTATTTGTACCAAGAATTAGCTGCTTCCAACAACCGCCAAGAGGGACTCATTCACTTCATCAGTCACGAGATTAAGGGCTTTTTGGCCAAGAACGAGGCAGCATTTGCTGGAATACTCGAGGGGGATTATGGCGACGTGTCTGCCGAGGCGAAAGAGCTGTCTGAAATAGCTCTAGCGGACACCAGAAAAGGCGTAACGACAGTGATGGACATTCTAAGCGCTTCGAATTTGAAAAAAGGTACCATCAAATTCGATATGAAGCCGTTTGATCTGAAGCCTGCCGTGCTTGATGCTGTGAAGGATCAGCTAGATGCCGCTGCACACAAAAGCATGGCTCTCAACGTACATATAGATGATGGTGCATTTATGATGAGCGGCGATGAAAAGGAAATTGGCGGGCATGTTATCAGAAATCTTATCGATAATGCAGTGAAATATACGCCAAAAGGATCTATAGACATATCGCTCGTGAAGCAAGACGGCAAAATAATCTTTGCTGTCAAGGATTCTGGCATTGGCATTACAGATGAGGATAAGAAACATCTGTTTACAGAAGGCGGCCGTGGCAAGGATTCGATAAAGACGAATGTGAATTCCACGGGCTATGGGCTGTTTATTGCCAAGCAAGTGATAGATGCGCACAAGGGGCGTATATGGGCCGAATCGGAAGGGCCGGGGAAGGGATCGACGTTTTACGTTGAGCTCGAAATGATGAAGTAATGAGGATATAGAAACAAATTCTAATCCTCGTAAGGGGATTGGGTTTGTTTTGTTTTTGCCAAATCAAATGCACGAAAATCAATTACAAAACCAAATACAGATCCCAGAAGAGAATATCGACGCTCTTTTGCTACGCCTTCAAGAAAGAGTGGTGGCCCTTGAGCTTGAGAATAATGAGCTGAAACGCGCAAGCAAATCAGCAAA
Source organism: Patescibacteria group bacterium (assembly GCA_040390775.1). Classification (GTDB taxonomy): domain Bacteria; phylum Patescibacteriota; class Minisyncoccia; order Phycocordibacterales; family CAIRYW01; genus JAQBQZ01. Next base: position 70,472 of record JAZJXR010000005.1, on the reverse strand, counting down.
TGAGCTTGTGTCTATTGCTACACATCAGCTACGAAGCCCGCTTACTTCTATGCGTGGCTATACATCGTGCGTGCTTGAAGGGGATTATGGAGAAGTGCCAGCAAAGATGAAGGAGCCTCTAAACATAATACTAAGATCAACGGAAACTTTGGGCAAAACTGTGAATGATTTCCTCGACGTATCTAAAATCGAGCAAGGTGAGATGCGTTACAACCTAAAGGATTTTAGTTTGGTGGATTTGGCAAAAGAAGTGGCAGAGGAAATGCGGCTCGGCATAAGCCAAGATGGAATTGAGCTACGGATAAATATTCCTGATGGGAATTTCAAAGTGCATAGCGATAAATCCAAGCTTAAGCACGTGCTTATAAATCTGATCGACAACGCTCATAAATACGTGAAATCTGGATGGATAGAGGTGAGCCTTGAGGAAAAGCCGGATAATAAAATTTTATTTAGCGTAAAGGATAGCGGCATAGGCATCGAGCCAGAGAACATCCCTAATCTTTTCAAAAAATTTAGCCGGGAAGCCGATGCAAGCAAGCTAAACTCTAGAGGCAGCGGGCTCGGCCTATATATTGCGCGCAAGATCGTGGAAGCTAGGCATGGGCGTATCTGGGCAGAATCAAAGGGCAAAGGCGAAGGTACGCAGTTTTACGTGGAGCTAGATGGTATAAAGGAATAGATTTTGCTACTATGTAGCGCATGAACAAACGATTGCTATCAGGCATAAAGCCAACAGGGAAGCCTCATTTGGGCAACTATTTCGGTGCATTAAAGCAATGGGTAGATTTGGAGAGCGATCTAGTGATGATTGCAGATTATCATGCCCTGAACTTTATACAGGATCCAAAATTGATGCGCGATTTAACACAAGATTTAGCTATTGATCTTCTTGCGATCGGAGTGGATCCAAAGAAGACAATTATTTTCAAACAATCTGATGTGTCGGCCCATACAGAGCTAACGTGGATACTTGATACTCTCGTGACGGTTCCGTACCTAATGCGTGCGCACGCATATAAAGATGCAGAAGCAAATGGAAAAGAGGCGAGCGCAGGCACATTCAACTATCCTGTGCTCATGGCTGCGGATATTTTGATATATGAGCCAGATCAGGTGCCAGTAGGAGCAGATCAGAAGCAGCATGTGGAATATGCGCGCGATATCGCTCAGAAATTTAATAATACTTTTGGAGCGACGTTCAAGCTGCCGGAAGAAAGGATACTTAAGGAAGTAGCAGTAGTGCCCGGCATAGATGGCAGGAAAATGAGCAAAAGCTATGGCAATACAATTCCGCTTTTCGCAGAAGATGGCGAAATAGAGAAAGCTGTGATGGCGATCGTGACGGATTCTGGATCTGACATTCCCGAAAATGTGTACGCGATTCACAAATTGATAAAAACAGAAGACGAGCTTGCACCTATATATGCTGAACATAAAGGCAAATACAAGGCTCTGAAAGAAATTTTGATCGCAGATTTGAAAGCATTCATAGCACCGATGCGAGAAAAAAGGAAGCTGATTGCAGAGGATACGGATTACGTGGAGCAGGTGCTGAAGGAGGGCGGAGAAAGGGCGAAAGCGATTGCGGATAAAAAATTAATCGAGGTGAAAGATAAAATAGGAGTGCTATAAATTATATCTTATATGGAAAGAACGCTAATAAAAAATCTAAAAGGAAAAACAGGCGAGGAGGCTTTGATCAAAGGCTGGGTAGATGTGCGCCGCGATCAAGGGAAGCTTATATTCTTTGATTTTCGCGACAGGACAGGGCTTGTGCAAGGCGTAGTGCTACCAGGATCCGCTGCCAAAGAAACAGCAGAAAAAGTGCGGCCAGAATGGGTGGTAGAAGTGCGTGGCAAAGTAAATGCTCGACCGGAAAAAAATGTACAGGCAGAAAAACTCAACGGTGAGTTAGAGCTTGAAGTGCTTGAAATAAAAGTGCTAAGCGAAGCTCAAGACCTGCCGTTTGATCTTGGTGCTGAAATAAATCTTGATACACATCTTGATAATTTGCCTTATACATTGCGTTCGCGTCGTACCAAGGATATTTTTACAATGCAGGCTGCAATCCTTGATGCCTATAGGAATTCCTTGCGAGATCAAGGCTTCACAGAATTTATCGCCCCGGCCTTGGTGGGAGGGGACGCAGAAGGGGGCGCTGCGGTGTTTAAGGTAAATTATTTCGACGAACAAACAGCGTACCTCGCTACAAGCCCGCAGCTTTATAAGCAGATTATGACAGGTGCATTTGAGCGAGCTTTTACAATTGCGAAGATTTTTCGTGCAGAAAGAAGCACTACGACAAGACACATTTCAGAGCTTACACAAATGGATTTTGAAATGGGATTTATTGAAAACGAACTAGAAGTGATGCAGATGCTAGAGCATACGATCAAAGATACGGTAAATTCAGTGTCAGAAAAGCATCCAGATATTTTCAAAAATTTTAACACCGCTGTACCCCTTATGCCTGATAAGTTCCCGATCTTTACTCTTGCGGAAGCGCAGGATTTAGTCTCAAAAGAGTACAATCGTAAAATTGAAGATACAAATGACATGTCACCAGAGGACGAACGCCAGATCTGTGAATACGCAAAAGAAAAGCTTGAATCTGATTTTGTATTTATCACACGCTTCCCGACAAAGAAGCGCGCCTTCTATACATACGAGGAACCTAGCGAAGCTCCATTTTCTAGGGGTTTTGATTTACTTTTTAGAGGGCTCGAAATAAACAGCGGCGCACAGCGAATTCATAACTACGATACTCTTGTCGAAAAAATTAAGGAAAGGGGAATGGATCCAGAGAAATTTTCTTTCTATCTCCAAGCTTTCAAATACGGAATACCCCCGCACGGCGGATGCTCAACGGGCCTCGAGCGATTTACTATGAAAATGTTGGGGCTTGCAAATGTGAAAGAGGCCACATCCTTTCCACGCGACATGGGAAGAATTGATAAAAGATTGTCAAATTAGTGAGATCACTTGGACGTTCAACGTCCAAGTTGGAACAAAAAACCTCCCCGATTAAAGGGAGGTGGGTGTGTACAGAAGCTCGGACATGCATTTGGGGCTGCACGCATGCCATTCTGTTTTTTCTTTGTCGTCGAAACCAAGCCTGACTCGAGTCGTTGTGTGCCAACCAGCAAACGGCGAACGGCCAATCACAGGATTCAATGCGTCAGATTCGGCTGTCTTTTCACAGCGATCGCACGTGAAGACTGTGAGCTTTTTGACGCTGTCAGGAGCATCAAGGCAAAGAGAGCCGTCCGGGCCGTGAAGCAACTTGTCTAGGTTTTGGAAGCAATCTCTGTTGCAAAACCATACTTGCTTGGTCCGCCCTGCTCTTTCTTCAGAAACACAGATTACGTTATCGAAATCCGTTCGATCAACGTATTTGTGAGTTTTGCCACAGACGAAGCATTTGATCAAAGTAAACTGTTCTTTCATAGGTTCAAAGGGCTGTTATCAAAGCCAAAATACTATATAATCATTGATATAGCAACACTTATGGATTCTACTCAATTTAAAATCAAAAACGAGCATTTTGAGGGGCCGCTGCACCTACTATTGGATTTGGTAGAGAAAAGGAAGCTCCATATCAGCGACGTGGCGCTGGCGGATGTGACTGACGAATATTTAAAGCACATCGAGCAAATTCCGTCAGTGCAGATCGCGGATAGGGCCGAATTCATTGTGGTGGCTTCTACATTGCTTCTCATAAAATCCCGCTCGCTATTGCCGACTCTTACGCTGACGGAAGAAGAAGAGGGTAGTATTGAAGATCTGGAAAATCGCCTGAAGATGCTTGCTATCATTCGCGAGGGCAGCGAAAGCATCGCAAGAGCGTTTGGCAAAAATATAATCTTTGCTAAAGAGCAGAGCATAAAAAGCCCTGTGTTTTCTCCGCATGCCACGATCACGCTTGAGGCTGTAAAAATATCTTTGGAATCTATAATTGGAAGATTCCCAAAAAGGGAAGAGCTCACAAAAGCCACTGTGCGCAAAGTGATATCTCTTGAAGAAATGATAGAAAAGCTGGCAGGCAGAATCCAAAGCGGCCTTTCGCTTTCTTTCAAACAATTTTCTGGACAATCTGGCCATATTGATCGCGAGAAAAAAGTAGAGATTGTCGTCGGCTTCCTAGCGATACTAGAGCTTGTAAAGCAGGGAATGGTGGAAGTGATGCAAGAAAATAATTTCGATGATATAAAAATGGAGACTGTTTCTATCGGAATTCCAAAGTACTAGTGTTAAAATACATACATGCAAGATAAATCTAAAATCATTGAGGCGATACTGTTCTGGAAAGGGGAGCCGGTATCGATAAAAAAGCTTGCGGAATATGCAGGATGCAGTGTGGATGAAGCCGCAAGTGCGATAAATGATTTGAAAAGCAAGGCAGAGGGAGGCATTACGCTGATAGAAAAAGATGGCGAGGCGATGCTTGGCACATCTCCCGAAGCTAGCAAAATAATCGAGGATATGACCCGCGAAGAGCTTTCCAAGGAGCTCACGAAAGCAGCGCTTGAAACCCTGTCTGTAATTTTGTATATGTCTCCTGTGCGCCGCAGCGAAATAGATTATATTCGAGGTGTGAATTCGCAATTTTCTATTAGACACCTAGAAATAAGAGGGCTTATAGAAAAAGTGCCGAGCGATGCAGACAGCCGAGTGTATTTATACAGGCCCACATTTGAATGCTTGCAGTTTCTTGGCGTATCACAGCTTACAGATATCCCCGGATTTGCAGATACAAAGGCAAAGCTCGAAAGCTTAAAAGAAAAAAGCGATGCCGAGGAGAATTAAAGCGGCTATACTGGCCGCTCTTTATGTAGGGGTAATTATCGGAATCATATACCTCACAAATTCTGAATCCGAATCCCAAAGTAGCGAAACTGCGGATGATTCTTATGTGCCCGATGAGCATTTTGCAAATCTCATGCTCGAAGCAAAAGCGGTGTACGTATGGGATGTGGAGCAAGATAGAGTGCTATTTGAAAAGAATGAGCACACTCCGCTTCCGATCGCTTCGATCACAAAGGTAATGACTTCTCTTTGCGCTCTTGATAGCTTGGGGCGAGACGGCGTCGTGACAATAGAAACAGGGGACAAAAGTAAAGCAGATATCGATACCCTTGTGATTGGCGAAAAGTGGAAAGTAGCGGACCTTATTTCATATATGCTCGTCGAATCTTCTAATTCTGCCGCAAACGCCTTGGCACGCACAGCAGGAGGAGCGCCAAACACTATTCTGTGCATGAACAATCGCGCAGAAAAGATGGAGCTTTTTGAGACAAGGTTCGGTAACGTCACCGGGCTTGATGTAGCCAGCTCTTCTGGAGCATATGCGTCCGCAGAAAACGTAGCAAGGATGTTCAAGGCCAGCCGCGATGAATATCAAGATATTTTTGAACATACTGCCGATAAGAGCTATACTGTATCGTCCCTTAGCGACATATCGCACACTGCTATAAATACAGACAGGGCCATAGGCAGCATCCCTGGGCTTGTCGCTTCAAAAACTGGGCTCACCGATATAGCAGGAGGAAATTTGGTGTTTGAGATCATGCGGGGGCAAGGAAGGCGGGCAATCGTCGTGATCTTGGGATCATCGGAAGAGGGTAGGTTTAGCGATGCTATCAAGCTAGGCAATGCTATAAACAATACATGATAGAAAATATAATAAAAATATTCGGCCCATCGACACTATCTTTCTTTATCGGAATCGCTTTGACCCCGACGATCACTTATTTTCTTTACAAACACGAGGCTTGGAAAAAAAAGTCGGGCAAGATCACCACAGATGGCAGAGCTGCTTTGCTTTTCAATGAGATCCACAAAGAAAAAGAGATCGGCACACCACGCCTTGGTGGCATCGTGATATGGTCTAGCGTAATTATTACTGCTCTTGCTATTTGGCTGGTGGCCAAATTCCTGCCAACAGAAGACACAGTCAAGCTTGATTTTATTTCTCGAAGCCAGACGTGGATCCCGCTTGCCACACTCCTAGTTGGCGCCGTGATCGGAATGATAGACGATATTATGGAGATCTACGGGCTTCAGGGATATGCAGCTGGTGGTATGTCTCTTATGAAGCGCCTGTCTGCTGTTGTAATTGTGGGTATACTTTGTGGTGGATGGTTTTACTTTAAGCTTGATGTGGCTTCCATCGGACTTCCTTTTGGTGGAGAAATTTTTGTAAGTGCATTTATCATTCCAATATTTGCGCTCATTATGCTTTTTATGTATTCAGGCGGCGTGATAGACGGCATAGACGGGCTAGCCGGCGGTGTGTTTGCCGTAGCCTTCACAGCATATGCAGGAATCGCATTTGCTCAGAGCCAGATAAACTTGGCGGCGCTGTGCGCTACCATCGTCGGGGGCATTCTGGCGTTCCTTTGGTTCAATGTGCCACCTGCACGCTTCTATATGTCCGAGACGGGCACCATGGCCCTTACCATGACCCTCACGGTGGTAGCCTTTATGACAGACAAGCTCGGCGGGGGATATGGGCTTTTGATCCTGCCTGTCGTTGCAATGCCGCTTATTATCACAACCCTTTCAGACATAATTCAGCTTACTTCAAAAAAGTTTAGAAATGGTAAAAAAGTGTTCCTTGTGGCCCCTATTCACCATCATTTTGAAGCTCTGGGCTGGCCATCATACAAGGTGACGATGCGCTACTGGATTCTTTCTATCATATTTGGGATCATGGGGCTTTGCCTTGCCTTGGCCAGATAGATATGAGAAAAAAAGTAGACAAACAATTTCTTGTGGCTCTTGTGGCCCTCGTCACGCTCGGGCTTTTTATTTTTAGTTCGGCTTCGCTTGGCCTTCTGGCTCGAACGGATAGCCGATTTGTAGCGATCGCGTTCAACCAGATATTTTTCGGTGTTGTGCTTGGAGCTATTTCCTGCCTCATCACTTCATTTATACCTTACAAATTCTGGAGGAAAATTTCACTCTTTGCATTCCTTGGGAGTGCCATACTTGCGGCTCTGGTATTTGTCCCAGGCGTTGGCTGGAGCCACGGGGGAGCGACGAGGTGGATCAGCGTTTTTGGCTATAACCTCCAACCATCAGAAATATTAAAGATCGGATATTTGTTTTATCTAGCGGCAGTATTTGCAAAATATAAAGACAAAATCAAATCTTTTCGCCACGGGCTTTTGCCATTCCTCATCATTACAGGAATCGTGGCGGCTCTTATTTTGCCCGAGCCGGATAACGACACTTTTTTTATGATCGCTCTTTCAGGATTTGCACTGTATTTTGCAGCAGGAGCGCGGAAGAGGGATCTGGCGGTGCTTGCCTTCGCTGGCATTCTAGGCCTTGGAGCCATACTGCTTGCTTGGCCGTACGCAAGGAGCCGGATCAACACATTCCTGCACCCAGCACAAAATGCCCAGACATCTGGATATCAAATAGAGCAATCACTGATAGCGATCGGATCCGGAGGAATCCTCGGCAAAGGCTTTGGCCAGAGCACGCAGAAATTCAATTTTTTGCCTGAGCCAATCGGAGATTCCATATTTGCTGTGGCAAGCGAGGAGTTTGGATTTGTGGGCAGCGTCGTACTTGTGTGCCTTTTCCTTTTCTTTGCTCTAAGGGGCCTCAAAATAGCATCGAACGCGCCAGATGAATTTGGTAGACTCTTAGCCCTTGGAATTGTTATACTGATCACAGCGGGATCATTCCTTAATATTGCGGCGATGCTTGGCATTATTCCGCTTACCGGTACCCCGCTCATATTCGTAAGCCAAGGAGGCACGGCGCTTTTCCTAGCCCTAGCGGAGGCAGGAATCGTTCTCAATATTTCTAAACATCAGAAAAATAAATAAAGCAAAACAACCATCATGAAAATTATACTAGCAGGAGCAGGCAGCGGCGGGCACTTCTATCCACTTATCGCAATCACAGAAGCTATACGAGATATTGTAAAGGAAAAAAATCTTCTACAGGTCAAGGTGTATTATCTGGCTCCAAATCCATACAATGCCGGAATACTTTTTGACAATGAGATAGAATTCCAAAAAATTTATGCCGGCAAGATTCGTAGATATTTTTCGATTAGAAACGCGATAGATATAGTGCTGACGGGATTTGGATTTATTGCCACTTTTTTCAAAGTATTTTCAATATTTCCGGACGTGGTTGTATCAAAAGGCGGCATGATGAGCTTGCCTGTGGTATTTGCTGCCAAGATATTGCGCATACCAATTGTCATACACGAGAACGATAGTGTGCCTGGACGGGCAAACCTCTTGGCGGGCAAATACGCTACCAAAATCGCGCTTTCATACCCAGAAGCTGCGGATTATTATCGAAAACAAGAGCCGAAGAAAGATATTTCAGAAAAGCTTGCCTATACTGGCAATCCTCTTCGTAAAGAAATTCTGACGGTAGTAAAAGAAGGTGCGAGAGAATATCTAGGATTGGAAGAAGGCTTACCAACGATTGCAATTCTCGGTGGCTCGCTTGGATCAAAACGAATAAACGACACTATTTTAGACAGCCTGCCAACACTTCTTTCCAAATACCAGATTATCCACCAAACAGGCAAATTGAATTTCAAAGAAACGAAAGCCACGTCAGAAATAATTCTCGAGAATAGCCCATGGAAAGGAAGGTACCATCCTTTTGATTATCTGAACGGCCTCGCAGAAAGGATGATGGCGGGCAGCACGGATCTTATTATTTCTCGCGGAGGCTCCACAATATTTGAAATTGCCGCGTGGGGAATTCCTTCGATCATTATTCCGATTTCGGATTCAAACGGCGATCATCAGAGGAAGAATGCGTACAACTATCAACGCTCTGGCGGCTGCATTGTAATAGATGAGAACAACATGACGCCAGAAATATTAGAAACAGAAATCAAAGATATCCTAGAAAGCCCAGATAAAATTTCCAAAATGCGCGCTGGTGCATTATCTTTCGCCAAAACAGACGCAGCCTACAAGATCGCCGAGCAGGTAATAAACATTGCGCTTACCCATGAAAAATAAAGTTGTTACTAGATTCGCACCATCGCCGACAGGGCAGCTGCATTTGGGAGCATACAGGACGGCGATATTTTCTTATTTCTTTGCACGAAAGCATGGAGGTAAATTTATTCTCCGTATTGAAGATACAGACAAAGAAAGAAGCAAGCAAGAATTTGAAAAAGATATTTTGGAATCTCTAGAATGGCTAGGGCTTGAATACGATGAAATGTACCGGCAATCAGAAAACGTAGATCGTCATAAATTTTATCTTGAAAAAATGATCGCTGGAGGAAATGCTTATATATCAAAAGAAGAAGCGAAAGATGGCAGCGGAATTATAAAAGAAATTGTAAGATTCAAAAATCCAAACACGATCGTTTCATTTCAAGACGAAATAAAAGGCGAAGTGAAAATGGACACGGCAGACCTTGGCGATTTTGTGATTGCAAAAAATATTAGTGAGCCGCTTTTTCACTTGGCGGTAGTTGTAGATGATTTTGAAGAAGGTGTGACGCATGTAATTCGAGGGGAAGATCATGTGTCAAACACTCCGCGCCAAATTCTGATCCAGCGTGCCATAGGTGCCCCTACGCCAATATATGCACATCTTCCGCTCGTACTTGGCCCGGACAAGCTTAAGCTCTCTAAACGCCGCGGAGCCCTGGCTGCGAGCTCATATAAGGAGAAAGGATTCCTACCAGATGCAATATTAAACGGAGTAGCATTCGTTGGCTGGAACCCTGGCACAGATAAAGAAATTTTTACAAAGAGCGAGCTTATAGAAGCGTTCGATCTTTCAAAAGTGCAGAAAAGCCCAGCTGTGTTTAGCGACGAAAAGCTCGAGTGGTTCAACAAGGAGCACATTAAGCTCTTGCCTCAAGAAGAGCAAGATAAGAGAGTACGAGAAGCTGTAATGGCAGAATTTGGAGAGGCTCCGAAAATAGAAAAAGAGAATTTGATTTGCCCAGAGAAATTAAGAAAGGGTACTGTGGTGACGT
>JAZJXR010000005.1:31308-60474 GCA_040390775.1 Patescibacteria group bacterium | reverse complement strand
AGAAAATATCAAGAATGCTCTTTGGGATTATGCTAGCGAGAAGGGAAGGGGGATCGTGCTTTGGGCTATGAGATATGCGCTATCTGGCAAAGAAAAATCTCCGGATCCATTCGTGATAGCTGGTATAATAGGAAAAGACGAGACAGTGTCTCGTCTTCACAGTGCAATCACACTATAAACATTTATTTAGAGCATTTTTAGCTACAGTATGCATTTTCATGCTTAGCTCTTTTACATTTGCTGATACAGCAAGCGATATCCAAGCCAAGATCAGCGCCAAAAATGATGAAATCAAAAAGCTCGAAGAAGAAATAAAGCAATACCAAAATAGCCTTGATCAGACGGCAGGCCAAGCAAAGACTCTGCAAAACGAGCTAAAGCAGCTCACTCTTTCAAAGCAGAAATTGCAAACAGAGCTCAAGTCTACAGAGGCAAACCTGACGAAAACTTCGGCTGTGATCACTGAAATATCTGGAGAAATAAATAAAACAGAAAATTCGATAAGCGGAAAAAAGAACGAAATTGCGTTTACGCTGCGCGATTTGCGCAGCACAGAAAGCACAAGCTTTATGGAAGAGCTTTTATCGAATGAAAATTTGTCTAGCCTTTCTGATTACCTTGAAAACTCCATAAAGCTTTCGGATTCTTTGAAGGAGGTGATAATCGGGCTTCAAAGCGATGAAGAAAATTTGTCGAGCAAAAAAGCAGAGCAGCAAGGCAAGCAAACTGTGCTAAAGAAGCTCAAGACGGATCTTTCCGGCCAGCAGAAAGCCGTCGTTGATACGGCGAAACAAAAAGACACACTTCTAGCTGTAACGAAAAACCAAGAATCGAATTACCAGAAAATTCTAAGCGACAAGATTACTCTTCGTGCTCAATTTGAAAAAGAAATATTTGATTACGAATCGCAGCTAAATATTTCTATTGATAGAAACCTATTACCAACGGGATCTTCACTCACTTGGCCACTTGATAAAATATTCGTGACCCAGCAATTCGGGAAGACATCAACATCCGGCAGGCTCTACGCATCTGGCACGCATAACGGCATTGATTTGAGAGCATCTGAAGGCACGCCGGTGCACGCGGCGCTCTCCGGCACAGTGACAGCTACGGGAAATACAGATTTAAAAGCCAGCTGCTATTCATATGGAAAGTGGATCCTAATCAAGCATCCAAACGGCCTTTCTACGCTCTATGCGCACCTTTCTTCCGTCAGCGTAGCGGCAGGGCAAGGTGTGGCGACGGGGGACACGATTGCCTACAGCGGCCACACAGGCTATGCCACGGGCCCGCATCTCCACCTCACAGTATTTGCCACCCAAGGCGTGCAAGTTATGATATATCCTCCGGAAAAAGCTATCAATTGTGGAGGCGTCACGATTCCAATTGCTGATCCCAAAGCCTTCCTTGATCCGCTCTTGTATTTGCCAGCTATCAAGATATAATTATTTGTATGAGAAGATTTACAAATCGATCGCGAGGATTTATAAAAACAATTCTGCTTGTAATAATCGCGTTAGTGCTTTTAAAATACTTTTTTAATCTTTCCTTAAACGATATTATCAAAAGCCAAGTGGTGCAAGATATTTGGTCTATAATAAAATCTCTTTTCCAAACTCTCTGGGGGCTTTTGCTAATGATCTTGGATTTCCTCAAAGCCCTCATCGCCACAGCCAAAGATTCTCTCACGCATAAATAGTAATAAAAATAACGCACTCTTTTGAGCGCGTTATGCTTCTGCGTACTTCATGAACTCCCAAAATTTTGGCCAGCCCTTGCTGACACAGCCAGGATTTTGGATCGTGATCACGTGCCCCCTATACGTCGCATACATGTAGACCGCTTCAACGACACGATGATCATCGGAAGTGACCGGAGTGTAATTGCGCATCTGGTACAAAGCACGCTCCACTTCCTGAATACGATTGCTTTCGTGATTCAAGATAGAGGGAAACCTCTGCCTGCCCTCATCCGGCGTAATGAATCTGAAAACTCTGCCGAAGCAGTAGTCCTCAGAATGCAAAACCTCGAAGCTTGGCTTCTTGCCAGCGAGAATATCGAGGAAGCACTCGGCTTGCTTCAGAGTAGTCTGATCTGCTCTAGGCTTCCAAGCTACTCCCTCTTGATAGCACTTTTTCCAGTGTTCAAGAGCTTCGTAGGTCATCCCGAGACGGTAGGGAGGGTTCTCCATCACCTTCTCGTCATTTCTGCAAAGCACCGCAGCGGAAGCCCATTGCGACGTCTTGGATCGACGCTGCATCAGCTTCTCGATTGGCTCATTAACTATTGAAGGATCTCCGTCTAGATCTCTCTCGATCAGAGTCCTGTTTCGAATGAAGTGTGCTTCTCTGCCACCTGGCATCCACGAAAGGAACGACAAGAAGGTGAGAAGTGTACCGGATTCACCGACAGGAATATTGAGATCGCCTCGCCGCCAAGCTATGGAGGCAGCAAGGAGAGCCTTGAGATCGTCTGGAAGATCAGTTTGCTTTTTGAGGAAACCGACAGTTGTAGCTTTTCTGAAGCGCAAATCAAGAATGCCCATGCGGTTGATCCAAGATTTGTCGAGAGGCAGGAATTCTGATAGTTGTGATGTATTTTTCATAGATAGAACCTTTCTATTTTCACTATAGCACTTATCCACAGGATTTGTCTTGACTGGTGAACCATGGTTCACTTATACTATAAGCATGTCAGTACAAGATTTCATTAAAGCAATAAAGATAGAGCTCGCGGAGCTGAACGCCATCATTGATCTCAAAGTCATCCGTGGCCTTTCTTATAAAAATGAGGCCAAGATCCACAAGCAGCTAAAGATTCAACTCCAACAACTACATGCTTGAAAATTACAAAAATAAATTCATATCGTTTTACGAAAAGCATAAGCGCATGCCTGGATACAAAGAGATCATGGCTCTCACTGGATTCAAATCCAAGAACGCTGTGTACAAGCTTATAAATAAATTGGTAGAAGAAGGCGTGGTAGGTAAAGATAAGCAAGGCAAGCTTACTCCTCGTACGATCTTTGGTGAGATACCGATGGCAGGGGTCGTCGAAGCCGGATTTCCAACACCAGCAGAAGAGACGAATCTGGATAGAGTGACCTTGGACGAATGGCTGATCGGAGATCGCAATTCCACATTTATCCTTAAAGTAAAAGGCGAATCCATGAAGGATGCTGGTATCTACGAAGGGGATTATGTGCTGGTAGAGCGCACACAAAACGCAAAGATCGGCGAGATCGTGATCGCAGAAGTAGACGGATCTTGGACGATGAAATATTTCCGCAGAGATAAAGATGGATATTATTTAGAGCCCGCGAACCTTTCTTTCCAAAATATTCGCCCAGAAAATGATCTGAACATCAGCGCTGTGGTGAAAGCTGTGGTGCGCAAATATAAATAATGGCAAAGCTAATTCTGCACATAGATGGAGACGCTTTTTTTGCCGGCTGTGAGATTTCCAGAAGGCCAGATTTGCGCGGCAAGCCGGTGGTAGTAGGGGAGGAAAAGGGAATTGCTTGTGCCCTATCCTATGAGGCCAAAAAGCTTGGCGTGCATAGAGGAATGCCGATATTTCAAATACGCAAAGATTATCCGAATGTGGCTATCATTGCTTGCCATTTCGATTTGTATGAAGAATTCAGAAGGAAGCTCATTGCAATTCTCCGCGAAAATCTTCCAAAGGTTGAAGCTTATAGTATAGATGAATGCTTTGCCACGCTACCTGATATGCCTCGCGAAAATTTGGAAGTATTTATCAAAAATCTTAAATCAGAAATACAAACATCTCTAGGCCTCACTTATTCTTTTGGAATTGCTTCTACTAAGACCCTAGCGAAAGTGGCATCCAAGCGAGATAAGCCAAATGGCTGCGTATTCCTAACCAGCGAACGCGAAATCAGAGACACCCTAAAAGAGACTCCGATCGGAGCTATATGGGGAATTGGCCGCAAGCATTCTGCAGCTCTTATTGGAGAAAATGTTAAAACAGCTTATGAATTCATAATGACGGCACCGAGCGATCTTGAAGCGATATTTTCTGAGCCAATGCTTGAGACGTATCACGAGCTACGCGGCACGCAAATATTTGAAGTGGACGATTCGCACGAAGATCAGAAAACCATCCAAGCCACCCGCTCGCTTTCTAAAGCGACGGGGGATGCAGCTCTCCTATTTTCCGAGATTTCGAGGAATGTAGAGACGGCTTGCGAGCACCTAAGAGCCGCAGGGCTCCTTACAAACGCTGCACATGTATTTTATAGGCATGCTGATAATGGCCGGCACCGAGAATCGGATTCTGCAATGCTGCCTTCTTATACCGATGATCCTTCGATGATACTTGAAGCTTTGAGGCCTCTTATCATAAAGATCTACGAGCCTGGGCTCAGATATAAATCCACGGGGCTGACACTACTAAATTTGAAAAGGCCGGAAGGCATACAGGATGATCTTTTTGGATCGCAGAGCCAGCATACAGAGCAAAAAAGCTACCTAAAAAGCATCGATGCTTTGAACCGCAAATTTGGATCATGGAGCATAATGCGAGCCTCGAGCCTAGCATCCGTCTTAAAGCGTAGAGAGGAATCCAAAGACAGAGACAGCCGAGATAATTACGAATACGGCCTCCCGCTGCCATACATGGGCGAGGTGTATTAAATAAAAAAACCTAGAACTAAATCTAGGTATCAAGCTCTTGCGAACAACAGACTCCTTCGAGCACTTCTTTGTTCACCCTTGGCTTCACAGCTTTGTGATTCTCAAGATCCGCAAAGGGGCTCCTGCGGGATTCTGGCACTTCCACAAGACGCTTTCCCGAATGCTTGGGAGAAAAGAAGAACGGATAATGTCTGGCTATGATCATAGCTTTAGTAAAGAGTTGACCAAAATGAAATTATCAGTTTTTGGTCGGGGAGTCAACTAATAATAAAAAATGCCATTCACTAAAAAGCGTAGGCATATAAAATACTTATGGAACAAATATGATTAGTTCGCCCGGAATACGATAGCGATTGCCGCCAAGAGATGTCAGATCAGGCGTCAAGAGCAACACTTCGCGCTCGGCGGGAGTGTCAGTAATTATCACAAGCTCGCTCTTAGGCAGACCTTCAAACATGAGCACTCGATCCTTTGATGGATAGGCTTTAGACTTGGAGTCAGTGGTCAAGCAGATCGATCCGGAACTTTGCTCTTCTTCAGGAGCCCAACGAAGTGGCGTATGAATGCAGAGCCAATCTGCGCTCAGTTTAGGATTTCTGCAGATATAGATATGATGAATCTTCATGGTAGTAAGGTCAAATTTTCTGTCTGGATGTTATCATAAAACCACAGGAAGGGAAGTCGGCACAGAAAAATTGAAGGGGGTTAGAATCTGAGCACCAGCCAGATTCGGAAAATTTGTCTATAGCTGTATTACCGAAAAGATATATTGTGCGACATAGATAAGTTATCCACAGGAGCCTCAAATAAGGCTTTTGGCTCCTTCCCTCTAGATATCCTGTGCGATTAATCCTCGCCAGACCTGGTACTCTTTTGTCTATGAAATAATTCGAAATCCGTATCGCGAAATCTATCTGTCAAAAAAATAATTCCCGGTAGGGAGGAGTGGACTAAATCTCTGACATCACAAACCCACCCGGCTCCCCTGCCGCTCTGATTTATAGGCCAGTACCAAGTACGATCGCTTTTGTAAATATCGCAGACTGGTACATAAATCCAAGAGAAGCAAAAATTGCAATGAGAAGAAATCCGTAAGCAATGTGCATGTAGTGATGCTTTCGAAGCTCTACCCGCGTCAGAGCAAACAGGCCGATCAAAATAATGAGCGAGAGAATCGCATACACACCCTCTACAATATATTTTGGATTGCTTATGAATGATCCTGCAAGCGCCACAGCTGCTGCAGATTTTGTAGGAGCGATGCGGGCTCGGCTTTTCACTATTGAAGGAAGAGGGTTTGCAAACATTTCTACGACAAACGTCGTCTCCCTGCCTTGGTATATTCCCTTTTGTGTGGCGATTCCAATTTCTGTGTAATGCTGATTCAATATATTAGCGCGATGGCTTGGAGAATTCATCCACGCAGCATTCACATCGCCCGAATCCGTAAAATCGATCGCCAAATTTTCTCCCGCATATTCGTATTTATATCCGGCAAGCTTTATCCAATCCCAAGGCGCTTTCCCGTCAGGGCTAAAATGCGCGAAATATCCTTTCGTTACCATATCCTTAGCTTTCATTAGAGCAGCATTTTCGAGCACTGGATTTGTCTTGAGCCCGCCAAGCGAATAAGCTACCCTATCGCTATTTGCCATATCAACAAGCACGCTCGAATACACAGCCGCCAGCCAATTGCTTTTTGTGATCACGGCTCTGTCTATTTCCCCTAGTGCAAAAGTAATGATCGCCACAAAGAGAAACGACAGCACAGACACCTCGCGAAATATATGCGATCTGTAATCATTCCCCTCGTGGGGCACAAAGAATTTTTTGAGCCAGTTTGTCATAATTGTAATTATGACACAACAGGATTCAGCAGCAATCTAGGGTAGAAGCGGTAAAGGTAAGGCAGCACTCTCTCCACAATGTATAGTGTTGATCGTCCAAAGAGTGGTCTTGTACACGTAGCCCGTAGGAAATCCCTCTACGGCTAGACCTGCATCCATCCATGGCTTGAGTACAGTATCCTTATGTGCAAGCTGAAATCTTTTGACGGCTTCAAAAGTGACCGTATCGTAAACGCCACTTACTGTCAGCTTCTCTCCCTCGTGCTCGTTAAGGAACGTTTGCAGCTTTACAACATCCTCTGCTTTATTGTTTGCTCCGAATTTGATGTAGCTTCCGATATATGATTCGCAGGTAGAACTAGCTTCAGGACCAGTGGATGCACCTAGCACCTGCCCTCCCCCGCTACCACCTCCGACAATGCCTCCGTAATGATGATCACTGGAATTATTTTTAATATCGAATGATTGGCTTACATCTGGTGCTGCAGAGATATTTTCGTTTCCGTTCTGGTGAGCAACGATCGTGCAGCTACCTACATTCATAAGATGGATAGTATTGCCCGATATGGTGCAATCCCCAGACGCTGTAAATGTGACAGGTAGCCCTGAGCTAGCAGAAGCAGATACATCGAAATCTGTATCCGCATCACTCCTGTCGCTTAAAGCTCCAAAAGTGATCGTCTGAGATCCGAGCCCGATTTGATCATTTATCACCGTAGCTTCCAAGTTGTTGTAGTTGCCCGTTGTATCTGTAAACGTGTAGCTGTCTTCTGTGTAATTGCCTGTGTTGACGTGAATCGTATTTGTGAAATCGAGCCCTGCAAGATTTTCTCCTAGCACTCCCGTAGCGGTTCCTGTTGCAGTATGAGAAGCGCCATCGTAAGCCACATTGTATGTTGTCACAACAATCGTAGGATTTATTTTGTGAATTACGAGAGATTTCGTATCAGTGCCGCTATAATTTGGATCCGTGATCGTCGCTACTACAGAATATGTACCAGCGTTGGTTGGAGCAGTTTGTGATCCATCGTATGTAAGAGAATAGCTAACATCTTCTGGCACAGTCGTTACCCCTACAGATCTTGGAGTGCCAGTATAATCCTGATTTAGATCCCCTGCTGTAATCGTAATCGGCGCATCGGCTGGAGTGATTGTAAAATCAGAGCCAACAAATGTGATCGCATAATTAGTTCCAGCCGCCAGTGTGCCCTGATCAATAGCGTAAGCACCCACACTCTCCCCCGCTGCTCTACCCAAAGATCCGCTTAGTGTGTTGAAGCCCACTAGGTGCCCGTTCGTTATGTGATAAGTCAGCGTAGGATTTGCTGCACCATAAATCTTGCCCTGTCCAGAATCGGCAGTGATTGTGATAGGCTTTGCTGTGATTACTCCTGTGGTATCTGCCACATATGTGACGGTATAGTTGTGCCCGCCATTGCCATCGAGGATCAAGCCGTGAGGCGTAAGGGTCTTGCCTGTGGCTACATTCTTTGTACTGAAGATCTCCCAGAAGAATCCAAAATCTCCAGAAGCGATCGCCGGCAATACTGTAGGAGAAGCCAGAGAAATAGTGGTCCCATCGTATGTTTTAGTATCGCTGACCGCCGTGACAGTGATCGCAAGAGGTGTAATGTTCGCAGTAAGACCAACAGGCTGCGTAATAGTGTAATTAGTGTTAGAAGTTGTAATTCCGGACACAGTGACGGCAAGGCCATTACCAATATTTGAGCCAGCAAATTCAGCGGAGCCTCCATTTAGGCTTATCACATCTTCATCGTAAGGCAGGCCATCATCAGACGATCCAGCACCAAAAGCTTCAGAAGCTCCAAGTGTAGCCGTGCCGGATAGGCTTGCCACGTTTGTGTTATCGTATATTTTGTTATTTGCTGTCAGGCCGCTTATGCTCAAAGCTTTTGGCGAAGTAGTGACCGTCTCCACCACCTCCGGAGCAGGAGCGTAAGAATTATCTCCAGATTGATTGTAGTGAATCACACAAGAATCCGTACCGCTCG
Source organism: Patescibacteria group bacterium (assembly GCA_040390775.1). GTDB lineage: Bacteria > Patescibacteriota > Minisyncoccia > Phycocordibacterales > CAIRYW01 > JAQBQZ01. Next base: position 51,954 of record JAZJXR010000005.1, on the reverse strand, counting down.
TCATAGTGACAACGCTACTATCTACAGAGCATCCTCCTGTAGCAGAAATATCTACCGTTAATCCAGAGCTTGCAGAAGCAGCGACGCTAAAAGTAGAGCCGTATACAGAGCTTGCTGGAGCGGCAGTGCCGACATTTATTGTCTGCGTTAGAGCATCCGTCTTAAAGCTGATCACATCGCCAGGATGCCAATCTCCGTTGTAATGCGCCCAAGCCGCGTAGTAGTAAGTAGTATTTGGAGTAATAGCGAGATTTCCCGGAGCTCCGCCCGTGGTGATTCCCTGTGTAGATACTATAGATAGAGGATCTGTAAACGGCGAACTAGCAAGCACACTAGGAAGTACTGGTGTCGAATACACGCCGGTAGGAATATTGGGAGTAGATACGTCAAAATTATTGAGCGATACCCAAAAAGATTCCTGATCCGCGTCGCCAGAACCATTTGTACCATTCAGGGTAGCATCGCTTGAAGTGATATTCGTCGCAGGATTTGTGATGGTGTTAGTAGGGATCGCATTTACTGTAACAGTCCTATTTACTGTAACAAAATCCTGCACGTCTGGATCTGCTTCACTCGGCTCGCTTACTTGGTAGGTAACAGTATGATCACCAAGGATAGATGTATCTACTACTGGAGTGATAAGCTCAGGAACCAAAGGGGTACAAAATCGATCCACTCCCGTAGCACCTTCATCGGTATAAACGGACCCTTGGTCAACAGATACAGTTGGGCTTCCGATCAGACTAACAGATAGTGAGCAATCTGCATTTGTCTTGTGTATACCTCCTAGAATAAACAGAGATAATGCCAATACCGAGATAATAAATTTTTTCATAAATACGAAATAATAGCGCTAGTTAATAAGCCTTATAAATCAATACTATTCGGGATAATCTACCACATTGTCCTTTAGATTATAAAAGACATTGTAATTAAATGAATGTCCTTTATAGCAAAAGTTCGGAAAGAATTTTGGATCGCTCCACTGATTTATGTACTAATCTACGCCTTTCAAGATTCACGTCAACCTTGACGAGCATCATTTTTGCTATACTAACGCTATGCCAGAAGATCAAGTAGAAAAATCAGAGTGGCAGCTATATACTGATTCCGAAAGCGCATGGCAAGCGATGATAGATGCTATAAAGGAAGCGACAGAAAGCATCGCTCTTGAGCAATTCATACTTACGAACGATAGCGCAGGTGCAAGATTTATTGATTGCCTAGCAGAGCGCGCAAGAAGCGGAATAAAGGTGCGGATCCTTTGTGATGAGGTAGGCAGCTTTGGGCTATCCAGATCCAATCAATCCTACTTCCTAAGGAGCGCTGGAGCAGAAATAAAATTTTTCAATTCCATCGTGCCTTGGAGCCCGAACAATGAAGCGGTGTGGTATTTCCGCGACCACTCGAAGCTGCTAGTAGTGGATAGCAAAATCGGATTCACAGGCGGCGTATGCATTGGGGATGAGATGCGGAGTTGGCGAGAAAGCACCGTCAGAATAGAAGGCGCCGCAGTGCGCGAGATGCTGGCTTCTTTCGAGGTAATGTGGAACAAAACTTATCACAAGATCAAATATTATTTTAAAAGGAGAAAGAAGGATCAGGAAATAGGTTCGTTTCTATATATCACGAACGCTCCCCTGCCAGACAAGCACTATCTCTACAGAGAGCTGATCCGCGCCATACGATCTGCTCGACATTATATATATCTGACAACCCCGTACCTGCTCCCCGATTCAAGGCTTCTGCGTGCGCTCAAGCGCGCAGCCAAAAGGAAAATAGAAGTGCGCCTCCTAGTGCCTCATACAACAAATCACAAGATATTGGATATCGGCATGGATACGTTCTTCCGCGATATGCTCGAGCACGGTATCAAAATATTTCGCTATCCTGTATCGCAATTCATCCATGCCAAAACAGGCGTAATAGATGGCCTATGGGCCACGGTAGGCAGCATGAATTTAGACAATCTCTCGCTTCGATATAATTTTGAGGGCAATATCGTGTCCACTGATAAGCAATTTGCATTTGAAATAGAAAGGCAATTTCTGGATGATCTCAAGATCTCAAAACAGCTTACCCTGCCCGAATGGCACGCCCGCCCTCTCTATCGCAAAATCCTCGAATCCTTCGTCTGGCCAATCAGGAAGCTGTTGTAAAAAAATACACAAGGTGGTCTTGTGTATGCTGTGAAGCTAAGGAGTCGCAAACATTTCATTGGTGCACGCCTCTTGACCGTGCCGAAGCCCTTCAAGAACCCATGAAATGATTTCTTGATTCAGAACCTTCGACTGATGAATTTCTTGGCCATCAGGATTGAGATATTGGGAAGCAAGGCTCTGCTTGCTCTCGAATTCCTCGGTGACAGCTTTGCAGATGCTCTGAAGTACCCCATTGACCGCTTCGACGACTTCCTCCAACGTTTCCGCGAAAGGCTGCGTTGTCAGCAATACTTTTCCTTGGTGACCTGGACCGCGGAAGATGCCGAAGGCAAATTTACCACCGCCAACCTCCTCACCAACAGTGAATACGAGGTCCCAAGGATTTGTGAATATTTCGAGAGCTGTTATCAAGGTGAGTCCCATAGTTTTGATCCCTTCTGGTTTGTGGTTTGCTATCTAGGCCAGATACTACCAGAAACTCTAGAAAACAAAAGCCGCGCCCAGTAGGGCGCGGCTAGAGTGAGATTTTATTTCATCGCTACTTCATTCCTCCAGCAAGGGCTTGAAGAATTCCACGGGGCTGTACCCTGCTTATCATAGAGGTACTTGGCATAGGCCATGTTTCCATCTATTGTTGTCAGGTCGATCCCCATCCTCTCAGCCGTCTTAGAATGGTAATCAGTATTGATCTGCATCACTCCGATATCACGATCGTTCACGATACCTCGGAAGAGATTTCCATCCTTGTCATACTGCCTGAAGCGAGATTCGCACCAAGAGATCTTGACCATGATCGGATTATCCTTGAAGTATTCTGCAACTCTTTCTTTTGCTGTTTTCTGTGAAGGAGCATCTGCGACCACCGTCTCTTCTTTAGCTATACCTGGTGCGACGTTAGTTGGGATCGTGCTTGAGCTCATAGTGAGAGCAGAAGCCATGAATCCGAACCCTGCAATGATACTAAACAAGCATTTTTTCGTTAAGGATAATTCTTTCGTTCAGACCTGGAAGGAATTTCGGCAAAATAAAAAACCAGTAGACTACTGGTTTGTGCCTAACATACTAGCACATCTGGAAAGCAAAGTCAAGTAAGACCACTCTTTTTTAGGGTAGTCAAACTACGAAATATGTTGGTAAATAAGGCTAAATTTAGACCAAGCCTTTGACAAAATAGCAACAAAATTGTGAAATTCGTTATAGAAAAGAGACTAGTACAGCAATGGCTACGAGTGCCATGAGAATCGTCGTACCCCATCCCACTAATTTACCCCAAAACCCCGCCCTAAACGCCCCCATTACCTTCTTATTGCCCGCAAGAAGCAGCACAAACACGAGCCCGACGGGCGCCACGACAGCATTTGCAACAGAAGTGTAGATCAGAGCTTTGATCGGATTTATCCCAAAGAAATTAAAGAGAAGCCCTGCTACAACAGAAAGGCTTATCACCCCATAAAAGTACACAGCGTCCTTCGGCTTCTTCTCGAGGCCCTCCTGCCATTTGAAGGTCTCTGCAAAGATATAGGCTGAAGAGCCAGCGAGCACAGGAATCGCCAAAAATCCTGTAGATATAATGCCGAAAGAGAAAAGTAGATATGCCAAATCCCCTGCGAACGGCCGAAGAGCTTCAGCTGCATCGGTTGCGCTGCCAATATTCGTGATCCCAGCCTTGAACAAGGTAGTAGCACACACTGTAATGATCGCAAACATCACGATATTTGAAAAAGCCATGCCGGCCCATACGTCAAAGCGCATTTGCTTTATACCTGCAGGCCCATCCACCATTCGCTTGTCTACAGTGTCATCCCCCCTGCCTATTTCTTCCTCCACCTCCTGCGAGGTCTGCCAGAAAAACAGATACGGTGAAATAGTAGTACCCAAAATAGCAGCTATCATGAGTACACTATCTCTATCAAAGGATATGCTTGGCACAAAGGCAGCACGCAACAGCTCCGTCAGATCAATATGGATCACAAGCACAGTGGCAATATAGGCCAGGAGCGTCATCGCGAGCCACTTTAGGTATTTGGCATAGACGCTATAGCTAACGAAAACCTCTAGATATATGGTAATAGCCGCAATAGCGATAAGAGGGATAGCAAAAGGAATATTAGGGAAAAATATCTGCACCGCGCTCGCCATACCGCCGAGGTCTGCACCAATATTGAGCGTATTTGCAAACACTACGAGCCCTCCGCATATATAGAGCCAGTATTTGGAATAATGCAGGCGGATATTTTCGGCTAGGCCGCGGCCAGTCACGAGCGCAATGCGTGCGCAGAGCTCTTGGACGACACCCATAAGCACAAGCGAAAAAGGCGCGAGCCACAAATGCCGGAATCCTCCGCTTGCACCTGCCTGCGAATACGTGGCAATACCAGAAGGATCATCATCAGCGGCGCCCGTCACAAGTCCGGGCCCTAAGCACCCCCAACACTTCTTAATTTTTTGTTTTATGCCAAGGATTTTTATAGCCATGGGATTTTGTATTCGTTAAATTCGGGTAGTAGCGGCTTGCTATAAAATATTCTAGAAAAAGCTTCCGCTTCCCAAAGCGCTCCGTGCATTCCTACGTGCGGACCGTTTTCATTTGGAATTCCTACATATTTGCATATAAAATCAGAATTTATATTGGAGCGCTTGTGAGCGGGATCGATAGGCGGCACCTCCCCTTTCACTATCATATGCGCCCATATTACAGAATGCAGATCTACGATCCGCTTTGGAAGAGAGATATCAATGTGAGCGCGATGCGCTGCAGCCAGCAAAAATTCCAGATCGAAATAGCAATTTTGGCCTGCAATCGTATGATCCTTTGCTTCCCCTGCCCATTCCCAAAATTTGGCAATAGCTTCTGATTCGCTTGGCTTGGATGCGTCAAAAACGCTTTCTTTTGTGAATCCTGTGATGGCCATAGCTTCGTCTTCGCATTCGGCTCCTGCAAATGCAGAGCACTCTATTTCAAACCTTCTGGTAGGATCATTGAAATCTATGGCGCCTATTGAGAGTATAGAATGCTTCTCTGGCACAATGCCCGTGGTTTCTACGTCTACGATTATCATAACGAATAGTATACAGTATAGAGTATTCAGTAGACAGTGATAAATCTAAAATTTGCCAAAATATGATATTTGTAGTAGAATAAGGGACGAATAAGTAAACCTGAACCTTGAAAGAACGTTTGAAATGTTTCCAAAAAAGACGGCTGTATTCGCTTTTTCGTATTGCCTTGGAAGAGGACAATCTCTTCACATGACTCCCATGACCTTGGAATCCATGGATGCAGCATGGAGGGCAGTGCAAGATCACTACCCAGCCCATCTGATCTTGTCTGTGGCATATTCGTGCCACTTCATAGAAGCCGGTATGAAAAAATCATACCTCGAAGAGAAAGGCATCGATGAATCGATGATCAGCACTATCGGCCCCGTTGTAGATAGTTTCGACGAGGTGCAAAAGCTGGCTCAAATCATCGGCTCGATGAGTATCACCAAGCTCGTTGTTGTCGCTGAAGAGTGGCATGCCAAACGAGCACTTATGATTCTCCGCATGTGGCTCCCTCCCGAGTTTGAAATCGAGATGAAAACATTCTCGACATCCCGATTTGAGAAAACTTTTGAGCCTCACCCTGTGAAAATCCTGGGATGGATCAAAAGCATTCGTGCAGGGTATGCTCTGCCGTGGATCATTTGGAACAAGCTCAACGAATGGATCACGCCGCTGATGATCCGTCGTAAAATGAAGAGCGCCTGCTGAAAAGCCGGCGCTCATTTTTATATTTAAATTCCCACATGTCCGACATGTGGGTAATAAAAACAGACCAAGATCACTCTTGGCCTTCATTATCGTTTTGGATTCCACTTTTGAGCCGACGCTTGAGCTGTTGGCTAAGGCACCTGAGCTTGTAGCCTCCATACACTGGAGGCGCGATCAAGCCAAAGAAATTCATAAGCTCATCCATGCTAATGCAGCGCCGAGGCGATGTAATGATGAACCTATAATTCTCGTAAGCTTTTTGATCGAACTCTGCAATGAAGCTGCGATGCTCGTCCAAGATCAAGGGACGATCCTTGTGTTCGCTCGAGGCATAACACTCCTCAAACAGAATACTGATCCGCCTTCGGAGCAGCAAGATCTCGTTCATCGTCAGTGGCAAATCCTCGCACTGTTTCCACACCGTGCTAAGATTTTTTGATCTCCAAATCTGGATCAAGATAAGCGCGGTTTGATTTTTTGTATCTGAAATAACAGCAAAAAACTCTCCGATGGTTTTCATTCTACAAAAGAGTATACAGCACTTACTTTGGATTACAATTTGAAGCGAGAGTAAGGCCAAATTTTTCCGCGTCGGCAGCCGAAGCATAATGCACGATGTTTGCAGGAGAAATGCGTGATACGCCAGAGCATCCGGCATAATAGTATCTTTTGCCTGTTTTGGAGGCGATGATTTGCCCGCCATTGGCTTCGCCAGCAGGCGTTGGCAGGCGGGTTGGGCCAGAGTTTTCGCCGCTTATTTTAGCTTGAGTAGAGCTGGCGTAAGTATTCTCTATTGTGATGCCTGCATTCCTTTTTGTTGAGGCGCTGATAGATGCCCTACCCAAATAAAAGCAAGAAAAAGCTACAAGTATGACTATAGCGGACACTCCGAGCTCCTCTGTATAGCTCGATACGAAGAGCTTGATTTTTTCCACAATCTGCCTTATAGTGTTCATACGACACATTATAAAGCAATTTAAGAGCAGACCAAAATGGCAACCAAAAAAGCCGGCGGAACAGCTAAAAACCTGAGGGACTCACAGCCAAAATTCTTGGGTGTGAAGCTCTACGAGGGTGAAAGCGCAAAGATCGGCGATATCATCATCAGGCAGCGCGGTACAGTGGTGCTTGCGGGTACAAATGTCGCTGTGGGCCGAGATCACACCCTATTTGCTATGAAGCCAGGCGTTGTAAAATTTGGCAACAAGCGCAAGAAGAATTTCGACGGTACCTCTACTGTCCGAAAGATCGTGCACGTGAAGTAATCATAACTCCCCTAGTAAAGCCGCGCACTTCGTGCGCGGCTTTTCTTTACATATTCCCTCTCTATGGAGTGAGAATAGTTTGCATTGAACCCACCTTTGATAGGTGGATTTTATTTGACTTTTATAGATTTCATGATACTCTGATATAAGCAACACCACCTATGAGACTTGATCGTACATTCCATCCAAACATTCCTCTTCTTGATTTTGAGAGAACAATGCAAATATTGGTTCGTGGCTGCACCGCACTAAGTTGGTGCATCAAAATGAACCATGGAGAGAAAGCGCGCATTGTCTGCCTCAAAGGTGACAAGAGAATCGTCGTCGATCCGTTCACAAAACACGAACTTGGTGATGAGACCGCTTTCACTGAAGGCGGATGTGAAATACTCTTCGCCTATCCTGGCCCCGCGCAGTAGCTCTCACGCTACTGTTTTTTATTTACTTTACATATTCCCTGGCCTATGTTTATATTGCTTGGATAAATCGCTGTCCCTTGACCCAAATTGAACATATGAAAAAGAAACTGATCATAGTCGTGGGCGATGGTCCTATGAATTATTATGTTGATGCCCTCAACGATACCGCGCTATACAATGCAACCTGTGCGGGCATCCCAAGGGCGATACAGTTTGCACAAGAACATGGTAATGACATTGATCTTGTGATCACCCAAATGTACGGAACTCATGGACCAGAGCTGGATTCAACCAAATCCGAACGGGGCCACATTGCTGGAGCCGCACTCAAAGATGTGATGGAGATACTCTGCCCTTCTGCAATTTTCATGATCATGTGTTCGGAATGTATGTACGATCCCTCCACCATGGAGAAGTTGAGAGCCTGCCCTAATGTCAGACTTCCAGGGAACATTCTGGATTTTCTGCCATATCAAATTGTGGAAGAAGTGGGAAGGGTACTCAAGTGAATGTTGCAAACCCTGCTCTCCGAGCAGGTTTTTTATTTTCTATTCCGCAGCTACAACCAGCTTCAAAGTTGCCTTTTTGCCAGAGGCGGAGATTTCGATATTATGAGAGCCTGTTTCTTTGATAGGCTTCTCTAGCATAATGAAAGATGCTGGAATATCTGCGCCAATTGATTTTTTGATCGCTTCAGAAATACCTTCCGCATGGATAGAAGCAAATAGATGCCCCTTGTCGCTAGCTTTAGCTTTTATTTCTACTTCTTTGCCTTCAATTTCATGCAGATTCTTTGAGAGCAAATCTTCTTGTACTTTCATATCAGCAGCCATTACTTTGCGCAGCTCTTCTACTTTCTTTAAAGCCTCTGGCGTAGCAGCCTTGGCAAGGCCTTTTGGAATCAAGAAATTCAGCGAATATCCGCTCGAAACCTCTTTTACGTCGTATTTCTTTCCGATCTTTGGCACATCCTTTTGTAGTATTACTTTCATATTGTATTTCTTAATTTATAAACCCTGCGCAACACTGATCGCCTTATCCATCTGCGGATCCTTGCCCGCCTTTACATCGTCTAAGCTTAGATCCACAGCATAATCAGGCGTGATGCCGCTATGAGAAATAGATGTGCCGTTAGGCGTCAGCCAGCGCGCGATTGTGATTTTGAGGATCGTATCCTCCGTAAGTGGCACCAGCTCTTGGACGGATCCTTTGCCGTATGTCTGCTTGCCCACAAGCTTTGCTACACCACGATCATGCAGCGCTCCTGCAAATATTTCTGAAGCTGAAGCGCTGTATTCGTTTACAAGGATCACGATCTTGGAATTCTTTGGAAATAGATCATACCCTTTGCTTCTGTATATATTTGCCTCGGCCTTACCGCCAAAATTCTCCGTCACGACAGTGTCCCCCGTAGGCAGGAACCAGCTCGCCATATCCACAGCCGCATCTAGGTACCCGCCGGTATTGTTGCGGAGGTCAATCACGAGGTGCGAATATCCAGAATTCACATATTCCCGAAGAGCATCCCTGAATAGATCGGGCAAATTCGATGTAAAGCTAGATACCTTTATTACAAACACGCTATTTGGATGCCTTTCTGTCTCTACGATCGGAGCTGTAATGGTATCTCGCACGATTGATACATTGAATCCGCTAGCCACGCCCTGCCTAGATATTTCGAGATTCACAGTCGTACCCTTCTTGCCTCGAATAAGGCCCACGGCCGTATCAATATCCATGCCCACAGTTGATTTGCCGTCCACTTTCATGATCTTGTCAGCTGCAACGAGGCCGACCTTTTCTGCTGGCGAAGATTTGATAGTGGAAATCACGGTCAGAAAAGTGTCTTTGATCCCAAGCACAGCACCTATGCCATCAAGACTGCCTGAAAGATCCCCAGTGAGGCTTTTAGCTTCTTTCGGTGTCAGAAACGTGGTGTACGGATCGCCATAAGATTCCGCGAGGCCCTTGATCGCACCATAAAGCTTGTCCTGATCCGTGGTAGTAGCAGTGCTTGTAGCGGAAGATACGAATTTGTCGTCCAGCACCTGCATCGCTTTGTAAAACAAAGACATGTCGATCGCAGACACGTCAGCCTGATTGCCTCCTGCGAAAGTAACAGACACTTTTTCCGCATTTACATATAGCCCCGCGAAAAATCCAATCGCCACCACGAACGCCGTGACGCCCGCTATACCCAGATTCTTTAATACTGATTTAACACTTGGTTTTATTTGCATATAGAGCCGAATTCTCTCACAAAAGAGGGTGGAATGCAAAAATCTATATGATATAATTTTCTCATGACAAAAGAGTACACGTACAAAGGCCTCAAATGGCTCGATCTCGAGAATCCCACAGATGATGAGGTGAATGGAATAATCGCAGGCTACAATGTGCCGATCCAAGCCGCAGAAGATCTGCTATCCCCCACTCCAAAGCAAAGAGTGGTCATGTATGCAAATTGTGTCTACATAGTGCTGCATTTCCCAACGCTTACTCCAAACAAAAGCTCCAAATCCGGCGCGTACAACCACAGGCAAGAGATAGATTTCATCATTGGCAAAGATTTTCTGATCACGGTGCATTACGATTCCGTCAGGTCTTTAGACAAATTCAAAAAATCGCTTGCAAGCGAGCCTTCAGAAGAGGGAGCGAGCGATAATGCTGGCTTTATTTTCCACAAGCTTATAAAGCATCTATACCATTCGCTTCTTACAGATGTCGAGATCATACGCGCAGCACTCGGCAAAGCCGAAAATTTTGTATTCAAGGGCGAAGAAAAGAAAATGGTGATAGAGTTGTCGCGAATTCACAGAGATATCTTGCGATTCCAAAGCGCGCTCCTGCCTCACCGCGAAGCGATATCTCTCCTCCAAGGAATGTTCAGAGAATTTTTGGGCCAGAATTATGAATACTTTATTCACGATATGTCGAGTGAATATCAGAGGGTAGACAGGCGCATGCAAAGCAACAAAGAGCTGCTGGAAGAGCTGCGCCATACCAACGATTCCCTGCTATCAGCCAAGCAAAACGAAGCAATCAAAGGCCTTACCATGATGGCGTTCATCACCTTCCCACTGACCCTTATTGCTACGCTTTTTGGCATGAATGCTAAATACACGCCGATCGTAGGTGGAGCTTATGATTTCTGGATCATTATCGCCATATTACTTTCGGTGATGCTTATTTGCATTGGATTTCTAAGCTACAAAAAATGGCTCTAAGGCTTTTCAACACTCTTGGCCGCGAAAAACAAGAATTCGTGCCGATAGGTAAAAAAGAAGTGCGAATGTATTCCTGCGGGCCGACAGTGTACAACTATCTGCATATTGGGAATTTGCGCTCATACGTGTTTGCAGATGTGCTAAAACGCACGCTTATGTATAGTGGATACAAAGTAAAGCATATAATGAACATCACAGATGTGGGGCATCTAACGAGCGATGCCGATGAGGGGGACGACAAGATGGTCAAAGCTCTAAAGCGCGAAGGCAAGCCCATGACAATCGCTGCTATGCGCGAGATCGCAAATACGTATTACGAAAAAGCGAGAATTGACATGCAAAAGCTCGAAATACTTTCAGCCGATGAATATCCGTTTGCGACTGATCACATCAAGGAAATGGTAGCAATGATTGAAGTGCTACTTGAAAAAAATGCCGCGTACAAGACAGCAGATAGCATTTATTTTGATACAAAATCTATCCCTGATTATGGAAAGCTTGCAAAAGTAAAAGCCAACGATGAACATTCGCGAATTGGGGTAAATTCAGAAAAGAAAAATCTGGAAGATTTCGCGCTGTGGAAATTTGCGGATGCAGGAGGCATAGGATTTGAGGCATCTTTTGGCCGAGGCTTCCCTGGCTGGCATATCGAATGCTCAGCAATGGCGGAAAAATATCTCGGGGTGCCTTTTGATATTCATACAGGAGGCATCGATCACATCCCTGTGCATCACAATAATGAAATCGCGCAGACGGAAGCAGCTACGGGCAAACTACTTGCGAATTATTGGCTACACAACGCACATCTCACAATTGGCGAAGAAAAGATGGCAAAGAGCGGTGAATTTCTAACTCTTTCTGTATTGGAAAAAGAAGGTATTTCCCCGCTCGCCTATCGATACTGGCTACTTACAGCTAGATACTCTACGCGTATGGATTATTCCCTCGAAGCCATCAAAGCCGCACAGACCGCATACGAAAAGCTAGTAAACTTTATACTCTCGGCCCAAAAGACTACCTTCTGGGCAAAACTAAAACCCAAAAGACTACCTTCTGGGTTTTATCGAGAGAAGTTTCTGGAAGCTATTAACGATGATTTGGATACACCGAAAGCATTGGCATTAGTTTGGGAGCTTTTGAAAGATGGATCCTTACCAGATACAGATAAAAAAGCGACTCTTCTAGATTTTGATAAGGTACTCGGGCTAGGATTAGCTGATATCAAAAAATTAGAAATTCCTGAGGAGATACAAAATCTTTTAGACGAGCGCAAAATCGCTCGAAATTCAAAAGATTGGGTAAAATCCGACGAGCTTCGAAAAGAGATAGAGAAGCTGGGATTTGCCGTTAAGGATTCAGATTCTGGAAGTGAGCTTCGGCCGCTTTAAGATCATCAGGATTCGTGACGAGAATCACGAATTTTGCTGGCACTGCTTTTATTTTTTTGTCTTTAGCTGAGAGGATCGTCTGAGGCAAGCCGTATTCTCCATTCCCCCACTCCACCATTTCGTAATTAAATATTTCCGGCGTCAGCGTATACACACCCGGCGAGCTGAATCCCTTTTCATCATGCGGATAGCGCTCTAGAATATTTTCTACATGGCCGTCTGCATCTATCACCACTTTCGCCACACCTTTTACAGAATCGCGCGGATCTGCAAGCATGGACCAAGCCGTATCAAAGCAAGCCTGCAAATCCTCTTTGGTATAAACATTATCTCCCATCATTACGATAAATTTCTCTTCATTCTTTAAATGCTCTTTAGCGCTAAAGAGCGCATGCGCCGTGCCAAGGAGCTCCGGCTGCTCTACATATGTGATCTTTTTGCCATGCAGCATGCTGCCAAGAGATGCCATGATGTGCTCTTTTAGATGGCTGACCACCAGCACCACTTCGTGGATTTCTTTGGGCAAGATCTCGATCATGTGATGCAGCAAAGATTTGCCGCCTGCCTTTAGCATTGGCTTTGGGGTCTCTTTCGAGGCCTCTCCCATCCTTGTACCTTTTCCGGCGGCTAATATTACAGCTTTCATTGTCCACACTTTACCAACATTTTACGCAATTTTCAAACTTGGACACAGGACACAAGGTGATAGAATGGCTCCATGGCAAACACGAGCAAGCAAGCAATAAGGATTCCTCCGCAAAATCTCGAAAGCGAGATGGCTGTGCTCGGCGGCATCATGCTGCACACGGATGCGATGCACGAGGTGAACGACATCATCACACCTTCTTCATACTACGCAGAAAAGCATAAAGCAATTTTTGAAACGATGATGGAGCTATCCAGCCGCGGCGAGCCGATAGATTTGCTTACGCTTTCTGCCAAACTCAAAGAAAAGAAGCTGCTGGAAAAAGTGGGCGGCCGTGCATATCTAACCGAGCTTGTACAAAGCATTCCTCCGGCATCCAATATCAGGCACTATGCAGAAATGGTACAAAAGAAATACACACTGCGCAGACTGATCGATGCTGCAGAAAATATCAGCGAGATGGGATTCGATGAGAACAAAGACGTGCTCGAGCTCCTTGATCGAGCAGAAAAGCAGATATTTGATATTTCAAATTCTTCGAGCTCTTCCAAATTCGTGGCCTTGAGCGCCACGCTTGATGAGGCATGGGAGAGGCTCGATCGTTTGCACAAATCTAAAGACGAGCTACGCGGCGTGTCTTCCGGATTTCGCGATTTGGATAATATGCTTTCTGGATTCCAAAAGTCGGATCTTATTATCCTCGCCGCTAGGCCTTCGATGGGTAAGACAGCTCTAGCTCTCGATATTGCCCGCAATGCTGCCGTACAGCACGGAGTGCCCGTTGGCATATTTTCTCTTGAAATGAGCTCGCAGCAGCTTGTAGATCGTATGCTATCTGCGGATTCAATGGTGAACGCTTGGAAGCTCCGCACTGGCAAGCTCTCTATAGAGCAGGATTTCGACAAGATCAAAAATTCCATGGAGCGGCTATCAAAAGCTCCGATATATATAGATGATCAGCCAGGGAATAATATTTTGAAAATGAGATCCGTAGCCAGAAAGCTCAAGATAGAAAAGGGCCTAGGTATGATCGTGGTGGATTACCTCCAGCTTATGACACCCGTCGGCAATTACAAAAGCTCGGACAACATGGTGAATCAAGTGACGGAAATATCCCGCTCCCTAAAGCAGCTAGCGCGCGAGCTTGAGGTGCCCGTGATCGCCCTTTCGCAGCTAAGCCGTGCCGTGGAGCAGCGCGGAGGCACAGGTAGGCCAAAGCTTTCTGACCTCCGCGATTCCGGATCTATTGAGCAGGATGCGGATGTGGTGATGTTCATCCACCGCGAAGATAAATACAACGAAAATTCCGACAAGAAAAACATCGCCCAAATACATATCGACAAGCACAGAAACGGCCGCGTGGGATCCATCGAGCTGTATTTCGACGAAGAGCGCACCACATTCCTTAATATGGAGAAAAGCAATATTTCTGATTTCATAAAGGATGACGCTTCCGTTTTCTAATCCCACATGAATTCGTTTGAGAAGCTCAAAGAAATATTTACCCATTTTCCTGGCATCGGCCCAAGGCAGGCAGAGAGGTTTGCCTATTATCTGCTATCCAAAAATCCGGATTATTTGGAAGAGATGCGCACACTGCTTGCAACACTGAAAAAAGACGTGGCACAATGCAAAGAGTGCATGCGGTATTTTGCTAAGCGGGCGGAAAATAATCTCTGCTCTATATGCACAGATCCAAATCGTGATATACATTTGCTTATGATCGTCGCCAAAGACAACGATCTGCAAACGGTGGAAAAAAGCGAAGCTTTTGCGGGCAAATATTTTGTGCTAGGAGGCATCGTGCCGATATTAGAAAAAGCGCCAGAGAAAAGAATCCGCCTAGCTCCCCTACTCGCTCTTATAGAAAAAAGAAAATCAGATATAAAAGAGATAATATTCGCGCTTTCTGCCACGCATGAGGGAGAAAATACAGAAGAAATAATCAAATCACATTTAAATGAGATCGCGCCGGAAATCAAGCTTTCCCACCTCGGCCGAGGCCTCTCTACAGGCCTCGAAATCGAATATTCTGATAGCGACACCATCAAAGCCGCACTCGAGAATAAAAAATAAAAAACAGCACCGATCAGGATGCTGTGGCGGCGATTGGTGTGGCACTTTTGGCGGGAGTTACGACCCTGCCGTTCTTTCGTACGACCGTGATATCAGCGGGATGAAAAGAAAGCCTGGCAATCTGCTCCCCAGCCTCTCGGTGGTAATTAAGGAAGCGCCCTTCCATCGCCTGCAGCAGCTCCGAATCCGTTGCTCTGAGAGATGCAAGCACTACGGGCACAAATGTCCCAGCAGGCATTGCATAGCTGTACCTTTCACCGGAAAGCACAGCCTTCCACTCTCCTGTTTTCGGGTCTCCAATCACGGTAGCCTTCTCGAGAGTCAGGACGAACCAGTCGCCATGTCTATCTTGCGGCATATAGTACAGGAGAGAATAAATCCCTTGCTTGAGGTACCGATGAGAGAGCACGGCAGCATTCTCCATGAGATACCAACGGCGCCCGACGACTTCGAGAATGTAAATCATCCCAATCAGAGGCAAAGAAACGCACATTACCCGTGCCACCCAGTTGTCAGGATTGGATCCGATATGTACAGCAAAAGCTGCGAGAATCGAGATGTGCGCCAATATCAATACACGAAGGATTGTATCAAAGAATCTTACATTCATGGATTTGAGAGTGACCACCAAAAGTTTCAACGAACGAATATCCTCAAGCCGAGAGGATAGCATGCGCTAAAACCCCGGCGGGATTTGAATCTGCTTTATATTGCTTGTATTTAGAAAAAAGTCAATTACTTGAGTGCTGTAATCTTCACGCGGAAGAAAGGCTGCCTGTGGCCGCTCTTTTTGAAATATCGGCTCTTTTGTTTGTATTTAACTACGTTTACTTTCGCTGCCCTGCCGATCTCTACAAGCTCTGCAAGCACATTTGCGCCATCAATATACGGCGTACCAATCGTTGTATTAGATCCATCGTCCACTAGAAGCACTTTATCGAAAGTGAGCTTATCGCCCTCTTTGAATTCTCCCTTCATTTTTTCTATAGAAAGAATCTCACCCACAGATACTTTGTACTGCTTGCCGCCTGTAGCTATCACAGCGAATTCGCTTGAATTTAGGGCTTCAATTTTAGGGGCTTTTTTGGCCGTTTTTGGTTTTTCTTCCGTCTTTTTAGGCATAGAGAGTATTCTACCCAATTCGCTAAAAAATGCAAGATTCTTAAAGTGATTTGGCAAAAGCCTCCAAATGCGTGCCCACAAGCACCGCGTCGGCGCGAGGATCCACGTCTTGCACCGCACTAATATTGCTAGCTTGGCAAAGCCATAAATCTGGAAACATTTGCCTCACCTGTTCGAAAGGTATTCTTTCTTTGGGCTCCGCTTTATTTAAAAGCGCCCAAATATCTCGCGAATTCCATACATACTTTAGTTTTTTTGGCGATCTCTTTAGCACTTCAATATCTGAAATTTCTATCAGGCATTTATCAGCATTCCGCTCTGGTATAAAATCCAGAGTGAGCACATAATCGGCACCGCATTCCAACATTTTGTCGATCGTTTCTTGATCTGTGTGTATTCCCTTTGCAAGAATTGGCTTGCACGTTAGCTTCCTTGCTCGCCTGATCAAATCAATCGAGCCTCCCCAGCGTGAATCTGTGTGTATCGAAATCCAATCTCCAATAGATTCAGCTATCACAAAAAGTTCTTCCCAGCTTTTATCTGATTTCCAATTTGGAGCTTCAGGTTTTACTTCTGCAATAATTATCATCTGTATATTTATACTATAAAAAATCGCCAGGCGGAAAGCCGAGCGAGTGTTAGAAGTACAGACGAGTGCGTCCGTACGTGAGACCAAATTTGCCACCACAAATGGTGTAGATGTCAGGAAGCACGGGATAGAATTCCGCGGCTTTGTGATGGGTCATCCCCAATTCAAATCCGAAGACTCCTCCCTTCTCCACCTGCCACGCGAGCATCTCCTTCCTCATTGGATCAAAGAGTCCGTCCCTCGGAAATTCTTTGGTGCCGGGCTCAAGAATTTGAGCACCAGCCACAAGATTGATCTCGTCAAATGTGAAAAAGAGCGCGATCTGCATTCTGTTTGTTGCAATCTGGAGAACTCTCTTTACAGTGTCCACTATGCTTCCAGGCACGACCTCCATCTGCTTCCTCCGATCTTGGACCCAAATAGGATCTACTGCGCCAGGCATCTGAGCGGGTATATATATTTCCATGGTAGTAAGGTGCGTTGTTCGGAGCCATACTATACCTATGAGCAGGAATATCAAGCTACTCCTCCATATCCGGCTTTTCTAGGAGAGCCGCTTCGAAGCCGATAGAATCTTCTTTGTCCGTTATCCGCATTATATCTTTATCTATTTTTTTGAATTCTTTGCTCGAATCGTTGAATTGATTTACAGCGGTGCCTAGAGATCGCCCTAATTTCTCATGGCTATCAGAATATTTGCGCAGGTGCATCACGAGCTCGCCCACCCTCTTTATTATGTCTTTGGCCGTCTCTTCTATCTGCATCGCTTTGAGGCCCTGGAGAACCGTCTGCAAATAGGCGAGAAATGACGTCGGCGAGACAATGATCACCCGATACTTCCCAGCAGCGCGCTGTATTAGATTTTCTTCGTTTGAAAGCCCCACTTTGCCTACTAGGAGATCGTAGTAGATGGCTTCGTGAGGGATAAACATAAAAGCAAAATCCATCGTACCTTCTGACGGCTTGATATATTTACTCGTCTCCAAAATTCTATTTTTCAAATCATTTTCAAAAAGCTTCTCGAGCCGCTCCTTCTCCGCTGGATTTTTCTCCTCCACTATCCTGTTGTAATTTTCAAGAGAGAATTTAGAGTCTACCGGTATGATTTTGTCTTTCACAAACACCACCGCATCCACAATAGAATCGTCTTTGAAAGCATATTGCATTTGGTAGGAGCTGGGCGGCAATACATTTTTGAGCAGCGTCTCCAAATAGTATTCCCCTATGATCCCGCGCTGTTTTGGATTCTTGAATATATCTTGCAAATTTTGCAGCTGATCCGCAAAGGATACCACCTGGCGATTCGTCTCATCCAATTTAGTTAGCCCCTCCGTCACCTCCTTTATTATCTTGGCGGATTCAGAGAATTGATTCTTCATCGAGCTTTGCACCATCTCGGAATTGTGCCGCATCTTTTCGTCTACCGTCTTTGAAAGGAAATTCATCTGCTCAAGGAGAAGCTTCAGCCCTGCACCATCTTCTGCTGGCTTTTTCTTTGTAGAAAAATATACAAAAACGATATTTAAAAGCACGAGTACAGCTACTACTATTAGCAAAATTGTGGTCATGATACAATTATATAGTGTTTACACGGTAAATAAAACAGATGCAAGAAAAAATCAAAGACAAGATCAAAGAAGCGATGCTAGCCAAAGACACTGTAGCAAGGGATGTTTATCGTGGCATATCAGCGGCTTTCGTGAGCGAAGTAATGGCTAAGGGCAAAACTCCTCAAGATCCGATATCAGACGAGGACGCTATGATCGTGCTCAAGCGCCTTGCCAAGCAGCGCAAAGATTCTATCGATCAATTCACAAAGGGCGGCCGCCCAGAGCTGGCAGCTTCAGAGCAGGCAGAGCTGGCTATTATCGAGACTCTTCTACCAAAGATGATGGCCAGAGAAGAAATCCTAAAAATCGCAGAAGCGAAAAAATCTGAAATGAACGTGACGGACAAATCTAAAATGGGCATCCTAATGGGAGCCGTAATGAAGGAGACGAAAGGCGCAGCCGATGGAGCCGATGTGAAGGCTGTGGTAGAAAGCTTGTTTGCTTAACTATTCCTCATCAGGCGCAGACACTGATTCGCCAGCATCCTCTGCTGGCATGCGATAATCGCACTTCTCGCATTTGACCATCGATTCATCACCATCATCTTCCACCATATTGCCACCGCATTCTGGGCAAGCTGCTTCCAATTTTGATTCGTTTTCTTCGTCCATATTTTTGTGCTAAATAATAATTGGCCTACTTAACGCGTATTATTATACTACTTTATTTCTCTTTGAAGCGAAGTATATAAGCCCTGCTGCCCCGCCTACGATCAGCACCACAAGAGCGATCTGCAGGATAGTAGAAGCTTGATTCGCTGATGCCATCTGATTGGTAGAGCTTGCATTTGAAACATTTGCTGCTTCCATGCTGCTTGTAGCACCAACATAGCCATTCATCACCGCTGCGTTCTGAATCGGCATTCCATTATTATCGTACAAATTTGCCCCAAGCTGATCTGGATCTCCTCCTGCAAGCGCTGGAGCGGAAATGGAAGCGAATAATGCAAAAGCAAGCGCAAGCGACAAAAAGAGTGATTTCATGTGTATATATTAGCTTTTAATTGGCTTACCTAAGTAGACGATGCTTCCCCGTAATGCTTACATATCAAAATATTTAGCAGAATTTGCTTTGAGCTCTTTTGTGGCTTCATCGAAATAAGCTGCCAAATAAGGTGTGATCAAAGCCTGCTTTTCAAGCACAGAGAGCGCTCGCGAAAGCGAGACCTTGCGATATTTCCACACCCTACCATCCGTAGCTATTTGATTTAGAAGCGGCAAAAGCTTGTCGAGCCCTGCGGTGAATTTGGCTTCTTTCGTCTCTCTTGCTTTATATTCTTCGATCGCTTCTGGAATTCCAGCTATTTCTGGCAGATTTTGCTTGATCGTCTCTATCGCTTGGCGCTCTTTTGCATCCTTCTCCTCGTGGCCCGTCGGGCCCCAAAGCGGTACATCGCCAGAATATATTTCCACCAGATCATGCGCGATGCAAAGCTTGAATATTCTGGCAATATCCAGATCAAGCCTATCCGTATCCACGATGTACCACGCGGCCAAAGCCAGCTGCATGGAATGCTCGGCATCATTCTCTCCCCTGTCCATATTCGGATAGACAATATCGCGCTCGATCGAAGCGTACGAATATGACATCTCCAAAATTTTCTTCAGCTTGTGTTGCATAATTTTGACCCGATTTGGGGTCTTTAAGTATTATTCAGGGAGACTAACTCTCCATTTTGATATTTTAAGAACTGGCCAATTATGCTCTGAATTTTCATTTTCGTCGATAACACTTGCAAAAGTCTTTAACCTACGTTCAAAAATATCTTCGTAAGAAATATTTAGAACGTCAAAAAACTTAGTTTTCTTTTTCATCTCTTCTATTTGTTCTAAAGAAATCCATCTCGTTTCGCATTTTTCTGAATCTGCTTCAACATTGCCAAAATCTATAGTTTCCATATCGTTAAATATAGAACTTAATTTTACATCTAGTGCTAGTCCATAACCGATGTTTTCCACTGTGTATGACATATGCTGACCAGAAATTTTATAATTAATTGGTCCTTCAATCGTTAATTTCATTATCGGCAGACGTGTATCTTTTCTGGTGTCTTGGGCCTCCTTTATACTTCGTACAGTAATTGCAATTAATACAACTGTTGCTATTGCTTGAACAGCTCCGTTGTGAACATCGAACCAGCCAAAAAAATTTACAATATTCTGATCAAATGTTTCAAAGAAAAAATGTAATAACATAATATAATTATACGTCAACTTTTGACCCTACAGAGAATCGAACTCTGATTTGAGCATTGAGAACGCTCCGTCCTAACCGTTAGACGATAGGGCCATAAGCTCCATTTATACCAAAATATTTAGAATATTCCAACTCCTTTAAGCTTTACAAATTGAATAAATCCTGTAATCTCCAGAGCAATCAGTGGCAGATG
>JAZJXR010000005.1:15687-31298 GCA_040390775.1 Patescibacteria group bacterium | reverse complement strand
ACGCTCCGTCCTAACCGTTAGACGATAGGGCCCCGATTTTACTTTCGATTGATCAATCGAAATTGAAAAATCGAGGGTCCTCGATCCTCGACACAGTCGGGATCGGGACCGCTTCCACATACTATATTTTTTTTATCAATCTTTCAATAGCTCTCCTACTTTTCCATTTTTTGATCTGATATTCTCTAGATTGAGCTTCTGACCTGTTGTTGTAGTTCTCAAAATAGACCAGCTCAAATGGCAATTTATCCTTTGTAGATTTAACCTTTTTGTGACCATGGTGAGAAAGCCTCTGCTCTATATCCCTAGTGCTACCTGTATAGTAAGAGCTGTCAGCGAGTTTTAAAATATAAATCGTGTACATATTTTGTCCCGATTTTGTTTACAAAATCGCGGATCCTCGACGTCATATTAACGTCGGGACCACTCCGCCTCCTGCCGCACAAGGAGCTTTGATTTGAATTCGGGAAAGGCGATTATTTTTTCTACCACCTTTTCCATCCTCATACCCTGCGAACCTTTGACGAACACCAAATCCCCTTCACCTACGAACCCTAGGAGGAATTGCCCGGCATCGGCTGAATTATCAAACGCATGTATCGCTGATTTTTTCTTGCCCGCTTTGTGTGCTGGAGCCTGCATTTCTTTGGCTCTGATTCCCACAAGCACAAGCACATCGAATATTTTGCCTGCAAATTCGCCAAGCTTCATGTGCTCCTCAGAAGAATATTTGCCAAGCTCGAGCATATCGCCGAGCACGCCGATTTTTCTGCCAGAAACTTTCAGCTCTTCTACTGATCGCAAAGCTTCTTCCATAGCCACAGGAGAGGCATTATAGGTATCATCGATTATTTTGGAATTATGAAGGCCATCAATGATATTCATGCGGCCCTTGGGATAATCATAATCCGCAAATGCTTGCTTGGCTTCGAGTGGATTCAAATTCAAAGCCTTTACGATTGCAAAAGAAGCCAGCACTGGGTACACGTGAGTTTTACCCAAAATATTTTTGAGCGTAATCGGGATCGAAGATCCATCTATATCTGCTTTGAATGAAGTCCCAGCCACTTTTCCATCTTCGCTATAGAGCGGCTGTATATATGTGCCCTGCACATCCGCGCTACTCGTAATTCCAAAGGTCAGCACTTTTGCATTCGTATATTCCTTGAATCCCATTACATCATCATCATCGCTATTCAATATGAGGAAGCCATCTTTTTTTAATCCTCTAGCCAAAAAAGATTTTTCCTTTATTACTTCTTTTACAGATCTATAATTCTCCACATGCACCGGCACCCCGCCAATGCGCGTGATCACAGATATATCCGGATGCACCCAATGCATCACCCTTTCTATCTCTCCTGGATGATCAGCTCCAATCTCGAGCACAAGCCACTCGGGATATGCGCTCTTTTTTATCAAAAGCAAAAACCCTCGCCAAATATTGAGAAGCCATTTGCTGCTATCGCTCCATGCGTTTGGAAGGCCGAGAATCGTAAGAGGAATTCCGATATCGCTATTGAAGCTCTTGGCGCTCTTGCGGACGTGTGCAAAAGGCAAGAGCGCGGCATAGATCGCATCCTTGGTGGATGTTTTGCCCACGCTGCCCGTTACGGCTACAATCTTTGGCTTGTACTTTTTTAGCACCTGTTTTGCTTCAAGTGTTAGGATATATATTATAATTTTTTTCGCTGTATTCTTCATGGATTTTTCATATTATCTGTCTGGCGGAATCTGGTAATAATTGATAAGGAATTTGGAAAGATCCGCAAACGGCATCGCTAATGTATCTGCCGCGAATTGATTCGTCTCGGGATCCAATGTGTAAAGCAGGATTATAAACTTCGGATCGCTGGCTGGGAAGTATCCCATAAATGAATGAAAGTATCTATCAGAATAGTATCCGCCGCCATTTGGATTTGCAATCTGGGCCGTACCCGTTTTGGCTGCCACGGTGTAATGCGGATTTTTGGCGCGGCCAGATAGCAAAGCATTATCTACGACGGAGGTAAGCATTTTGCTGATTTTCTGCGAAGCTTCTTCAGAAATTACGCGCTCACCCTGTAGCGGAGCGATATTCTTTGAAAGCCCGCCGCCGTAATTTATTTTTTCAACCAAATGCGGCGTGACGAGCACGCCTCCGTTCCCCAGAGCAGCAAGAGCGCGAATCATAGACACGGGCGTCATCGCTATTCCCTGCCCGAATGAAGCCGTCACGTATTCCACATCCCTCGGGCTTTTTAGATTGCTCACGATATCCTGCGCCTCATTTGGAAGATCTATCCCCGTCTTCTGCCCGAGCCCAAAGGCAAGCATGTATTTTGCAAAGCGATCATTGCCAAGCTTTTTTTCTACAAATGCCGCTCCCATGTTTAGAGATTTATCGAGTACTGTTTGCATAGTCGTCAATCCGTTTATGGTGTGATCATGATTCCAAATTGTCGAACCATTTACTTCCATGAAGCCCTTGTCGTTGTACGTAGTAGAAGCGGTAATTACCCCAGCATCCAGCCCTGAAGCCAGCGTCAGCGTCTTTACGATCGATCCCATTTCGCGCACATCTTCGACTAACGGGTTGCGAAATACATCACCGTTTTTTTCAGTTTGAAAATTGTTTGGATCAAAATTCGGCAGGCTTCCCATAGCATATATTGCCCCTGTTTTTGGATCCATAATGATTCCACCGGTTTCTTTTGCAGACCATTTGCTCTGGATGCTAGACAAAGTGTCTTCTAGAGAAGATTGCACTGAGGGCTCGATTGTGGCTACGATATCGCCCTCTGTAGAATTGCTACCGGCCGCGCCCTTTATATCAGAAAATATTTGTACGAAGAAATTAGCATACACATCATCTTTGGATCTTTGAAGCGTGCCTTCATAAAATCTTTCGAGGCCATACCTGCCTCCAAAATTATTATTTGCATCATATCCAAGGAATCCGAGCTCATGCGCAGCCGTATCCCCGCCCGGATAATATCTCCACTGCATAGGATAAAGTGTCACGCCTGTGATCTTGGCGCTTTTAATTGCTGCGGCTTGCTCTTCCGTCACTCGCTTTGCGATTTCCTCATATGAATCTGTTTTGGAAGCATGAGACATAAAGCTATCTCGATCTATAGTGATGGTTCTCGACAAAGCTTTGTATGCAGCCTCTTTATCTTTAATTAGCTTTGGATTTATTGTCAAAATATATCCTGATTTGAGAGTTGCGGCAGAGATCAGATTGCCATCTTTATCTTTGAAATAAATTGCTCCTCTAGAAAATATCCCTCCATCGCTTTTTATATATTGCTTATCTCCCAAATTTTTGTAATCACCATGCCGCATAATCTGCAGGGTATAAAGCCGGACCACGAACACAAGCCCCACTAAAATAATTGCAAAAGATATAAAGCGGAGCCTAGATATCGCCTTCAGTTTCATTTATTTTATATCCCCTTTAGATACAAAAGCTGTCTCGCGCAAAGAGCTGTGCGCGATCACAATATTTGTAGGCTCCACAAATCCTCGAGCCGCAGCAAGCGTGGTGTTTATTTCTGCCTCCTTTGAAAGATAAGAAAATTCCATTTGGCTAAGATCCGCCGTGACGCTGCTGATTTGCTTTTCGGCAGCCTGATATTTGGCAATGTTTGTGATCGTCATTCCAAAAAAGGCGAGATAAGAAAGCGCCAAAAATCCTGCGCAGCCAGAAGCCAGCCAAATCTTCCCTCTATATTTGAATTCCCCAGGCATTTTTGTCATATCTTTTTATTTATTTATTAAAATTTCTCAATGATTCTTAATTTTGCGCTTCTTGATCTTGGATTTTCTAGCACCTCATCCCGTGTGGGAGCAATCGGCTTTTTGGACACAAGCTTTGCTTTTCCATCGTCCGACAACTTTCTGAAAAATTGCTTTACCACCCTGTCCTCGATGCTGTGGAAGGAAATCACCGCGATTCTGCCTCCTATGCTCAAATGCTCAAATGCTTTTGCTAAGCCTTCTTCGAGCGCGTTGATCTCATCATTTGCCGCTATTCGGAGAGCTTGAAAAGTTTTCGTAGCGGGATGCGTTTTTTTCTTGTGATACCACATCGGGGTTGCGCTTTTTATGATCTCCACAAGCTCATGCGTTGTCTTAATCTCGCCATCCTTTCTGGCTTTCTCGATTCCCTCTGCGATTTTTTTGCCAAACGTCTCTTCGCCGTATCCTTTGAGTATTGCTGCGATAGAATCAGCGTTCCAATCGTTAACGATCCTTTCGGCTGTCACAGTGTCGCTATCGGAATCAGCCTTAAAGGTCATCGCTAGAGGCTCATCACGCTTGAAGGAAAATCCCCTGCCCGAGCTCTCAAGCTGATCAGAAGAAAGCCCTAGATCGAAGATAAATCTGTCTGCTGTTTCTTTTCCTGCTTCAGAGAGAGCGCGATCCAGATTTCGAAAATTCTCACACACTGCAAGGAAATTCTCTCGCTTGCCGATCTTTTTATTTGCCCTCTCGATAGCGCCCATGTCCGCATCAATTCCGATAAGGCTGACGCTATATCCAAATCGCTTCAGCACTTCACTCGAATGCCCACCACCATTCATGGTGGCATCCACCACCGTGTCGCCTTTTTGGATATCGAGGCCGTCTATTGTTTCATTTAAAAGAACGCTCTTGTGTACACCTTTTTCGTCTCCGCTTTTTGCCATTAGAATGCTCCCGTCTGGCTCAGCTTCTCAGCAAGAGAATCTGCTCCCAGCACCACCTTCTTCTTATAATCCGCCCACTTTTTCTCATTCCACATTTCAATTCGTTTGTGGACACCGATGAACACCGCCTTGTCCTTCAAGCTCGCGAAATCACGCAAATGCTCTGGCACAAGAAGCCTGCCCAAAGAATCCACCTCAAGCTCCACCGCCCCGCCGAACATAAAGCGATTAAATTCTCGCGTGTCGGCCTTGAGCATCCCCATCTTTCCGATCTCTTCCGAGATCTGCTTCCACTCCGGCGTTGTGTATAGGAAAAGACACCCTTCAAGGCCATATGTGGCGACAATTTTCTTCCCGACTTCCTTTCGAAATTTGGAAGGAAGCGAGATCCTATTTTTGTCGTCTATTGTGTGAGTGTATTCGCCTATTAACATTTGTAATTTTCTTAAAAATTTCTTCTTACCACTTCATCCCACTTACATACCATTGTATCCCACTTCACTCCATCCGCAAACACAGTTATCCACATTACATCACCAAAATACCCTTATTTTCTAAGGTTTATTTGGCAAATAAAAAACCAGTAGAAATCTACTGGTTAGCCATCGTCTCTACAGGAATCTTCAAACGAAGGATCTGTTTCAAGAACTGCCTGATCATACCCGTCGTAGTAAAGAGTGCGCATCAAAAATCGCACCACTTTCACATCTCCGTCCGCAGCGTATTCTGCAAACCGAAGCCGCTGATTGAGATCTCCATTGCAAAGACTGAGACCTCTTCTGAGAAGCCGTATTCTCTGCTTTGCAGTGAGCTTTGGGTCGCGGAGCGCACGATGAACCTTTCTCGTAGTGTCGAGTTTATGAACAAGAGTTTCCATAGGCGGTAATTTGAACTCCGGCTATACTACTTATGAAAAAATAAAAAGCAACTCCCACATGTCGGACATGTGGGAGACGACCCACTTAGGAATCGGATTTCCAAGTAGATTTTCTTGACGTATTAATTAAAGTATGTTATTTTAATAAAAGTTTTGTAACTTGAACCCAACACCTGCACAATCATGAATACACGACTTGTCATCTACAGAAACTGCCATTTGAATGATCCGATCCGAGAATTCCACGTCAACATTGCGAATTTCCCTGAGACGCTCTTGACCACAACTTGGCTATGGCTCAAGATCTTTGGAAAAAACCCTTCGGTTAATTGCACGAACTTCGCATGTTTTCAAGGAGGAAACATTGTTCTGTACGCGGATCTGCCTGAAAAAAAACTGGTTGAACTCTTCGAGCATCTCAAAGATCAAATCATCTCATTGAAAGGCGAAGCGGGCATACTTCCAGACCAAGACTGGAATAACTGACCAGAAAGGACAAGGGTTATCAGCAAACGCAACATCCTCAGATGCTGCGTTTGTTTTTATTTATTATCTTCCCTTGGCTTCATTAGGGGAAACAGCTGCACTTCGCGGATTGGTTTGTCTTCGAGGAATGCAAAAAATCTTTCCCCGAATCCGAATCCGCACGTAGGCGGCATTCCGTGCTCGAGCATTTCGATAAATTCAAAATCTGCCATCATGGCTTCTTTATCGCCTTTTTTTAGCAGAGCCTGCTGATGCTCGAATCGCGCTTTTTGATCCACAGGATCGTTTAACTCGGAATATCCTTTGCCTATTTCCGATCCTCCGATCAGCACTTGGAATTGCTCTACGGTAGCAGGATCATCGCCGCGCTTTGCTAGCGGCTGCATAAAATCCGGATAGTTGATCACGAACGCAGGCCCAGAAATAGCTTTCCGGCAATGCTTCCAAAGCGCATCCACTAAGCGCTCTTTCGTTTTGGCATCGTATTCTACTTTTAATTCTTTAAGCTTGTCTACCAATTCTTCTTCTGTAGCCGCCATAGCATCAATCCCCGTCTGCCTTTTAATTTCTTCTACGTAAGAAATTTCTGTCCACTCTGCGGCCAAATCAAAATCATGCCCACGCGTGGTGAACACAGTTTTGCCGTAGACATTGCTTGCGATAAATCTGTACATTTCTTTTACCAAATCCATACCCATTCTGAAATCAGCAAAGCTCCAGTAAAATTCAGCATTTGTAAATTCCTGCAAATGATTCGGGCTTGTGCCTTCATTGCGATATACGCGGCCAATTTCAAACGTCTTTGGAAATCCTGCAGCCATGAGCCTCTTTTGCCAAAGCTCGCCTACTGATATGCGAAGATACACATCCAGATCATAATCTTCGTGATGCGTTTTGAAGGGTGTGGCCTCTGCGCCGCCAGTGGTGACCTCCAAGGTTGGCGTGTCTATTTCTAGAAATCCTTTGTCAGTTAGAAAATCTCGTGTAGCTTTCCAGAATTTTGCTTTCCTCACAAACATCTCTCGCACTTCTTCGGATCCCAAAATATCCAAATACCTCTTCCTAAACCTTTCTTCTGCATCTTGAAGACCGTGCCATTTTTCTGGAAGCGGCAGAAGGGTCTTGGCGAGCATTCGAAAGCCCGCTACCTCTACCGTCTTCTGGCCCGTTTTGGTAGTAAACACAATACCTGAAATTTCTATAAAATCGCCGATATCCACTACTTCATTAAAAAACTCTATGCTTTCTGCATTAGTATCATCTTTTTTATACAAGCCTTGAAATCTCCCCGTGCCATCGAATAGATCGAAAAATATCAAAGCTCCTTGCCCACGGAGAGACATAACACGGCCCGCAATCGTAATAGCTTCCTTGGACGCAGCCAGAGCATCAAAATCGCTTATAGCATCAGAAATAGAATGTGTACGGCTAGACCTCGCCGGATATGGATTGATCCCTTTTGCTTTCAACTTTTCTAATTTTTCTAAGCGAACTTTACGTATGTCTTCTAGTGCCATACGGACAGTATACAGTATTCAGTATAGAGAATACAGCTACTTCACATCCACGATCTCGTAACTAGCTTTTCCTTTTGGAGTAGAGAGATCGAATTTAGCGCCCTTGCTCTTGCCCATTATTGCAATTCCAATTGGTGAATGATTAGAGATCTTGGCTGCACCATCTGCTTCTTCGGAACCTACGAGCTGATACATCTTGGCTTCATCTCCCACTTTCTTGAGCACGATAGTTGAGCCGATAGTGACGATCCCGCCCTTGTGAGCTTCCATTATTTCTGCATGCTTCAAAATATTTTCAAGCTTGCCTATGCGCTCCTCGACGGATGCCTGCATATCGCGAGCCTCCTGATATTCCTGATTTTCGGAAAGATCGCCCATGCTCTTGGCATATTCAAGGCTATCTGCGACCTCTCTTCGCTTTACTTTCTTCAAATTATCGAGCTCGATTTCTAGCTCCGCGTATTTCTCTTTTGTAAGATATTCTTTTTCGTCTGTCATGATAGTGATTATTGGCTTTTATTTTGGGAGCCGTAATTCTATGAATTTTAGCATAAAAAGTCAAGGCACAGGGTTCTTGGTAGAACCCTGTGCCTTTGCTGCATTGATCGAATCAGTAGTTGCCGCCGCCACCCGGCCATGGATGGAATCCAGGCCCACGATAGCCATAGCTTCCACCGTATCCACCATACCCTCCCTGCTGATAGCAAGGCTGAGGCATTTGAGGATAGTACGGCCTCGGCGCCATCTGCGGCGGATACATCGTCTGCGGCATTGGCATCATCTGAGGCATCGGCTGCCCGTAGAAACGTGGTACACTGGGCACCGACATTCCCATGGACTGAGGCCGATATCCGTACTGAGTGCACGGAGCACCACACGACGACAGCATCAAAGCTGCCAGGAAACCGACAATGAACATTTTCATAGGTTGGGAATATCTAAGGGTTGAGGTTCGGTTCAGTAACTTATCCCTAGTATTATAGCACGAAAGAGCCTGTCTCGTCAAATCACCTTAATTCCCAACGTATTCTGGCGTATTTGCAGCCATCCAGCTTAGGGTGCTGGACATGGCGCGCATGGAGCTCACAGCATATGTAGTAGGCCCGTTTTCCATCACCACAGCGAATGCATACCGCGGATTATCGTATGGGAAAAATCCTTCTACCCAAGAATTCACACGGCTATTCCCTACCCCTATCTGCGCCGTCCCTGTTTTGGCCGCCACTTTTACATCAGGAATATTGAGAGCGATCGCTGTCTGCTCCGTCACCGCCATACGCATACCTTCTTTGATAATTTGGTAATAGCTCTTGTCTACCCCGTCTATATTAGTTTGCTGTCCTTGATCCCCTTTTATAATAGTTGGAGACACGATCGTGCCATCACTCGCAATACCGCTCATAGCGCGCACTATCTGAAGAGGTGTCACTTGGAATCCGTATTGGCCGATAGCAGTGTGGTAAGTATCTCCGATCCTCCAATCTTCGCCATCAAATGTCGCCTTCTTCCAATCAGGTGTAGGTACTGTGCCTGACGGCCCCGCCAAAAATCCATCCGTCGGCGTGCCAAAAAGAAATTTGTGCATATATTCATCTATTTTCGATATACCTAAGCCCTTTTGATCGCCGAAACCTCCACCTACGATATAAAAATAAACGTCCGAAGACACGGCGATAGCCTTCCGCAAATCCACGTAGCCTTGATCCTTCCAGTCTTTAAAAATAGTAGGGTGCTCTTTGTCGTATGGATTTGGAAGCGTTAGATATCCCACAGTAAAGATCTGCTTGTCCGGATTTATGATTCTTTCTGCCAAGACACCCGCCGCAAGATACGGCTTCACGATCGATCCTGGTGCATAGAGCCCTGCTGTCGGCCGATCCAAAAATGGCTGCCTTTTGCTACCCAGATAATCGCTGATCGTAGCTTGATCGTTTCCACCCGTCATTATATTTGAATCAAATCCTGGGTAAGACACAGAGGCGATTACTTCGCCCGTATTTATATCCATGATCACGCCGGCGGCTCCTTTAAAATCAGATTTCTCTGCAGCATCACTAAGCTCCCTATGGAAAACTTCCTGCACTCTAGAATCAATAGAAAGATTTAGTTTATCTCCATTTTGCGGGGGCTCGAGAGCGCTTTGAGATTCTATCTTGCCCGTAACGCTCACTTCTGAAAGCTTGGCGCCGTTCTGGCCCGCCAATTCCGCATCATAATATTTCTCGATGCCGTCTTGGCCCGTGGTAGAAAAGCTGTACAGATGCCCGCTTGAATCAACGCCTGGGTATTTCACAAATCCCAAAATGTTCGAGAATCCGGATTTATCGGTATATACGCGCTTGTCGTACGGCGTGGTGGAAGATTCTTCATTCCACGCCAGCGGTACATCGTTCCTATCGGCTATTATTCCTCGATGTGCGAATATAAGCTCCTTTTTCAGATTGTTCCTCTCAGCCCTCACAAAATAAAAATCGCCCGATATGACCTGCAGATACATTGCTCGGCTGACGAATATCAGAGTGGCAAGGCAGAATATTATTTGCAGGACAGAAAGCAGCCCTGCGCTGATCGGCGTCTCGATACGGCCTTCAAATTGATCCTTATTGAAAGCCGGGATGTTTGAAGAATCGATAAATATCTCATCCGGATTTACCGCTTTACTGCTTCGCCTTTTTCTAAATCTTCTAAGCCATTTGTGGAACATCGCCCTATTTTACACCTGTTTCAGATATGGGCGAATCCAGACGGATAGAGCATAGATAGCAGCCGCAAAAATTATGAAGCCATAGGCACCAAATATCGTCCCAGGCACACCAAAAAGAAGATCCAACACGAGCCCGTACAAAATGATCTCCGCAAAATCAAACATCACAGCAAAAGCAACGAGCACAAACGCAGAGCCCCACCAAGGCAATAGCGCCAGCGCCGCAATACTGATCAAATTTGCATAAAATCGCATCACTCTAGAGCGATGCCGACAGCATCGATTTGATTTGGATTAATAGGGAGTGAAAACAAAATCCTCTTGAATCCTTCCGTAGGCTTTTCCTCGATGTTCTGTACAAGCCCAAATATCTTTGAAGATATCGCAGGCAGCACAAGAGCATCGCCAACAGACACGCTTGCCCCAATAGGCGCCACCACTTCAAACGATCCGCCACCCAATCCCTTTGCTTCTATTTGTATATGATCAGAGAGCATGCCCGAAAATATATTACCTGGGGAAGAAAATAATTTGGCTTTGGAATATCCGCTTCCGGATTCTATGATGGATCCCACCAGCACATTTCCAGATATCACATTATTCCCCACTTTTACCCCATCGCCAGTACCGGCGTCCAGAATCAAAGTGTCATAAGGCGAATCCGGTGGGCGCTTCAGTATCGTGGCATATACGATCTTTTCTTTCTCGTTTCTCCCCAGCAGAGATTTTAGCCTTTCGTTTTCATTCGCTAGAATATTACGATCAGCATTAGAAGATGCAAGGAGCGCAATCTGCGCTTTCTGTGATTTGTTCTCTGCTTCTAAATTCTGTGAATATTTGAACCCTTCTGGCAAAAGCGAATACATGGCGCTATCAAAACCTGCTCCAAAATTCGCAAATTCTCGCACCAAAAATGATGATGCAAATAGCCATAATATAATACAAATTAATAGCACTGCAATCACGCTGCGCATACTCTTGCTTCTTTTTGCTTTAGCGCGCAAAAGGTAGGTCATCTTCGTTTCTTATTAGAGCGTCCTTATAGGATTCAAGATCGCGCAGGATCATGCCCGTGCCTCGCACTACGGCCGTGAGAGGATCTTCGGCCACATGCACAGGAATCTTGAGGCTCTCTTCAAGGAGATCTTTCATTCCTTTTATAAGCGCGCCGCCGCCGACAAGGTGCAACCCGCGATACATAATGTCTGATATTACTTCAGGCGGTGTAATCTCGATGACTTCTTTTACAGCTTCTACGAGAGCTTCCACAGAAGTACCAATCGCTTCCCGCACGTCCGCTTCGGTGATCACCACTTCTCGTGGAAGCCCCGTGATAAGATCGCGGCCGCGCACAGCCATTTCGGCAGGATTATCGCTCCGCATTACATTACCAATTGAAATTTTGATTTCTTCTGCTGTACGTTCCCCAATCAATATTTTTAACTCTCCTCGAAGAAAAGAAATAATATCTGTATTTAATTTGTCGCCTGCTATTTTCACATTTTTGGAATGCACAATTCCGCCGAGAGATATGATCGCGATGTCCGTTGTGCCTCCTCCGATATCCACCACAAGCGATCCGATCGGCTCGGATATCGGCAGGCCAATACCAATCGCTGCTGCCATCGGCTCTTCTACAATATGCACTTCGCGGGCGCCTGCGCTCAAGGTCGCATCTTTTACCGCCCTTCTTTCCACGTTCGTGATTCCAGAAGGCACCCCAACAACGACGCGCGGCCCAAGCCATCTTTTGCTTTCGCCTTCAGCACGCGATATGAGATAAGACATCATTTCCTCCGTCACTTCGAAATCCGAGATCACCCCATCCACGATTGGCCGCACCGCCACCACATGCCCTGGGGTTTTGCCGAGCATTTCTTTGGCTGTTGCTCCCACGGCCACCACCTGCCCCGTCTTTTGATTTACCGCTACCACAGATGGCTCATTGACGACGATACCTTTGCCTTCGACGAATACCAAAGTGTTAGCCGTGCCCAGATCAATGCCGATATCGTTTGAAAAAGATGATTTGATTTTGTCGAAAAATTTCATTTTATTTCAGCACATCCATTATTTCTGATTTCAATATAGCAGAAGTTTCAGCTTTTATTCTATTTGTATACTCATAAGCTCCAGCTGCTTCTGTTTTCTTGCTTACGACGATCCTATGCGGAATGCCGATCAGATCTGCGTCTGCGAATTTCTCTCCCGCTCTGGCTTCCCTATCGTCAAGCAGCGCTTCGATTCCAGCATCCGTTAATCCACCATACAAATCCAATGCAGATTTTTTTACAGATTCATCACCTTGCGAAAGATCGATAATATGCACCCGAAACGGCGCCACAGATTCTGGCCAGATCATTGCATTATCTTTAGCAAGCACCTCCACAATCGTACCCATAAGGCGAGCTGGCCCGATACCATATGAACCCATAAATACAGGATTTTCCTCCCCCTTTTCATTTTTAAATTTTAAATGTGGTTCAGAAAACTTTGTACCCAAAGAAAATATGTTTCCAACCTCCACAGCTTTGTGACCTGTCTCCCGCCTGTCATCCACCTCCTTGTTCACAGCTTCTCTTTTTTCTTCGTCTGTAATAAATATAGTATCTTCACCTGCATCACATATCGTCTGAAATTCGTGGGAATTTGAAGAAAAGCTCCCACCTGATGCCAAGGTCAAGTATGTTTTGTGTCCTATTCCCACCTTATCAAAGATTCGCCTATATGCATCTTTCGCTTTCTCATAAAATTCCATGTGTGCATCCAGATCAACATTGAAAGAGTACAAATCTTTCATTATAAATTCTCGAGTGCGCATGATGCCAGATTTTGCCCGTGTTTCATTTCTAAATTTATTTTGGAATTGGTATACAGAAAATGGAAGATCTTTGTAAGATGAGACATATTGCTCAAGCATATTTGCTACAGGCTCCTCATGTGTGAATCCAAGTCCAAGATCCCCGCCCTCCTTGAGCTTCGTCTTAAACCAATTATCCACTACATCATCATTCCAACGTCCAGTTCTCTCCCAAAGCTCTTTGCGCTGTAGAGAGCTCATAAAAATTTCTTGTCCGCCAAGATTATTCATCTCCTCTCGTATCAAATTTATGATTTTATTTAGCGTACGGAGACCAAGCGGTAAAAAATCATATACCCCCGCCATCTCCTTATTGATAAATCCAGCCCTTATAAGTATTTCAGCGTTCTTTGCTACCTCGTCTTTTGGGGCTTCAAAGCGGGTTTTGGTGAATAGTTGTGATTGCTTCATGTTCCGGCTATTCTACTATAGAGATTTTACTTTACCAATTTTGCGATATCCGAGAACGTGATCGTGACCATGAGAAGCAGGAGGAGCGCGAAACCGATGAGGTTCAAGGTGTTTGCGATTTTGGGATTGAGAGGCCGGCGGATTATGGATTCAATAGCTACAAATAGCAGGCGGCCGCCATCGAGAGCTGGAAATGGCAGCAAATTTATCACCGCTAGATTTATTGAAATAAGAGCAATAAGAGAAAGCAAAGCTGAAAGGCCAAACTGCCGCGCTTGATTCAAATACCCAGCAATGCCAACAGGCCCAGACACTTGCGAAAGATCCGCGCGAAAAGAAAATACGCTAAATAAAAAATCTTTGAGCCCGAGAGCCGTAGAAACGAAAATATCTCCCGTGGCTTTTGCACCTTCTACAATTGCCGGAAAGAATGAGAGCTTCAGATCTTGTACATTTACCATTGCTATGCCGATCGCAAGCTTATCTTTTACAACGCCCGCTTTGGCAATAATGCTCGTGGTAGCAATTACACCCGCTCTCTCATAGCTAAACACTACAGGCTTTCCGCCGGAAGCCGCAATATCAGATTCTATTTTTTCTGCACTTGTGCTTAAAATCAAATCATTCTGTTTCAATCCTGCTTTCTCCGCGGGAGAATTCGGCAGCACTTCCGAAACGAGCACGGTATTAGATACAGAGCCATTTTCTGCTGGGCTTGATACACCGATCATAAAGCTGGCGGATAAAAGAGCGAAGGCGAAAAGGATGTTCATAGCGACACCTGCAACCAAGATCGCCGCTTGCACTCCCCTGCTTTTGTTTACAAAGCTGCGGCCGCTATCGGGCCCATGCAAAGAATCTTCATCTGGATTTTCACCAAAAATTTTTACATATCCTCCAAATGGAATTAGATTGAGCGAATAAGTAGTCTCACCTCTTTTGAAGCTCCATACTCGGGGCGGGAATCCGATCGAGAATTCATCCACGCGCACGCCGCTTTTCTTGGCCACGATGAAATGCCCGAATTCGTGTACAAACACGAGTATGGAAATGACGATAATAAGAGTAATGAAGGACATCTATTGTAAAATCTCTTCCTCTTTTTTTGCAAAAAGTATATCCATTTTGTCCGATCCTTCCTTGATGAGCTTGTCCACTTCTAATTTGCTGCGCGCGATATCATCTTCGCTCATTTCTGCGTTTTTCATAGCATCGTTGGCTTTGTTCCGCTCCCCGCGAAGCGCCACCTTTGCATCTTCAAGCTTTTGCTTGGCAATCTTTACAAAATTATTCCTAGATTCTGTGGTAAGAGCAGGGAAAGACACGCGAAGACCCTTATCATCCACAGAAATAGAAAGCCCAAGATTTGAAATTTGAATTGCCTTCTCGATCGGCTTGATATTACCATTATCCCAAGGTGCAATACGAAGCGTGCGCGGATCTTCGCTCATCACGGTTGCCATTTGCGCGATCGGCATCTGCGATCCATACGCTTCTACCAATACCCCATCAAGAATCGTAGGCGTGGCCCTACCCGTCCTGATCTGGCCGAATTCCTTCGCGAGCCACTCTTCGGTATCCTTTATTTTTTGCTTTAAATCTTTGAAATCCATATGACCATTATATAACAAAATTCAAAAGAGCTAAACTATATCGCTAAAATCACACTTTCGAGGAGGAGCTTCATTGAAGCAGAAGGATCGTCTATATAAGAGAGGGAGCGGGCCGAAGCGCGGAGCGCCTCGGCATTTGCTTTTGGATCCTTTTCTAATTCATAATGTAGCGCAAGCAAAAATTCTCGAACAGGCTTTTTATCGCTACTATCTTTATATGCTTTCTGGATCTTTTCTGATTCTTTTAATCTATCTCCAATTGAAAGAGACAAAAAATTCTGAATTTCTGCTTCCCACATGTCGGACATGTGGGAGAGCTTGATCACGAAAAGCCGTGAACGCAGCGTAGGCAGGAGCGCGTTAACATTGATTGATGAGAGCAGAAATTCTGATTTTGGATTTGGATCTTCGAAAAGCTTTAGGAGCGCATTCTGCGCCTGCCACTGGATCTTGTTAGCACAAATAACAAA
>JAZJXR010000005.1:11589-15677 GCA_040390775.1 Patescibacteria group bacterium | reverse complement strand
CAATTATTTTTTTATTTTCTTTTAGAGGAGAAGTGAGCGAAATTTCGATAAGATTCCTCGCTTCATCAATACCGAGAGCATCGTAATGCAAAAATATAATATCAGGATTCCCTTGCAAATTTATACCCCGCTCTGCTAGGCCTTTTTTGAAAAACAAAATAGCATCTGCTGTATCCCCCTCAGCAAATATTGCATGATGATTTGGCAGCATCATCTGTTGATCATTTTATCTTTTAGAGACAACCGTTTTTTTATATGTATCCAAATGCTCCAAAGCAATACCCGTGCCCATTGCTACGCAAAATAGAGCCTTGTCAGCCACAGCTGCTTTGACCCCTGTGCGGCGCAGCACCAGATCAGAAAGATTGCGCAGAAGCGATGATCCTCCCGTCATGGTGATGCCGTTATCAATAATATCGCTCGCGAGCTCGGGCGGGGTTTCTTGCAGCACATCTTTGATAGCTTGAAGCATTTCACGGAGCTCCTTCCCTAAAGCGCGCACTATTTCATTCGTTTTTACTTCGACAGATCTTGGAAGCCCCGTGATGCAATCTCGGCCTTTGACCGTCATTGATAGCTCATCCTCCACAGGCACTGCAGAGCCAATCGTGATCTTTACGTCCTCCGCCGTCTTATCCCCTATCATCAAATTATAATTTTTCTTCATGTAATCCACGATCGAAGCATCGATCCGATCACCGGCACATTTTACAGAAGTGGAGGCCACGATTCCGCCAAGAGAGATCACGGCCACGTCCGTCGTGCCTCCTCCGATATCCACGATCATGTGGCCCGTCGGCTCTTGGATAGAAATGCCGGCACCGATTGCAGCAAGGATCGGCTCTTTTACCACGTATGCATTCTTAGCGCCGGCTTTCATAGCAGCCTCGATCACAGCTCTCCTTTCTGTAGACGTCACACCCGCAGGCACCGAAATCATCACATCCGGCTTTATGAAATTCCATTTGCCGAGCGCCTTGCCAATATAATACCTGAGCATTGCTTCCGTCACGCGGTAATCCGCGATCACGCCGTCTTTCATGGGGCGATATGCCACGATATTGTCGGGGGTCTTACCTACCATCACCTTGGCCTCATTTCCTACTGCCAATATTCTATTGAATTCTTCTGATACAGCCACGACAGATGGCTCGTTGAGCACTATGCCGCGGCCTGGCACAAATACCAAAGTGTTGGCGGTACCCAGATCTATTCCTAATTTACGTGTAAAAAATGCCATGTATTTCGATTCAATATTTTGATTATAGCATGCTATACTGCGCGCTATGAAATTAGATAGTACGACCCTAAATTTTGCAATCGAAGGTGGTAAAAAGCTGCACGGCAGCGCCCAAATAAAGAAATCCAAGAACGCAGCAGTAGCTCTCCTTTGCGCCTCACTTCTAAACAAAGGCAAGACGACCCTCATCAAAGTGCCGAAGATCGAGGAAGTATTCCGTATTATAGAGGTGCTGGAATCAATCAACGTTGAAATAAAATGGCAAGGTGATGACCTTGTCATCGTGCCTGAGAATATAAATATCAAAAATATCAATCGCGAGTCAGCGGAGAAAACCCGTGCAGCAATAATGCTGATCGGCCCCTTGATCCATATGCTCGATAGATTTTCTCTACCTTATGCCGGAGGATGCAAGCTGGGAGAAAGAATCGTCACTCCGCATTTTTTTGCAATGGAAAATTTCGGTGTAAAAATAAAAACATTATCTGGCAAATACGATGTTTCAAGACAAATACTGAAACCTGCGGAAGTGGTGCTTTACGAAATGGGCGACACAGCAACAGAAAACACGATCATGGCCGCAGCCTGTATTCCAGGCATATCCATAATTAAATTCGCCTCCAGTAATTATATGGTGCAAGATTTGTGCCATTTCCTTACCTTGCTTGGTATAAAGATAGAAGGCATCGGCACATCAACGCTAATCATTCATGGCAAAAGAGAAATTAATAAAGACGTAACGTTTGAAATGAGCGAAGATCCTATTGAAGCGATGTTCTTCCTTACTGCGGCGATCGTTACCAATTCTTCTATCCTGATAGAAAAATGCCCGATAGATTTTCTTTTGCTTGAATTATTGAAGCTTAAAAAAATGGGATTCAAATACGAGATCAAAAAATCCTACAAAGGTGAAAATGGTTTTGTGAATTTAGCGGATATTGAGACACATCCCTCCAAACTCAAAGCACCTATGGAAAAGATACATCCTCTGACATATCCGGGCATAAACATGGACAACCTTCCCTTCTTTGCGATCATAGCGACGCAAGCCGAGGGCGAAACGTTGATACATGATTGGGTGTACGAAAATCGAGCAATCTATTACACAGAGCTTGAGAAACTAGGAGCAAAAGTAAAGCTTGCAGATCCGCACAGAGTGTTTATAACAGGTAAAACAGAGCTCAGACCCGCAGATGTGCTGACGCCTCCCGCCCTACGCCCAGCAGCCCTGATACTAATTGGTATGCTGGGAGCTAAAGGCGAATCCATGCTTCGAAATGTATACACTATCAATCGTGGATACCAAGATTTGGCTTCGCGCCTGAACGCTCTCGGAGCACATATAAAAGTCTGCTAAAATAGCAGGATGAAACTGCTCAGCATATTGCCGATTGCAAGAGGCCTTCGCGCTGAAATGCTTACCTATTTCTCTTCGGAGGATATTCCTCTTGGCACCATAGTGGCGATCCCGATCAGGAAAAAAACCTTCCAAGGCATCATTATCGAATCGAAAGATGCCCTCGAATCCAAGTCAGAAATAAAAAGCATGGATTTTGGCATAAAGAAAATAATCCGCCATAGCCACGAGACATCTCTGCCGCCATATCTGATGCAAGGCATTTCCATTATTGCGAAAGATACAGCCGCAAGCCGCGGGGCAATTTTGGCGGCGCTAATACCGAAAGCCGTGCTCGAAGCTCCAACATTATTTTTCCAAGGAAAAGTGCGAAAAGAAAAGCTCGAAGGATTCGATACCCTTGCGATCCAATCACCAAATTCAGACAGGATGGACACCTACCGAAGCATCATCAGAGAATCTTTCGCAAAGAAGCTTTCTATCGCCGTCATCGTACCCACAGAAGAAGATGTGCCTGATATTGCTGCCCAGCTATCCAAAGGCATAGAAAAATATACTCTCGCGCTACCGAACGCTAGATCCAAAAAAGCTCTGCAAGCATTTGTGAGCGGCGCGGGTAGCGATCACCCAATGCTGCTAGTGGGCACCTCTTCTATGCTTGCCCTTATGCCGGATAATGTGGGCACCATCATACTCGAGAAAGAATCATCGCAATTTTGGAAGCAGAGGCGGAGCCCATACCTTGACATGCGGCAATCTGCGCGCGCCCTCGCAAGCGCGCTAGGAGCCAGAATCATATTTGGAGATAAGCTGCTTTCGATCGAAACGCTAGCAAAAGTAAAAGAAGGCAAGACCGCCGAATACGCGAGGCTTTCAAAAAGAAATTCCTACAAGATCCAGACGTTGCTTGTGAATATGAAGCCAGAAAAATCCGATACAGAAGAGAAAAAAGAATTTAAAGTGCTTTCTCCAGATCTAGAAGAAATGATCCGTTATTCCACAAGGCAGAAAAAAAAGATTTTTATATATTCCGCCCGCCGCGGCATATCTTCGCAGACGGTGTGCAGAGATTGCGGCACCACTGTGCTATGCAAAAAATGTGAAGCGCCTGCGGTGCTTCACAATCGTGGGGAAGAAAATTTATTTATCTGCCATCATTGCGGAGCATCCCGAAGCGCGCTTATGCAATGCGAAAAATGCGAGAGCTGGAATCTAATACCGCTTGGCATTGGCATAGAAAGGGTTGAGGAAGAGCTGAAAAAAATAACGAGCGCAGAAATAATAAGGCTTGATAGCGACACAGCCAAAACAGCAAAAGAAGCCCAAACAAAGATCGACAAATTCCTAGCAAGCCGTGGAGGTATTCTGCTCGGCACAGATTTGGGGCTCAGATTTTTGCCCGATGAATCCGTGGATTTTGCAGCAATATCTTCGGTAGATAGCCTTGCATCGCTTCCAGATTTCCGGACGAACGAAAGAGTGATGCACACA
>JAZJXR010000005.1:0-11579 GCA_040390775.1 Patescibacteria group bacterium | reverse complement strand
TGCACACAATCCTTGACGTAAAGGCAAAGGCCAAAGAATGCATGCTGCTCCAAACGCGTAGCGGCAGCAAAATCATCGAGCAAGCTCTCTCGGGCGATCTGGAAGAATTCGCGAAAGACGAGATCAAAGCACGAAAGGAATTCGGCTATCCGCCTTTTATGAAGATCGTAAAGCTCACTGTGGCCGGCAAAAAAGAATTTGTAAAAGCCGATGCGCAAATTGTGGCAAATAAATTAGAAAAATATAATCCAGTAGTATTCCCCGCTTTTATCAAAGCGATCAAAGGCGAGACGCTTCTGCATATTATGATAAAAATCCCCGCCAAAGAATGGCCAAATCCCGAGCTATCAGAAACCCTGCTTTCCCTGCCCCTCTCCGTCCGCATCGACACCACACCAGCAAGCTTGCTCTAAATTTTCTCAATCCCAGAATAAGCGCTCAATTTGATCTGATACTTTTTGTCCGCTGCAATGAGAAAGCATACCTAGATATGATTGAACCCTTGCTCGATAAATTTATTTTCTATATCATCGTTATCTAAAGCAAATTTAATTTTCTTTAATTTTCGAAGCATCCTTGCTTTTGTACGAAAGCGCAAAACACGTCTGTGCGGCAAGAGTACGTACCCAAGGAAATCAATTCCACCACTGGTCTTGCATATAATGATTTTATTTGGGTGTAGATCAAGAAGAAGCGTATTCTTACAAAATACTTCAATATCTACTATACATTGCTCCAGATATTTTTTAGAATCAGAAACTATCACGAAATCATCGCAGTATCTTGCATAATATTTAGCTTTAAGTACACGCTTGGCATATTGATCAAGCTCATTCATATAAATATTTGCAAATAGCTGGCTCGTCACATTTCCGAGAGGCAAACCCTTGCCAGATGATACAGCGAAAGAAGCAATAATTTGGTGAATTAGGCAAAGAAGTTTTTCATCCTTAATTCTTTTCTGAATCAGGCTAAAGAGAATGTTGTGATCAATCGAGTCAAAAAATTTCCTGATGTCGCACTTTAGAGCAAAAGCAAGTAATCTATAATTTTGCGTGGCTTTACATACATAGCTTTCAAGGGTAACAACACCTGCGTGAGTGCCCTTATTCTCTCGAGATGAATACGAATGAAATATAAATCCAACATCAAATATCTGGTACAATATTCTGTACACAGCTTGGTAAAAAACCCTGTCGCGAACGCTTGCCTTATGAATCTTTCGAAGCTTCGGATCTTGGACAAAGAATGCCTCGTAAGAATCGGGTATCCATTCGAGAGAGGCGAGGCGCTCATGTAAATCAAAAAGATTGTCTTCCAAATTTATCTCATAGCGGGCAACATCCTTTTTTGATCTCTTGCCATGACCAAATTCTTTCCGAGCGTGTAGCAAATTACTAACAGAAACAACATCTTCAAAATTACATTTATGCAGACCCCCCCCAACGGAATTTTGCCTATTATTCATAAACTAAGAATACTGCACAAAGATATCTATTGCACGAGCGAAAAGTTTTCAAAGCGCGACAAACTCGGAATTCACGGGACGATAGAAACAGTCAGCATAGATATGCTTAGTCTTGCCATCGAAGCTGCATTCAAATCAAGGCACCAGAAGCAAACTACCCTCGAATCATTACGGCTTAAAGTAGAAATATTGAAGCATCTGATACGGACAGAATGTGAATTGAAAATAATCAACGAGCGCACGTATCTACGGCTAAGTGAGCAAATGGTCGAGATTTCCAAGATGACAAACGGCTGGCTGAATTTCATAACACAAAAGGATTCTTCGGCTTGAAGAATCCTTTTGGGAAATTTCCACACGAGCGCCGCTGTCCGAATTGCGATTGCCAGCGTTGTTCCAGTTGAACTTGACCTTGCGATTCGTCGGATTCCAATTCCCGTTCGCGACGTTGCCGTCGGGAAGGCGAAGCGTGTAAGCGCCGCGTTTCGTCCGTATGACCGGAAATCGAAAAGCATAGATGCTTCGCAATCTCCTGGGTTATCACGTGGCAAAACGTGCATAGTATGAAGCGCGGCACGCAATTTCTATAATCGGCAAATTGTTATCATGTTTACACACAACCAATTTCATAGCCAAAAGTATTATACAAAAATAACGGCGAGAGCAAAATTTGCATTTGCTCTCGCCGTCAAGCGAACAAGATTCAAGGTTTGAGGGAAACAGGCATTGCCACACGAGCGCCGCCGTCCGAAGAGCGATAGCCAGCGCAGCCCCAGTAGAACCTGACCTCGCGACGCGCCGGATCCCAAGCCCCGTGCGCGACGCTGCCGCCGGGAAGGCGATCTTCGGGGAACCAGGTAAAGGTCTTGGGATCAAGATACTTTCCCGTGGCGAAGTAATACACCGCGAATGCGAGGCCGTAGCCGCGCAAACGAAGGAATGACTTCTTGGTCGCCCGCAGATCGTTCGGAGACAGGTTCATGGTATCGTCGTCGGGCGTGACCGAATTGTTGATGAAGTGAAGCGTCGGCGCTTCACCGGCTTCGGAGCCAGCATACTTCATCACATCTTCCTCCTCCCAGACAGCAAGACCTTGAGCTCGAAGCGCAAAGTCCACCATGCCGCGGTTCGTGAGCGCGCCCGGATCAAACACCGGAATGGCGCTCTCCCACGGGAGCTCGGCCGGAATGGCAAAGCGTTCGCGGAGATTGACCCGGACCCCGAGATGCTTTTCAGCAAACTCTTCGGTCTTGGCAAGCCACCAATCCAGATTCTGTCCGACAGATTTTGCGCTGCCGTTTCCGATGAAGCGACCCTCGATCGCCGCTTGGAGATGCTCGATGAGCTTCTCCGGATCATGCCCGTATTCCTTCTGCAAGAAAACTTGCCGCTGGATTTCTGCGAGCCGATTGCTGATTTTGACTGTCTGTTCGCCGGTGACAACATGAGTCGCCATGACAATAAGTTCTTTCAATTTTGATTTATCTTGTTGTAAGGGCTTTGTGCACTGCCAAGAAGGCCGCACTCCGCTGACTTATTCCTGTATATTATACCATACTCTATATACTTCTGTCAAACCTATAAAAGGCACATTCAACCCGTTACTGCACCACTCATCATTTCTAATGGTGCGGTTACTTGTTGAACTTGGTAAAAACCTCTGTTTTAAGGTATAAATGAGGCATGGTTAAAATTGTCCAAAACGGCGACAAAGTGCTTCGCGAGAAAGCTAAGGAGATAAAGATTTCTGATATTCAAAGCGCCAAAATACAAGGCGTGTTGAAAGCGATGCAAAAGGCGCTGAATGGCGAGGGTGATGGCGTGGCAATTGCCGCTCCACAAATTGGAGAATCACTGCGCATATTTATCGTGTCTGGCCGAGCATTCGATATCGAAGATGGCGTATACGATGAAGGCCGGAAAAAGCCAATCGCAAAGGATTTGGTGTGCATCAACCCAGTGCTGACGAAGCTCTCGCGAGATAAGGCAGATATGGATGAAGGCTGCCTATCGGTGCGGTACCTTTATGGCAAAGTGAAAAGATCTACGAAAGCCACTATCACAGCACACGACGAAAACGGCAAAAAATTCACTCGAGGCGGAAGCGGGCTCCTCGCGCAAATATTCCAGCACGAGACGGATCATTTGGATGGCATACTTTTCA
Organism: Patescibacteria group bacterium; assembly: GCA_040390775.1. Classification (GTDB taxonomy): domain Bacteria; phylum Patescibacteriota; class Minisyncoccia; order Phycocordibacterales; family CAIRYW01; genus JAQBQZ01. The sequence goes on along the minus strand of JAZJXR010000005.1, from coordinate 7,947 downwards.
TAGATAAAGCAAAGGATGTGATAGATATGCCTCCAGAAAACGGGGAGAAAAAGAAAATAAGAAAATGAAATTCGCTTTCTTCGGCACACCGGATCTTGTGATTCCAATTTTGGATGAGCTCGAGAAAAATAATCTTTTGCCCTCTGTTATAATTACAGGCATGGACAGAGAAAAGGGCCGAGGGCTAGAAATACAATCCCCCGCTCCTAAGGCTTGGGGCATGCAGAGGAATATCCCAGTACTTCAGCCAGAAAAAATAGATGAAGCATTTGTAGAAAATTTCAAGAAAAATAATTTTGATATTGGCGTGGTGGTAGCTTATGGCAAGATCTTACCGCAAGCTCTGATAGATTCGCCCGCGCACGGCATGATAAACGTGCACTATTCCCTCTTGCCAAAATACCGCGGCGCGACCCCTGTGGAATCAGCCGTGCTAAATGCTGATAAGGAAACGGGTGTATGCATTCAGCAAATGGTTTTTGCGCTCGATGCAGGAGATGTGATCGCAGAGGAAAAAGCAACGATCGATCCAGACGAGAAAGCAATAGATCTTCGCGTAAGGCTAAACGAGATCGCAAAAATAATGCTGCCAAAAGCAATGATAGAAGTTTGCGGTAGTCGGACTACCTCAAAAAAGCAGGATGATTCGCTTGCTACATACTGCAAGAAAATCAAAAAAGAAAACGGGCTTTTGGATCTATCAGCAGATGGGCTCACAAATTACAATAAATTCAGGGCGTACTTTGGCCACGTAGGTACATACTTTTTTGTAGAGAAAAATGGCAAACAAATACGAGTGAAAATCACAGATGCCAAATTTGAAAACGGAGAATTTAAGATTTTGAAAGTGATCCCCGAAGGTAAGAAAGAAATGGCTTATGAAGATTTTAAACGAGGCCGATGATCAGCCTTTCAGGATTCCCTGTTTGACTAGTTTTTGCTTGATCTTTTCTCTCTCAATTGATGAGTCGGCAAAGAAATAACGTTTAACGAGCTCATTCTTCTTTTTGAGAAGTTTTCTATCATTTTGATCATGCAAAAGAGAAAGTATCTCTAAGGAATCCTTTCCAAACACCTCCTCTATGCCTCGGAGATGCATCATTTCGCCAGTAAAATGCCCTCTGTATATTTCGTCTTTTACGACATCAGGAGAAAGTGACTTCCGCTCGGCCACCTTATTTATAATTTGATCCAAAATCTTTCGGTATTTTTCATAACCATCCATTTCTTCTATTATTCTGTCGGACACACCAAAACCTAAGACCCCTTCAAATTTAGCCCTGTTTCGCTTCATTAGCTCTATAGTAAGGGTCTGCACCACCGCCTCATTGAAGCCTACCATTTTGAGCTCCTCACCCAAATTTCTTTTTAAAGAATATCCGACTCTATATTCTTCGGGTTCTCCCGCATCACCTGCTGACACAAACTTCCTGTGTCCAGCTGCATGTATAGATTCATGCAGGATTGATTTAGCGTCCAACATCTGACTATACCTTTTAACTGCCGGAATCCAGCTTAATGCCTTCATTATTCCGACCTCAAATTTTCTTACGTAAACTGCTTGTTGTTTGGATACATAATTACCACTTGAGACAGGATTAAAATTCCTTTGCACCCACGGAAGCTTGTTGCCAATAAAATGGATTCGGTTTACATCTAGCGGCTTGTACGCCGGAAGACCCAAGCGTTCAAATTCCTCACCAATAATTTTGTTTGTGAGCTTGAATGTATCAAGATCTACTTTCATAGTGTCACCTTGGAGAGGTATATAGCCAAGGCCCGTGTCATTCCATTTTCGGAGAGTTTCTATTTCCTTTTGTGACGAGCGCTCATCTTTTGGAGAACGAACTATCACCGGAAAGCCCTGTATTTCCCTTTCCTTCAAGCTTTTTAATATTTCGACACGCTTCCCTTTAGCATCCCTCTGATCTAACTCCACCGCCGTCTTAAGCGATGCAGAGAGAACAGGATTTCCTTCATTTGTAGGTTGAAAATCTAATTGATGTAGAGAATTTTCATCTTCAAAATTAGTCGATAATTTCTCTAGTTCCGAGTCCATCGGATAATATTAGCACATGGGGATTTTAGCTACGAAATCTTCTCATCAAATCTTTGATCTTTTGCTTGCCACGGCGGAGAAGATGCCTCTTCTTTTTTGAAGAACGAACCACCTCACCCACGATCTCATCCCTCATCATATCTATAGCTCGATACATATCATCGCTCGCTGCTACGGCACGAAATTTGTTGCCGCCAAATTCCAAGTTTATTTCCGCGCTAAATACTTCGCCTTTGTGATGATGATTGTTCATCCTTCCCACTTCGATCCTAGCTATCGCTGCTTTGTCTTCCACGAATTTGTCGAGGGCAGCAAGCTTCTTTGCCAGATAATCCGAGATCGCTGGAGTCAGCTCCATGTTGGTATGCTTTATGTGATGATTTATCATAGACAAATTAGATGAGCTTTTAATGCCTTCATTATAACACTAGACGAGCTTCTGAAATATGCATTACAAAATAGCGAGAATTTTGCATTAAATGAGAATTTTGCTATCATCTCTAGGATTGGATAAATGGCTTGTGCGCTCCGGGATAGCTCAGCGGTAGAGCGGTCGCCTGTTAAGCGATTGGTCGAAGGTTCGATCCCTTCTCCCGGAGCACAACAGCTATTTAAAATTAATTAAAATATTATGGCACAAATAAATCCATACGTTCGTTTCAATGATGGTAAATGCAGAGAAGCTTTCGAATTTTATAAGGCATGCATCGGTGGTGAGCTCAAATTCCAAACCGTGGGCGAGACGCCTATGGCAAAAGATATGCCAGCAGAATCGCACAGCAACATAATGCACGTAGAGCTAAAAAGCGGCAAGATAGAGCTCTTTGGCTCTGACATGATGCGCGATAAGGCTGTCGTGGGAGATAACATCGTGCTCGCCCTTAATTGCGATAGCGAAGAGGAGATCAAAATGCATTTTGCAAAGCTTTCTGAAGGTGGCGAAGTGTTTATGCCGCTCGACAAAACCTTCTGGGGCGCCCTTTTTGGAGTATTTACAGATAAATATGGAGTGGAATGGATGCTGAATTTCCAGGTGGAGGAGATGAAGTAGTTTGACTAGATTCTTGTAAAAAGCTATAAAGGGTTCGAGCCGATAACCGCTCTTTGCATATGAACCGTAGAACATTCGCTAACATTGGTGCTGCTATCTTGGCAGCATTCGCCCTGCCCTTCAAAGCCAAGGCTGCAGCCCAGCCGAAGCTCAGAGTGGTGATCCCGCCCAAAGTGGAAAACGAGATCATTGAAATTCTCTCGAAGGGTGGAACCATCGATGGATTCCGCTGCACGATCCCAGGAGGCCCCGGGTATCGCTGCCAAAGCGAGCGCTACCTCAATACTCCCGAAGAACGGGATTGGAAAGTCGAAAACAACTAACATTCCTCCCCCTACCGGAGGAATTTTTTATTTCTTGAAAATCCTTTACAAAAAGCTGTTTTATGTTTATATACACTTAGTTAAGCGTTCTAAATACACAGATATGAAACACTATTCTACGAAAGACGATATCAAAAGAAGATTGGGATCATTCCTGAAGCACCTCTGGATTTTCCTAAGGGCACTCGTCCCAGCAATGATTGTGACCCTTATATGGGGCAACTTCGAAGCAATCGATGTGCACTTCGTCCATGAGGATGAGGCGATTATTATCGGGACAATCGCTACACTCGGTGTCATATATGGCCTCCTTGCTGCGATTACAGTGTTGATCGTGGCTGAAAGATGGCCCAAAATCACAATTTCTGTTTTCGATCATGACAAAAGATCTTTCCTGATCCTTAGAGATGAGCGCCTTGCGATCACCTTCAACATGGTGACAAGCATTGATGCTTTTTTCATCCTCTTCATCATGGGAGGCATGGAATATCGCAGCCCCTATACAGGAGCCATCCTGATGTTCTCCGTCTCACTTGTGATGTCGATGTTCTACGTTGGCATTCGCGACGCGCAAGACGTGTCAAAAAGCCAATGGGTCCGTGAACGTGTACCTGAAGATTGGTTCACAGAAAACGCAGAAATTCGCCAACCCAGATACTAACCCTGTCTGGTTTTTTTATTTACTTTTATCTATCATATGCTAAATTGGCCCAAAGTGTTTTTTATATTGAAGGAGTAACAAATGAGACTATCCCCAGAAATTATAAGGGTCGGAATTCGAGATCATAATCGAGCTGCCCTAGCGCAGCACCTCTTCGAGATCATATTCCTCATCGAGTGCAACCCTTTCGCAGAAAGAATGGCCTACTTGCTTTGCAATCAAGAGATTGGGACAACACCCATCCTGAACAAGCATGGGCATAATTCAGCCCCCAATTGCATCGGTACAGCATTCTATGTGGCTGGTGTGGAGAATCATCCTTACCATGCCCACCACAACGAGCTTGATCAGCACTGGCAAAGAAGGGAGCGGCAGCCGGGAGAATCAGATCTTGACGCGATGTTCAGATATTGCTTCCACAGCAATTTGGAAAGGAATGCACCAGGCGCGTTTATATTCTCGTGCGCTCGCGACAGCAATGATTATCATGCAGGAATATACCTAGGCCTTGTAGACAAGCAACCGATCGCATTCGCACAGCACGGCCATGGCGGGAAATTCGGCGTCGAAATGGTATGGCGAAATTACGAGAGCCCATCCTACCACCTCCCCCGCACCCTGCGAGAAGACGCCAAAGCAGCCTGATATAGATCAGGCTTTTTTATTTCCTAAATTATTTCGCTACCGTCCACGTTGTGCCGGCAATCGGGAATGCGCCTTTTTGGGATACGTTTGTGTCTACAGATAATATATTGAGCACGAGCGTACCTCCGATATAAGAAGCGTTTGCGCTAAGTGTAGCTCTGATAGTGAAGAGCTTGGTCTCCCCCGGAGCAAACACGGTCGAAGCCGGCGCGAAAGCTTTGCCATATACGAATGTAGCAAATCCTTCTGCACCGCCAACTGTTCCATGCTGAATCCCCTTGTCATCGAGGGCGGTAAACCCGATCACGGCAGACGTAGGTAAAGAGCCGCTTTGATTTAGATAGAAGCCATTCAAAGTAGCCGTCTGCTTCCCTACGTTTGATACTTGGAGATACGCCACAGGCACAGAAGATCCAAGATGCGCCACTCCACCCGCAAGAAGCGGCACAAGCTTTACAGAAAGAGTAGAAACATCTGGCAAAGAAGAAACGGGAGCAGGCACAATTGGTGCTGGTGCAGCCGCACTTGATCCATTTATCTTTGAATTTATAAGAGCGATCGTTTTGGGCCCAGCTCTACCCACAGCCGGTAAGCCGTTTTTAGATTGGAAATTAGCAACAGCGGATTTGGTCTGCGGGCCGAATTTGCCCGTCACCTGCCCTGTTGGGTATATGGTCTTATCTTTTGCAAGGAATGTCTGTAATACAGATACATCCTTCCCCGTCATGCCAAGCGAGAGCTCGCGATAAAGCGCGAGCACGTCGGCCTTAGCAAAAGAAACCGCGCCCACTGCGCCAACAATAAGTACAAGCAAAAACAGTTTTTTTATCATATACTAATAATATACGCTAATATTTAGAAAAAGATGCAAAAAATAACCCCATTTCTGTGGTTTGATACGGAGGCAGAAGAAGCAGCGAATTTCTATGTAGATCTGTTCAACGGCAATCCGGCAAAAAGCATGGATTCCAAGATCTTGAATATAAGCAGATATCCTGAGGAAGGCGAGGAGGTGACGGGCAAGCCAGCTGGATCTGTGATGGTGGCGGAATTCGAGCTAGAGGGTACATGCTTCACGGCTCTAAACGGCGGGCCGCATTTCAAGCTAAATGGCGCTGTATCATTTGTAATAGATTGCAAAACACAAGAAGAGGTAGATTATTTTTGGGATAAGCTCTCAACTGGTGGCGGCGAAGCGGGCCAATGCGGATGGATCAATCACGATAAATTCGGAGCTACATGGCAGATCGTGCCGGATGTCCTCGGCAAGCTCCTCAGCGATCCAGATAAGGATAAATCAGCCCGCGCAATGGCCGCGATGCTAAAAATGACAAAGCTTGATATCGCCGCACTTGAAAAAGCGCACAGAGGAGAATAATTGGACGAAGGGCTTGTTAAATATAGAATTTGTGGCATTATGGGTGGGATAAAAGTTCATTGATTCAACTCTCATTCTTATGAAAGACAAGACTCCAAACAAAAGGAGGCAGCCTCCAAGCAATGCTGAGATTTATGAAGCGGTCCGAGAAGCTTTCCCGGAACAAGATCATGAGGACGGTGGAGTAATGGAGCTTGGTTCCACAGCTAAAGGAGATGGCATCATGTTCGAGCATATGAGGACCCGGATCACGCCTGGAGAAGTGCTCAAAAGGGGCTTCGACGAAGCTGTGCGCAGACGTTGCAATATTTATGGCAGAGATAGGGAGGACAAGTTGCCTCCGGCTGTAGATGCTGCTACATTTGATAACGATGTGGTAAAGATCAACTTGCTTGATGGAAAAGCACTCCGTCGTTTCGATGACGAGGTGATGTATGCTCGCATGGAGAGACGCGATCCAGAAAGCAACGGCATCTTTGTGTCGCCTCATCGGGCTAGCGGCTTTGGACACGATGTGTTCGGTATTGCTTACGACATCGTAAGTGGTAAATGGTGTGCTACCAATGAATTTGGTTTGCATTCCCAGTGCGAGCAACACCTACGCCTCAGCATTGAGCTTGCTCATGATGGCCCAGATGACGCAGAGGTATCCATCGTCTCTGGATTCATCTTCCAACTCAGCTCGATTCGTACTCCGATCATGACTCCGCATGGCTACTTCTTCAGGACGCCGGCACTCATGAAAAAAGCGTTCGAAGACATGTGGTCTTGGAAGAGATTTATTCCGATCACGGATATCGAAATCTCTCATAGGGTGTACCTCTACAAGCAGCTCTTCACTCCGGAATATGCGGAAATGATCTGCCAGCAGGAACCAAAGTAAACATACATCGACACTACAAAGTGCCGGTGTTTTTTATATACGGGAAATAATGTATACTAAGAGCACCTTAGCAAATAATTAAATTCAAATGGCAAAACGATCAGGATCAATCAGCAGCCTTCGAAGGCCAAAAGGCCCAAGAAAGACGAAGAAACGCCTCGCTATCAAAAAGGCTCGATTAGGAGCTCTGGCAAAGAAAAGAGGCTTTCGCAAGTAGCTCTTATTTTTGCGGCAGCGCAATCTCTGCGCCAAGCGCCGTGTCTAGACCGATTTGTATATCTTTTCTCACTCCTAGGTATAGAACCACCAAATTATCCTTTAGATACAAATGGGATTTCCTTTTCCATGCCCCTTCCCTCGTGCCAGCGCTTTCACGGAATGTGCCGGCTTCCTTTTCCGCATCAGCTGGGTTTGAATATTCAAAAGCCATAAAGTTGTCTCCATTTACCACGATCACCCTCCCGATCACCGAGAAGAAATCTCTACTGATCGCTGATATCGGCACGGCATTCAATCCTCCATATCGAAGGCTTGCCACCAAGTCGCCCGTCCTTTGGCCCACATCTACCAGAGGCAGATCGACAGGCAGCACCGCAGCCGCAGAAGCTTTTGGAGTGCTTCCGCTATCCAGAGATGATATCCGAGAAAAAATGATCCTTGCTCCCACCATTACATAAGCCAAGACACCAAAAGACATGAGCGCAAGAATCAGCGCTTGCCTTATTTTTAATTTATTCAGATCTGCCCCTGTTGCGTATGCCATATACATTGATGTCGCACGAGAAGGGATAATATGACAAACAAAAAGCCCCGCGGCAGTAGCCGCGGGGCTTTTTGTTTGTAGGCTCTACTTAGCCTTACCGAGAATGCTGTACATACCAGTACCGCAGACAGGACACTTTCCCTTTACTGCCTTTCGTCCGTTCTTCATTGTTACTTCCTGCTCG
>JAZJXR010000004.1:64920-65838 GCA_040390775.1 Patescibacteria group bacterium | reverse complement strand
TGATGAGGCCCGGTAGCACGAGTACTGGATGGCCGTCACCGCGCGGCGCGAGGCTGAGCAGCGGCAATGCGCCGAGAAAGGCGCCGAATTCGTGGATGGCGCGCGCTTCCATCAGCATCAGCATTTGGCTAGGCTGATTAGCGTATGGCTTGCCTTGCTTCCAAGCTTCGTATTCTGCAATCGTCTTTGGCAAATATTGCGGCCTTTGTGCCGCGAATTGTTCATAGCTAGATGTGTATCCGCTCACCAGATTTCGCACCACTTGCTGTGCGACAGGGGGATACAAAGATATGGTGCCGTCTGAGCCTACCACAGCGAGCCCGTTTGTAGCATTAGACACACCTTGAGCTACGCCTTGATTGATACCTTTTGATAGGCTTGTGATGAAAGAGTTTGCTTCCTGATCTGCCACTGTTTGGAGCAGTGCGCCGGGATTTTGGACGAACACCGGATTGCCGTTGAAGCCAGAATTGATCCAATTGATAGTAGATTGGGTGATGTATGTAATGATCTCGTTTACGATGCAGAACATGATCGAGTCCATTGATGGTACTGGGATCGGCACAATTCCTGAAGGTGCTGGCCTGCCTCCTCCCACATTTTTAGCATTTTGTTGATTTTGCTGATTTGCGAGGTTTGGATTGTAATCGCACACTTGTTGGTAGTGTGTGGCGCAATCTGCTATTTGTGCCGCAGTCTCGACGGCTGTGCCTGTGATCGTAGAAATTAGGGTGTTGATCATTGAGCCAATGAGAGAAGAAAGCAATCTCCCTAGCACTTGCCCTATCGAGCATGTGCCGAGAGCTGTTATAGCTTTTTGAGCGGTAGTACCCACATCAAGCGGATTTTCGGAATCGTATGCTTTGCCTTTGCTTGCTGCAGCAGAAGAAGGGTTGCCCACGCCTTCAGGTATTGAAC
>JAZJXR010000004.1:59214-64910 GCA_040390775.1 Patescibacteria group bacterium | reverse complement strand
TAGGGCTCCCAACTAGTGTGTTTGTCACACCGTTGTCACCACCACCATCCGCAGACATACCTGTGTCTTGTGCCAACGCCTTCAAGGGCAAAATCAGGCTCACAAAAGCAAACCAAGAGATCAGTGCCCCAAGAAAGAATTTATTTTTTATCTTGAAATAGATCATCTACTCTGTGCTTATACCAAATGCGTTCCAGTATCCTCCTGCTTCATTGCTTGTAAATATTATATCATTTGATTTTATGAATTGTGCGATTTGCCCTAACAAGGATTCTTGTTCTGCTGCAGCTGTTTGGTACGCTTTCATAGCGAGAGGTATAGCTAGAGGATCGTTTTTATTAGCAAATGCTGCGAACGCCGCAGCAGATCTGCTGAAATTGTTTACGATTTCGAGATGCGCAGCAGCCAGATCTCTCGGCACTTTTAGCTCGTACAGCGCCTCTGCTTCTTGCGCGTATATTTTGCCTAATACTCCAAGATCTGTTTCTATTTTTGATACATTATTTTGCATTATGAGCAGCATGCCTATTTGAAGCGTGGCAAATTTGCTGGCGTACGCCTTGATCGCGTCTTTGTCCGCATTGTCTATATATCTGAGGCCTTCCGCGCTGTATTCCTTATAAGTAAAAGAATTTTGGATTTGGTTTATAGCATTTTGTACCAAGGCTTCTTTGCTGGCGTCATCAAGCGAATTGCTGCTATCAAGGTAGGCGGTATTTGCAAAAAGTGATCGCGCTATATCTCGTGACAGTGTTGCGGGGGTATTGTCTGTCGAAGTCGCGGCGCTTGATGTGGCATAGCTTTGGAGGAATTCTGTGCCGTTTATGCCATTTTTGATTGCGTTTATCTTTGTGATGTCAGGAGCCGAATACGCAGGTGATACCAAAGCAGATTCTGCGCTTTGAGGCCAGAATTTGTTCACACCGATAGCGATCACGATTATCAAGGCGCATGTAATGAGTGTGATTATTCTTTTGCTTGGCGCTTGCATGCTAGTATTATACATTATGAATATCCGAATGCTTGCTACTTCCGCCGCACTCTTTTTGTTTTTTATGGCTTCTCCAATTTTTGCAGTAGATACATTTACTTCTGATCTGCATGTTGGTGTTTCTGGCCCTGAAGTAAAGCTTCTCCAAGTATTTCTCAATTCTAATCTATCTACGATAGTGGCCGAAGTGGGCTCTGGATCAAAAGGAAGCGAGACGGAATACTTCGGCGAGCTTACAAAGACCGCAGTTATCAGATTTCAAGAGCTCCATGCAAGCGAAATCCTTGTGCCCGTAGGGCTTTCCACAGGAAGTGGATTTGTAGGAGCATTTACTCGCGGTGTTCTAAACAAATTGATAGCATTCCCCGCTTTGCCTAGCGCCGCTTCCCTGCCTGCACCTACGATTCCTTATAAAAATCCATATTCTACATCTACTAATTATTTTGCTACCAGCTCCCTTCTGATGCTCACTCCATATTTACCAGCATCTTTCAAGATTACTGATATAGCTTCGACGATTATCAAAGTACAGATCCAGGCTCTCATGGATATTTCAGCAGCCGTAGATAATTTGTACAAAAAGGAAACTAGCATTGATCTAGGGGCAAGCACTACCGCTGCCTTCGCCACTTCAAGCATTATGGATAAGATAAAACCCGGCAGAATCGCTCCAAAAATATCTATTTTGGCAAAGCCCGAGAGCATTACAGATATGATGTCGGTTCGAGGCACGGGTCTTGTTAAAACAAACAGCGTCTATACATCTATTGGTCACATAGATGATCTCCCTCTCGTTGGCACTTCTACATTAATTTTCAAGCTCTCTAACATTCCCGAATTTGCTGGATATTTGTCCGCAGGAGTGAGCCATAATGCCACCACATCCGTGTATGTGTGGGTTGTGAACGAGAATGGCGTATCGAATGTCGAAGGCCCTATAATAATTAAACTTTGATAATGAAAAACAAAATAAAATTAATTCTTATGTCGACACTCTTGATTTTTGTATTTGGAGCGAGTAAAGCCTCTGCTCAAATTGCTTGTCCTGTATTATTTCCAATTCCGATTTGCGGCTTTGCTGGGATATATGGCGTGTTTAAGCCGGAGTGCTACGAAGGGGCGCTCGTGACAGTGTATGTTCCTTTTAAGATCACACTGCTTTTTCCTGACGTACCGGTCACTCCGATCGTGCCTGTCGGCAAATTGTGGGGGCCAATAACGGGCGCTAGCACTAAGGGCAATTTCATTCTTGGATTAGGTCAATGTACTAATCCTGTTACCAATGTCGTAACACCGGTTTTAGGTACTTTAATTCAAATTGGTACGAGTGCTGTTCCCACTCCGTGGTACCAGCCTCTGCCTTAGATCTGGAGGAGCTTTTTCCAATCAGAGATCGTGAGCTCCTCTGCGCGCTTATCTTTTATTTCTTCAAAATATTTTTGATTGAGCCTTTCTGCAAATTTTTTCAAATTGCCAGAGAGCTTTTTTCTTTTTGCAGCGAATCCGGCTTTCATGATTTCAAAAAATTCCTTCTCTTCTATTTTATTTTCTGTAAAAAATCTTTTAGATATGTTTTCAAAAGCTACAATAGCTGAATCTACATTTGGCACAGGCGAAAATGCTTTTCTTTCTACCTTGCCCACATATCGCGGATCAGAGTATGCTTTTACGGCCATTGAAAGAATGCTGGCCTTCCCGTCTCTTACGACGATTCTTTCTGCCACTTCTTTTTGAAGCAGGAGCACCATAAGGGACGGCTGATTTTCTTCTTCTAAGAACTTCCTCACTACTGCTCCTGTAATGTAATACGGAATATTTGCAATCAGCTTGTATTCTCCCACATGTCCGACATGTGGGAATATTTCTTTGGCAGACATTTCCAAAATATCCCCTTCTATTATTTTTAATTTATTTTCTGCTATCTCTGTCTGAAATTTTTCTGTGAGTATTGGAATGAGCAGACGATCTTTTTCTATTGCGATCACTTTTGCTCCTGCCTCTAGTAGCTTTGCTGTCAGCGCTCCCCGCCCTGGGCCGATTTCGAGCACTATGTCGCCTGCTTTCACCTTGCCTGCTGATACGATCATGCGCAGCGCGCCTTGCGAACGCAAGAAATTCTGCCCCAATGATTTTTTTGCGCTGTATTTGTTCATTGTCATAATTTTAAAAATCTATATACTGCATCATTTTTTGCGCTTCAGGATTCTCTAGATGCATTAGCGGATCATCTATATCAGCAAGGAATTCTGACGGCGCGTTCACTTGGCGCGATCCATATATAGTGCGCGTTTGTGCATAGGATAGATGGAGCTTTTCTTTAGCGCGCGTGAGCGCTACATAAAACAATCTCCTCTCTTCTTCCTTTTCTTCAAGCGTGCTGTCCCCTTCGCCCATCTTTTCATGCGGGAATAAATCCTGCTCGAGGCCGGATACGAATACGTGCGCGAATTCAAGCCCTTTCGATGCGTGTACCGTCATGAGTTTTACCCCGCCCGCTTTGCCCATATCATCTTGATCGCTTGCAAGGGCTGCGTGCTCGAGGAATTTTTCCATGCCATCTCCTACTCCATACATGTCATATCCGCCCGCCGTCGTCACAAGCTCGCGCACGTTCTCAAGCCTTTCTGCGCCTTCCACTTTATCTTCTTGAAGCATTTGCTCGAGCCCGCTTCTTTTGATAGCAAATTTTACAGCTTCGCTAGGTACGACGCTTTCTGCTTTTGATTTTATCTCGGCCAGTATTTGCCTTAGCTGTACTATCTTATCTTTTGTGCCTGCCGGCAGCTCGTGCTCCTTGCCTTCGAATACTTTTAGCATCGTCACCTTGCCGATTCCGCGCGCAGGTGTGTTGATAATTCTTTTCAGATCAGAAAGCGAATCCGGATTGAGCGCTGCCTTTATATAAGAAAGTGTATCCTTCACTTCTTTTCTTTCAAAGAATTTTGTACCAAGAAGCTCGTAAGAAATTCTTCTTCTGATAAATGCTTCTTCGATCGCGCGCGATTGAAAGTTGGCGCGATAGAGCACTGCTATTTCTTCTGTAGATATTCCGCTTCGAATTAAGCTATCTGCTTTTTCTGCAATCGTGCCGGCTTCGTCGCGCTCATCGAACGCTATATAAAGCGATATTTGCTCGCCATCAGCATTCGAGGTAAAAAGATTTTTATCTTTTCGCATAATATTTTTTGCTATCACGGCATTCGCTGCCGCTAGGATCGTCTTTGTGGATCTGTAGTTTTCTTCAAGCAAAATCGTTTTGGCATTCAAATAATCCTTTTCGAAGCGCATGATGTTTTTGAAATCTGCCCCTCGCCAAGAATAGATCGATTGATCTATGTCACCCACTACCGCTATGTTGCCGCTTTTTTCTGCCAGCCTTTTTGCGATATCGTATTGCACTTTGTTTGTATCCTGATACTCATCTATGTGTATGTACTTCCAAGTTTGCCAGTATTTGTTTGCTACCTCATCTTTGCGCAATAGCCACAGGGTTTTTAAAAGCAGATCATCGAAATCAAGAGCCTTTTCTTTGGCGAGGATCTTTTCATACTGCAGCCATACGCGAGCGCATATTTCTTCAAAGAATGATTTTTCCTCTCTTGCTGCAAACATTTCGGCGTTTATCCCATCCCCCTTGAGGCGCGAGATCGCATTCAATACCTTGCCTGGCTCGATCTCTTTAGGATTCAGATCTTCATTTGCCATGGCGGTTTTGATGGCAGATTTGGAATCTCCCCTATCAAAGATAGAAAAGTGCCGCGGCAAGCCAAGCATTTCGCAATTTTCTTTGATAATACGCACTCCGAGCGAGTGAAAAGTAGATACAAAAGGCATCTCGTCCATAGAAGCTGGCCTGTTTAGGGATGCGTCAGATAGAAGCAGGCTTCGCACCCTCTCCCTCATCTCGCTTGCGGCCTTGTTTGTGAAAGTGATGGCGAGGACGGCGCTCGGGCGCGTCCCGCTCTTCACAATATGTAGAATTCGATGTGTAATGGTCTTTGTTTTGCCTGCTCCAGCTCCGGCCAAGATAAGAAGGGCTCCAGATATATCCATAACAGCCTCCTTTTGGCGGGAATTTAGCTCTAAAAGGTGAGATTCTTCGTTCATAGAGCTAAATATAACATATTGCAGATTGTTGACTTTGAGCAGAGCCTTCGCTACCATTTAGTTTTGAAAGTAGCGATTGACAGGCGAGCCCAGAAAAGGAGCTGCCCCACGACAGAAATTCCAGAATTACTATATAAATTAAGCTTATTTTATTTTCAGGTGATAGCAAACGGCCTTTAGCATTATTTAGATTGGGTGTCCGAAAAGCTTCTTATGCGTGCCTGACTATCATGCTCGCGGTCGTTTTTGCCGTTTTCACCTCCCCTACAGACACTCATGCGAGTGTCTTTTCTTTTGTAAACAAAGTGCTTGGAGGAGGTGAAGCTGATGCCTCATCAATCCAAGGCGCTATACAGGGCAATTCGCAGAATACGCCCGTGCTCTATGCCGCGTTGAACACAAATCCTGTGGCCACAACAAGCTCCCCTACGATAGTGGACGATAGCGCTCTGGTATCATTTCAGGGTCCTGGCGGTACGGCTAAAGAGGTGGCGGAAAAGGTTAATGCCGATAGCATCAGTACATATATAGTGAGAAACGGGGATACCTTGAGCGATATTGCGGGGATGTTTGGCGTCAGCACCCAGACCATCCTTTG
>JAZJXR010000004.1:31859-59204 GCA_040390775.1 Patescibacteria group bacterium | reverse complement strand
CCAAAGATATACATCCGGGCGATGAGCTCATCATCCTTCCTATCTCTGGAGTGCAATATACGATCGTAAAAAACGATACCTTGAAAGGAATCGCAAACAAATTTCACGCTGACGTGGCTGATATCATCGCATTTAATGATCTTCCGGATAATTATCAGCCGAAAGTTGGCGACGAGATCATCATTCCAGATGGCGATGCGAGCGTATCTGCGCCCGTATCTGTGGCATCAGGATCAAGTAAACCTTCCTCTGGCAGCTCTTCAAGCAAATATGGAAATCTTTCCGGATACTTTATTCGCCCGACAGCAGGAATTAAGACACAGGGCCTTCATGGAAAATATCGCACGGCTGTAGATATCGCAGCTCCTGTCGGCACCCCCATACATGCTGCCGCAGGTGGCACCGTGATAATCGCAAGGATGGGTGGATACAATGGAGGATATGGAAATTATATTGTAGTGCAGCATCCAAACGGCGTGCAGACACTGTACGGGCATCTATCGCAAGTGCTGGTGTCTTCCGGATCTCATGTAGATCAGGGTGATCTGATTGCTAAAATGGGCGACACTGGAAATTCTACAGGCCCTCATCTTCACTTCGAGCTTTGGGGCGGTGTAAGAAACTGGAATCCGTTTAATTAATCTCTCTTTTTTGGCGATATTGCAAAGCTTCGAGGACGTGTGGGACTTTTACTGATTCGGATTTTTCGAGATCTGCAATTGTGCGCGCAAGGCGGATCACACGGTGATATGCACGCGGAGAAAGCGAAAGCTTTTCAGAAGATGATACAAGCAGTGTCGCAGCACCCTGCTCCAGATTTGCAATTTCTTTTATATTTTTGGCTCTGATCTCTGCGTTGCGTTTCAAATTTTCACCGAATTTTTCAAATCTTTTGGCTTGCACTATGCGCGCTGCCTCTACCCTCTTTCTGATTTGTTTTGAAGATTCTCCCGGCAGTGCTGCATCCAGCACAGCGTGCTCGATAGAGCCGACCTCGATCCAAATATCTATTCTATCCATTATTGGCCCAGAAATTTTGCGCTGATATTTTTGGATTTGCATCGGATTGCAGGTGCAGCGCTTTTTATCTGATCCAAAATTTCCACATGGGCATGGATTCATAGCTGCAATCAAAATAAAATCTGCGGGGAATGTGGCTGTGCCTTTTGCGCGAGATACTTTGATCATTCTCTCTTCGAGAGGCTCGCGAAGTGCTTCCACCACACGCCTATCAAATTCTGGAAACTCATCCAGAAATAGCACGCCCTTGTGAGCAAGCGTGATCTCGCCAGGCCTCACTTGCGCTCCGCCTCCCACTATCGATACATATGATGATGTGTGATGAGGCGATCTAAATGGCGGCGCTGTAAGAATATTTTCTTTCAGAGCTCCTGCTGTCGAATGTATGGATGTGGCTTCCAAAATTTCTTCGTATGAAAGCGCAGGCAAAATTCCTGCAAACGCTTTGGCAAGCATCGTCTTGCCTGTGCCAGGGCTGCCCCACATCAGCACATTGTGCCCGCCGGCTGCCGCGATTTCCATTGCTCTTTTAGCGTGATCTTGGCCTTTGATGTCAGAGAAATCAATTGTATGTTCCTCGTTCTTCTCTTTTATTTCTGTTTCTTCTGATCTTGATATTTTCTTTTTGGAAGAATCTTCAGCATTTGCCTCATCAATATGATCTATCACTTCAGTGAGCGTCTCGGCGCCGAACACAGCGATACCTTTTACTAGCGCTGCTTCTGCTGCGTTTTCTTTTGGCACGAATATTTCTTTGAAGCCTTTCCTCGCCGCTTCTCTTGCAATAGGTAGCACTCCATTTATTCTTCGAAGCTTGCCATCGAGAGCTAGCTCACCTAGGAACATTCTATTTTCAGCATGAAACACGATATCCCCCGCTGAAAGCAAATATGAAAGCGCGATGGGGAGGTCAAATGCCGGCCCTTCTTTCTTGATATCTGCAGGAGCAAGAGAAATTACGATCTTGTGATTTTTGGATTTCGGCGAATCAAAGCCGCTGTTCTTTATGGCTGCTCCCACGCGATCGCGGGCTTCTTCCACGGCTTTGTCAGGAAGCCCCACTACAGAAAATGCATACAGACCGCGCGATAGATCTGCTTCAATATCAATTACAGTCGCTCCTGTTAGATCGCTTTGGCCGCTGTATACTTTTGAGAAAGACATTTTTTACAAATGCGCCTTGCAGGTGCTTGCGCCTAAATTCGCCTCCAATCTATCCTCCTCTATTTCCTTTTCGCAAACGATGCAGACGCCGAATGTGTTCGCGTCGATTCTGGCGAGAGCAGATTTTATTTCGTTATATTTTATTTCCAGATTTTGCAGGATTGATATGTTCGTTTCAAAGCCTTCTATACCATCAGCCACCTCGCTGCTATCTGCATGATCTGTGTCTAGGGCTGTGCGCTTTGGCTCCCAATCTGCAGGGTTTGAAGGATTTATTTTAGCCACCGTCTTCAGCTCTTCTTCAAGGAGAGCTTTTTCTTTGAGCAGCTTAATTTTGAAATATTCGAGACGTTCTTTATTCATTCTATTATAAATTTCCATCCTTTCTAGAAAGGATGGCTGTATATTAGCATACTACTGGAATTTTGCTTCGCGGAGCCTGCTTTGCACCATCCGCACTGTGTCTACATTGCGTGCAAATAGAATCGTGTTTTGATCTAGGAATACATAGAAAAACATCGCTTTGCCGGCATCCGTCTCATAAGAGCGCACGTCGGTGTTGGCAATCACTTTGTCTTTGAATGAGAGTATCGGTGTTGTAGTGCCTATTTTGGCCGGCTGTTCAAAGAGCCAATTCAGATCCGTCTCTACCGAGCCTTCGTAGCGCAGCATCGCGGGATATGCAATGTCGTAAGAGCTAGTGTAGAGAATCAGGAATGGATCCGTCTTGCCGGCTTTGGAATACAGCCCGAGAAAGAATCTTTGCGAGAGCGTGCGTGCCAGATCATCAGGCACGCTTGCGTTCGTTTTGAAAAGCAGCTCAGAAAGCGGCGCACGGGCTCCGCCAAGCATCGGAATTATCTCTTCTACATTATCCTGCTCTTTGAAGCTTGCAGCATCTCTTTTCACTTCAGCCTGCATTTCTGTTTTTGTGATGTTGCTGATATCTATTTGCTGATTCGATTCCGAAGCGATTATGTATTTTTCTTTTGGTGCTTCTGCTACGGGCGCCGCTGCATTTCTGCGGAAAATAAATACAGAAAATATTAGGAGAAGGCTGAGTGCCACGAGCGCGCTGCCCGCAATTATAAAAGTGCGATTCTGCTTTTTTATCGGCTCTTCGGGTTTCGGCTTCTCCTCCCTCGCCACGTTTTGCATCATGGCGATGCGCTCCAAAGAAATTTTGTCTTTATTCACGATTCCTGCCAGATCTTCTCTATAAGTGTGCACCGGATCGATGATAGGGAATCCTTCGCTATCTGTAGTTGGTTTTGCTGGCACAGCCTTTTCTCTTTCGCTTTGCCTCTTCAATTTTTCTGCATCTTCAGCATCTTTTTCTGGGCGCTCATAAATAGTCGAGCCTTTATCAAAAAGATCCGTAAACTTCGCGCCATCAGCCGCCTCCTTATTGGCATTCAAGGCTTTAGCCAAATATTGCTTTTTTATTTCCTCATTATCTCCAAATTGATCGGGCATAAAGAAATTATATCAGATTAATTTGTTTCTTCTGCTCCCTTCCAAGATAGCTCAAATATCATCTTCATCAGGCCATGAATCGTCTCGTCTTCTATTATCACTCCCGTCAGCTTTTCTTTGCCTAAATTCACGATCGACACGGATCTTTCTCCAAAAATTGTGATTTCCGCCTTAAAAGGAAATTTATCAGCTGTTATATATCGCATCTTTGGAATGATCTCTTTTTTATAATTTTCATACGTTCTATCTGTAAATGTCCTATCCGATTGTGTGTCCGGAATAATACCTCTTGTCGTTATACCTTTTTGCTCCTTACTTTTTCGGTATTGGGTAAAAAATTTCTCAGGTAAGAGCCCTTCTAACCCAGATGCATTTGCCCATGCAAGCATTTCATATGGTTTTGATACGCTTATGTGTGACTCATATATCTGCAAAATACCTTCTATATTTTCGAAATAAGTGACCCTTGGCTTGTTGATCCCCACAAATAATCCCTCCACTTCCGGAAGCAGGGTCTGGGCGTGTTCTATTTCTTCCTGAATTATGGACATTTTAGATTTAGCATATCGTACCAGCTTGGTCGGGCTTTCAATTTGATAGAAAAGCTTATTTTTCTTTTCAATCTCGCTCACGAGACCTTTTACGGACATATGAAGTAGAAGCATGTACACCGTGCTTCTGTTGAGCCCAGCATAAAGGGCGATTTTTGACGGATATGCTCCCCCAAGCTCTAACAGAGCTGTATACACCAGAGCTTCTTTGTCAGAAAGACCTGACTTCTCTAGCTTTTTGAGCAGTGCTTCGTTCTTTATCTGCATATTATAAGCCTACTACAGCTCCCAAATTTTGTCAATTTTTACTAACAAAATACATATAATATCAAAAAAGCTTTACATACCAACATTTTATTTAAAACGTCTGGTATTTATAACCAAATATCATTGACAGCTTGCTATACTTGTTGCAGAAAAGAGCGATAACCGTTCTTTAAAACAATCAACACGAGGAGACCAAAATCATGAATATTCTGATCGTCGAAGACAAAGAAGAAAATATCGCTGCAGCTAAGCGCGTGCTTGTGGGTCACAATCTCACGATTGTCACGGGTTTCGACGCTGCCCTGTCTGCACTCAAAAGGAATCACTATGAAGTGCTGCCCGTCGAAGCGCCAGAGAAATTCGATGTGGTACTTACAGACTGCATGTATTCCAAAGGTGGGACTGCGTGTATGAGTGCTGTGGGTGAGGAAGTGGTTCGGAGGCAGGGCGATATGCCCTATGGGCCGCTTGTAGTTTTCCATGCCATAGAGGCGGGGGTCAAGCATATTGGGCTCATTACTCAAGGAAGTCATCATGATGATCCTTTCGTGTTTGGCCTTGAAAACCTGATCGGTTTCAAGGGGCAGAATGTGAATGTGGTGATTACGAGTCGTTGCGATCTGTGTATCTACAAAGATACCTTCGCGCCAGTGAATTACCATGAACTTGGCGATAAAAAGTTCTGGGAGTTGAGGAAAGGGGACAAGCTTGATTGGGTCAAAGATTGGGAAACTCTCCTCAATCGCGCTCTCGGTCACGTTAGTCTCAAGGATTGGCAAGGTCACGAATGCGGACAAGTTCCGGTCTAGATCATAGGATCTCAAACGCTTCGGAGAACAGCGTACAACTCCAGCCCCGAAAATCTAACAAGATTTTCGGGGCTAATTTTTTGTGAAACGAAATAGCCGCGGCCTACTGGCCGCGGCATCTTCTCTCTCAAAATCTTGAGATAGTTTTTCCTATCAAAAGATTTTACCTTTTACTTCTTCTTAAAGAAATCAGGATTGGCCATTTTGATCGAGAGCGAGATTTTGCCGCGATCGTCTACGCCTTTCACTACTACCGGCACTTTGTCGCCTTCTTTTATATAATCGCTCACCTTTTCCACGCGGAATGGCGCCATTTCGGATACGTGTACCAATCCTTCTGTGCCACCGCCAATTGATACGAATGCGCCGAATTCTACGATCTTCACCACAGTGCCTTCTGCCTTTTCACCTGGTGTGAATTCTTTAGTGAGATCCGTGACGAGCTTTTTCGCAATCTCTGCAGATTCGCCGACACCTGTGATATACACGGTGCCATCATCTTCGATATCGATCTGCGCGCCGGATATTGCCATCATTTCTTTGATCGTCTTACCGCCTGTACCGATTACGAGCCCGATCTGATCCACTTTCACTTTAAGAGAAATTATTTTTGGAGCGCGGGGAGAAATATCAGGACGCGGTGCTGCGATTTCTTTCTCCATTGTGCTGATTATATGGAGCCTTGCCGCCTCTGCTTTCACAAGAGCCTCTTTGAGGATCTTTACAGGAATTCCATCAAGCTTGATATCCATTTGGATGCCCGTGATTCCCTTCCTTGTGCCCGCCACTTTGAAATCCATATCTCCATGATGATCTTCGGGGCCTTGGATATCTGTTAGCAGTGCGTATTTATCGTTTGATTCGAGCATTAGGCCGGATGCGATTCCTGCCACATGGCCAGAAATCGGCACGCCACCATCCATCATCGCAAGGCTCGATGCGCACACGGATCCCATCGATGTAGATCCGTTTGATGCCAAAGATTCTGATACAAGGCGAATTGTGTAAGGGAATATTTCTTTGCTTGGCAATACTGGGATGAGAGATTTTTCTGCAAGCGCGCCGTGCCCTATCGAGCGCCTGTTGATTCCTCCGCTTCTTCCCATTTCTCCTACAGAGTATCCAGGGAAATTATAGTGGTGCATGAATTTCTTTTCGCCGCTCGTCTCCATTGATTCGATTTTCTGCGCGTCTCCGGGTGCGCCGAGAGTAAGGGCAGAGAACACGTGCGTGCCTCCTCGGTAAAATACTCCTGATCCGTGGAGCATCTTGGAAATACCTCCTGCTTTTGCAAATAGTGGGCGCACTTCATCCAGCGCTCTTCCATCAGGGCGCTTGCCTTTCTCTATCGCCTCTTTGTGAATCAGATCGTTTACTTTATCTTCAAAATAATTTAGCGCAAAGTGCGTGTTTTCTTCTGGAAATTTCGCTTCATACTCTTTCAGCCACTCTCCGATAAGCTCGTGCATTGGGCCTTTGCCTGGGCCTGCGAATATTGCATCATAGAATTTGCCAGCTATTTTTTCTTCAAACAAAGCTTCCATTCCTTCTGGGGATTTCTTGAATTCGAGCACCGTCTTTTCTTTTCCCTCTGATTTTATGATTTCATTTTGCCATGCTTGTATTTTCTCGATTTCTGCCATGGCCATATCAAGCGCCATGCCAGCGATTTCATTTGAGATTTCTTTTGAAGCTGTCTCGATCATCGTGATGTGCGCTTCCTTTCCGCAAGCTGTGAGATCCATTTCGAAATGGGCATCCGATAGATCTGCATATGATGGATTTATTACAAACTTTTCTCCAATCTTTCCGATGTGCACTCCTGATACTGGCCCTCTCCAAGGAATATTAGAAGTAGTGAGCGCGAGAGATGCTCCTATCACAGCCAGTGTATCGGGCTCTGCGTCTCCTAGAGCGAGCATAGTGATCACTACCTGTATATCGCGGCGAATTCTATGATCGAAAAGCGGGCGGATTGTGCGATCTACCACGCGGCCAGAAAGGATCGCTTCGTCTGATGGCCTGCCTTCCCTTCTGATGAACTGGCTGCCTAGGATTTTGCCCGCAGCGTAGAACCTTTCCTCGAAATCCACAACGAGCGGAAAGAAGTCTGAATCCTTATCTTTCTTGCCCATCACAGCTGTTGCCAGGAGAGCTGTGTCCCGATAAGAAATAATTACGGATCCCGCTGCCTGATCAGCAAGGTCTGTAAACGTGGCCGTAAGCGGAAATCCCGCTACGTCTAGTGTGTATTCTTTTGAATGCATGTTGCTACTTGTTTAGTAGCCTTCACAATTCAAATCTGAAGCGCTCTTGGCTTCAAACCTATATGTAAAGACTACGCTTATAATGCGCTCATTTAAGCACGAAAAGCTCTATTAGACAATATTTATGAAAGGTTTTAGAGAGCCTCGCCTTCTTCCTTGAGCATTGCTTCGATATCGCTATTGTCGGCTACTTGCGCGCGGCCTCGGGAAGCGCGAGGGGTTGCGGATGCGCCGCTTGCGCCACCGAGCAGGTATTTACGAGGATTTTCGTCGAGATCGATGAATTCATCCACTGCTTCCTTTAGCTTCATAGAAGTGGATTTGCCGAAAGATGCCGCTTCTACTTGGCATCCGATGGATTGCAGGTGATGGACTAATGGGATGAAATCTCCGTCTCCTGATACTATTACCACCACGTCTAGCTTTGGAGCCATCTGTATTGCATCCACCGCCATGCCCACATCCCAATCAGCTTTTTTGGATCCGCCGGCGAATATTTGCAGATCTTTTGTCTTCGTCTCTATCCCGATTTTTGTAAGCGCATCGAAAAATGCTCTCTCATCCCCTGCTTCTGTGGTGATCACGTAGGCAAGCGCACGGATTAGCGAGCGGCTTTCTACGATGTCTTTTAGCACCGCTCCGAAATTTACCCTTGCATGGTAAAGGTTTTTGGCTGTGTGATATAGATTCTGGGTATCGATAAATACTCCTACGCGCTGCTCTTTATGTTTGATTACTGACATATAAATGATTTGGGCCCCTGCAAACTTGCAGATTTGCCACGATTATAAAAATAAATACTAACGAAACTTAAAAAATCTTTTACTTCTTTTTCAATTCGAGCTTCTTCACTACAACGCTGTAGCGCTTAGCATCTTTCTTCTGAAGATACTTCATGTGCTTCTGCCTATCAGCTACAAGCTGGAGAAGGCCTCTTCGAGAATGATTATCTTTCTTATGCTTCTTCAAATGGCCTGCAAGCTCTTCAATTCGCCTGCTCAAAATGCCAATTTGCACCTCCGGAGAGCCAGTGTCGGCCTCGTGGGTCTGCAAATCTTTGATTACTTTGATCTTTTTGCTCTTTGTAAGCATGGGGCCATTGTAGCACGAAAGCCCCTAAAATGCAATCTTAATGAGGTTTTGAGTGAGACTTGCCATGACTTCCGCTTCCGTGACTGCTTTTACCATGAGATCCTCCACTTTTGCCCCCCAAATCAAATCCAAATTCTTTGGCATATAATTTTACAAGCCCTACAGCTCCGGCTGCGACCATGCCCAGAGCTCCTGCGCCTACTACTGCTGCACCTTTTGCGGCGCCTGCTATCTTGCCAGATTTCTTTTCTTCGCCATGAGGATCGTGCGCTTCATGATTCTGATTTTCTGGAGTCGTGTGATTATTCGGATTTTGCTCAGGCGTATTATTTTGTGCCTCAAGTCTTGGAGGCTGTTCTGGATTATGCATGCTAAAATTGTATCACATGAATCTCCAAGATCTCAAACGGCAATTCTTAGAACATACAGAAATAGAAAAAGGTAGAGCGCTGAACACTATCGCTAATTACGATCGCTATATAAATCTATTTCTTTCGCACACAAAGCTTACAGATCCAAAAGATATTACCGAAGAAGTGGTGCGAGAATATAGATTATGGCTGAATCGCCAAAGTACAGGGAATAATAAAAAGACGGGCGACACTCTGCAGAAAAAGACACAAAATTATTATCTGATCGCTTTGCGTGCATTTCTAAAATACATGGCCAAAAGGCAAGTAAAGACGCTTGCGGCAGAAACGATCGAGCTTGCCAAGGTGAGCGAAAGATCTTTGGATTTGATTTCGCCAGATGAATTAAAAAGATTGTTCGCGGCTCCTGATAATGAGAAAGATCCTCTCAAAAAGGCGCGCGACAAAGCTATTTTGGAATTATTTTTCTCTACTGGCCTTCGCGTATCAGAGCTTTGCGCGCTCTCGCAGGAAATAGATCTGGCGTCGGACGAGCTTTCAATCCGCGGCAAGGGCGGCAAGGTGCGCGTGGTGTTCCTCTCGGATGAATCCAAAAAATTACTCAGAGAATATTTAGCACTGCGAAAAGATATGGATGATGCGCTGTTTGTAAAAGTAGGAAATGAGAGGGCAAAAAAAGAAGGCGAAGGGCTAACCACGCGGTCAATAGAAAGGATCGTAAAGCATTATGCGATCAAAGCAGGTATCAGTAAGAAAGTGACGCCGCACGTAATCCGCCATTGTTTTGCAACGGATTTGCTGCGTAACGGCGCGGATCTGCGCTCTGTGCAGATGCTCCTCGGGCATGCAAATATCGCAACGACGCAAGTGTACACGCACCTTACAGATAAGCATCTGCACGATATTCATAAAAAATTTCATTCAAAAAGATAAAAAAATTCACCTCGCCGAAGCTTGGTGAATATACTATCTTTTGAAATTGGTAGCCTATGCCACCATTTTGATCTGGTCACCAGAAACGGAGACTTTCGTGAGCCCATAGGTCTCTTTGAGTTTTTCACCCAGACCATTGCCTGCTGCACTGCGACACATGTCAGCGATCCATCCCGGAGGGGTGAAGCTGTGCGTCTTGTCGGGGCTTTTGAGCGCAGCTTCGGCTTCCGCTTCGAGTGCGCGATGCACGGATGCGTCGAAGGTACCGATGCCGTTGCCGGTCTGCTGATGTTGCATGCGATGAGGCGTGCGTTGGATGATTTGGTTCATGGACGTGGTATCGAGTATTTGACCCGCTCGTTTATGAAGGTGGGTTTTAAGAGCGGAACTGGAATTGCATATTATTCCTGCTTCCCTATTTTGTAAAGCAAAAAAGTGGACAACTATTTGCCGTGGTCTATACTTAATTTCATGAAACTCATCTCATGGAACGTGAACGGAATCAGGGCTGTGCATAATAAAGGGCTATTTTTGCCATTTATTGAGAAATACAAGCCAGATATTTTGTGCTTGCAGGAAACTAAGGCTGAAAAGGGTCAGGCTGTGATCGATTTGCCTGAATATGAAGAGTATTGGAATTCTTCTACACGCAAAAAAGGTTATAGCGGCACTGCGATATTCACAAAGGCTAAGCCTTTGGCTGTGCTTATCGGATTTCCACAGGATATTTGCAAGAAATTTGGCCTAGCAGACGATTCGTATGGAGATCCAAATACGGAGGGTCGTGTAATCGCCTTGGAAATGAAGGATTTTTATGTAGTAAACGTGTATACGCCGAATGCAAAGCCGGATTTGAGCAGGCTTGCACTCCGACACAGGGTGTGGGATCCAGCATTCCTCGCATATTGCAAGAAGTTAGAGAAGAAAAAGCCTGTGATTTTCTGCGGTGACCTTAATGTGGCACATACCCCTATCGATTTGGCCAACCCAGAGGCAAATGAAGGAGATCACGGCTATACAATAGAAGAGCGAGAGGGTGTGGATAAGATAATAAAGGCTGGATACACAGATACGTTCAGAATGTTCAACAAAAAGGGCGAAAATTATACGTGGTGGTCTGTATGGAGTAATGCTCGGGCGAGAAACGTGGGCTGGCGTATAGATTATTTCTTTGTATCGAGTGAAATCGTGAAACGTGTCAAAAAAGCAACAATCCTGCCCTCTGTAATGGGCTCAGATCATTGTCCAGTGACTTTAGAGCTAAAATAAATTCTATAAAGGACATTGATTGTGAGTTATCCCCACCTTTGTCCTTTACGTGTCTTTTACAGAGCGTATAATACTTTCAGAAGCGCAAATAAATATCTTTCATATAAGCGCACGATTAGTTCTTTGAGAAGGTTCTCTAATATTAATCAAGATTATCTTGATTGCAAAACGTTGCGATTTCTCAATTATATTTAACCTCGCATGAGGTACTGACTTTTTGAAACGCTAACCCCTTGCAATCTAGCTGACCCTTGTTCTTTATTAAGGAATCACTCCTAATTTAAGACCGCTTTTGCGCTTTTGGCCTTGTAGGCTGTTACCGCGGAAGCGGTCTTTGTCTATTCTACAAAATGCTTCTTTCTGATCTCCCCTATTTCTTTTTCTTCAATAGCTTCTTTTTTCTCTTTTGCTTTATCGCCTAGCTTTTTCAGTTCTGCGTCAGGAAGCTTGGCAAGCTCTTTAGTGCGATTTTCCATATACTCAATTGTATTTTTTTCCGGCTCATCTATCGCTTCTTCGAGTAGTATGTGCAGGATTTGCCCGATCTTTGGGCTCGGAGCCAGATTCCCGAGTTCCATAATCCTTGCGCCGTTTACCTTGAGCGTCGTCACAGAGATCGGATTCCTCATTGCCTCTTCTATCATCGAATGATATTTGCGGAGCCTGTACGGGCTTTCCTTGGGCCTTCCTGTGCCAATCCGATCGCAAGTGCGCACATCCATTAGCTTCCAGATGTTCTCTTCGCCAACGTTGCGCACCATGCGGCGCACGGCAGAGAGTGTGATTGTCTCTGTATCAGAGAAGAACATATGCCAGCGCACGAGCTTCACTACGTTTTCAATAATCTTTTTTGGGAATTTCAATCTATTCAAAATCTTTTCTGTGATACGCGCGCCCACCACATCATGGCCATAAAATGTCGGCTCCGTTGTTTTTTTGCTTGGCCTCTTTGTTGGCGGCTTTCCGATGTCATGAAACAGCGCAGCTAGGCGCACTTCAAGCGAAAATTTCTTTTTGCCTGCGTGCTCGAGTGTCTTCATAAGATGAGTAAACACATCAAACGCATGTGCGCTGTTTTGGCCGCAGCCCACGCCCTCTAGCACTTCCGGCAAAAAATGCTCTAAAATATGGGTTTTTTGGCATATCATCATTCCCGCCGCTGGCCTATCTGATTCTAAAATCCTGATGAATTCATCCCGGATTCTTTCGGCAGAAATATTTTGCAGCAAGTTTCCTTGCGCTTCTATAGCATTTAGTGTTTCTTTTTCTATTTCAAAATCAAGTTCAGTTGCAATTCTTATCGCTCGTAAAATACGCAGCCCATCTTCTGCAAATCTCTCGTGAGGATTCCCTACTGTTCGTAGAGTTTTGCTCTTCAAATCGGCTTGGCCATCATGAGGATCGATTATTTCTTCCTTTCCATTTTTTATACGCAATGCAATAGCGTTGATCGTAAAATCCCGACGTTTGAGGTCGTCTAGCAGATTGTCGCTCCATGTTACTTCATCTGGCCTCCTCTTATCGCTGTACTTTCCTTCTATCCTATACGGTGTCGCTTCCACTACCTTGAGTGACGGGTCTATGTTCTCCCCTTCATTCACAATACCGACGGTGCCGAAATCGTTTTCATAAAAAGTATTTGGAAATAGCTTTACGATATCCTCAGGCTTGGCATTCGTCGTTGCATCCCAATCTTTAGGTTTTCGGCCCAGAACAATATCGCGCACGCAGCCTCCCACGAGGTACGCCTCAAATCCTGCTCCTTCGAGCGTGTCTGTGACTAGCTTTACCTCTTTTGGGATGTTCATGTATTGAAGATCTTAAAAACTCTGCGGGCATAGGGAATCGAACCCTAGTCTACTGCTTGGAAGGCAGTCATTCTACCACTAAACCATGCCCGCTTTACGAAGCATACTAACACAAAGCTTTGAGATTTTGAAATTTAAAGCTATGCTTCATGTGTGAGCACCCATAGTGAAATGGATATCACAACAGTCTTCGGAACTGTCGTTGGGGGTTCGAGTCCCTCTGGGTGCATATAAATCAGTGTCTTTTACTTCCTGTCTTTGTTGGCTTTCAAAACTCGTTATTTATCAACAAAACTGTGGATAACCCAGGGGATATGTGTATAAGACATTGCCTAAAAGTCAATACTTTTGGCTGTAAAACAGCATAAATAGCTTGCAAAATATAGATATTATTAAAAAGACATGATTTTATAAGGCTATCCCCTTAAAAACGTTTCCTAGTGAAACGTTCCGAATATAAGATATCGAGTTTCACGTGAAAAACGGTGGATAAATATGTGAATAAATTTGGCCTGTTGTGCTATGCTTTAGGTAATGGTTCACGTGAAACTGTTGCGGGTCAGGTCAGGAGCCGTATTTTATAAAAGACATGCTAAAGGACAAGCCAATAATAGGCAACAAAACGGGCAAATTGGGCGAAGATATAGCGGAAATGTACCTAAAAGGGAAGGGATTTGAGATTTTGCATAAGAACTACTGGAAGCCGTATGGGGAAATCGATATTGTGGCCAAGAAGGCTAATAGGCTTCATTTTGTGGAGGTAAAGGCCGTTTCACGTGAAAATTACAACGCAGCGGAGAATGTGCATCCTTGGAAGCTCAAGAAGCTGGGTAGGGTAATACAGTCGTTCTTGATGCTAAAAGCCTATAAAGACATGGATTGGCAGTTTGATATCTGCGTAGTGCAAATAGACATGGAATCCAAAAAGGCTCGTGTGAAACTCATCGACAACGAATTGTTGCCCGAATAGGTATAAAAAAGCCCTACTATCCATGGGATGTAGGGTGGGTGAGGCTTTAGATTAGCTCTACGTGGCTCAAATTGTAGAGCAGATCATTCAGGATCATGCCGGCAAGTTTGTCGCCGGTGTCGCCGGAGAATTTGATGTCGCATTCCAAGCGATTTGCCCAAAGAATGCGTGATGTGCCATCAGCTCCTATCAGCCGATAATCACATCCATCCAGATCGTGGTTTCTGTCTTGCCAGAATCTGCCGATGAGTACGCGAGTGCCTTTTTGGACCTCTGTGCTTCCTCTGGCAACTCGCTCCAGATAATCCAGAGATACGTGATGAATCACAACTCCTGCCTTGGAAAGGTACCTCATCACTTTGCTTTCCAGGCTAGTGTGAGCCCCGTCTGAACGCCGTATGTAAACGGCAGTGGGGTGCAGAAGGAGCTTTTCTCTTTGCAGCTCCCTGCGCTTTCTTTCAGCCTCGACCTTTTCGTGAGTTGCGACTCTTTGCTTCTCAACGTGTGCACAATACTGGTGCCACGGGGTTAACAGGATGCTTATGAGTTTCATTGTTTTGCCTTTCATCACATATCTGGCGCGAAGCTTACGCATCTGCTTGTCACAGAGGTTTGCTAAGGCCAAGATTAGGATTACTTACATTTAATGTACAAACCGGCGTCTTCCGGTAAAGACCCAAGGCGAAGCCTAAGGTTTTTTGATTCTGCTTGATATATGGAATTATGTCAAATATCCTTTCGGTGGCTTCGTATTTATGCTAGAATGCTGAAGTTCGAAAACGGGGCGTGGTGTAACGGTAGCATAAATGCTTTGGGAGCATTCAGTCAGGGTTCAAATCCCTGCGCCCCGATATGGTTTCTAAAATCATCACTCATAATAGGCCGCATGCTGATGAGCTTGTGGCGCTTATGATGCTGCGCAAATTTCCAGAAGGTGAGCAGAAATTCTTGGGAGTGAGGCAGGCGAGCGTGAGCTTCATGCGCACGGGCGAAATTGGAGGAGGCAAAACGGCGAATGATTTCCCAGACACTATTTTCCTCGGCGTTGGCGGTGGAGAATTCGACGAGCAT
This sequence comes from Patescibacteria group bacterium, assembly GCA_040390775.1. Classification (GTDB taxonomy): domain Bacteria; phylum Patescibacteriota; class Minisyncoccia; order Phycocordibacterales; family CAIRYW01; genus JAQBQZ01. The sequence goes on along the minus strand of JAZJXR010000004.1, from coordinate 44,136 downwards.
GCCACGAGCCAAAAAAATCGCACAGAAGGGGAATGCTGCGCCACGCTTGTGGCCAAATCTCTTGGGATTGATAAAGATCCGGGGCTCCAGAAAATCCTGACGTTTGTAAAATCCGAGGATTTAAAAGGCACCAAAGTAAAGAATGAGCTGCCGATGATAATTAAATTCCTTCATCAATTTTCGGAGGATCAAGAAAAGATTTCGAAATGGGCGGAGGATGCATATTATGCGGAATACATTAGCGAAAAAAATAAATGGGAATCTCTGGCAGGAAACACAAAAGAAAATACAGAAGCGGAAAGATTATGGAAAGAAATGAAAGGCAAGTGGCAACGGCCCACTCTTGAAAGCACTTTTGCTTTGCTTAAATCACAAGATTACAAAGATCTGGCTTGGTGGATCTCCTTTGCGGAAGAAGCGATTAAATTTCAAGACAAAAGATTCAAAGACGCAGAAATGGAATTTGAATCGAAAGGCAAGATCGAAAAAATTGTGGGGCCATATGGCGCGCCTATTACGCTTGCTAGCATCACATCAGACAACGAAGAGATGAACAAATGCGCGCGAAATAAGGGCGCAGACATCGTGGTGCAATTCTCAAGCCGTGGCAACACTGCGATATTCACTCGACGCCCAGCGAATCTGGATCTCACTTTTGTGTTCGTGCTCCTGCGTATGGCCGAGCAGCATTATGGCGGCAGAATTTTTCATAAAGACGAAGAGGTGCTTTCGAAAGAGGGAATTGTGGAAGGAATCCCAGAGTGGTACCTTGGGCATTCTCACGATATTGGATTCAACGGCTCAATGACGGCAAGCGACATTCCGCCTACCAAAATTCCGCATGAAAAAATCATTGCACTAGTGAAAGAAGGGCTAAGACCGAGGTAAATACTTGTATTAGATTTTGTTTGACGGAAAGCAATATTAGTGATATAATAATCCAAAGGGATCTTTGACATCCAAGTTTCTTTTGCGAGAAGTATTTTGGGCATTTTTTTGTGCCTAGGACACTTCTCGCAAACAATTCAAATCTACGAGAGGTACAACACCAAACAGGGGGTTGCCCCACGCAGATGAGAAAAATTGAACTACCGATAGCTGGCTTCAGGAAAGAACTCCTGAAGACCATAAAGGAAAATCAGGTCACGATTATTGTGGCCGAAACGGGAGCAGGTAAGAGCACGCAAGTGCCTCAATTCCTACTTCAGGAAGGATTCGAGGTTGTGGTGACACAGCCGCGGAGGCTTCCAGCTAGAACGGTCGCCGAACGAGTCGCATATGAATGGGGCTCGAATATCGGCGGAATGGTCGGGTATCAAACTGCATTTGAACAGAAGAAGTGCGCGACAACGCGTTGCTTATTCGTTACAGACGGGCTCGCGCTCGTCAACGAGCTTCTGGGCAAGCGCAAACCCAACACCGTGCTCGTTATCGACGAGGTACATGAGTGGAATGTCAACATCGAAACTTTGGTCGCGTTCATCAAGACGCGTCTGGGGGAAGACAAGACACTCAAGGTCGTGCTCATGAGCGCGACGGTCGAAGCTGCAAAGCTCTCGGACTACTTCGGCGGTGCACCGATTATCGATGTGCCAGGGAGGATGCATCCTATCCATGATGCCACTCCTTCAGGAGACATGCTTGCGGACGTTGTCACTCTTCTCAAATATCCTGTCAACACTTTGGTGTTCATGCCAGGAAAAGGAGAGGTGGACGATTTCTGTGAAGAGCTTAGGAATACCGGTGTCGAAGCCGTTATTTTGCCGCTCTACTCGGAGCTTACTCCTGAGGCTCAGGCTCGCTGCTTCGAGTCTTATCGAAAGCCCAAGTGCATTGTCGCGACAAATGTCGCACAGACTTCCATTACTATCTCGGATGTCCGAGCTGTTGTGGATTGTGGTATGGAAAAGCGCAAAGAAGTGGTGGACGGAGTGGAAGGCCTTTGGCTGAAGCCTATTTCGTTCGCAGATTCCGCTCAACGCCGAGGCCGTGCTGGCAGATGCGCTGGCGGGATCTATATTGATTATTGCCCCAAGGATGATGAGACTCGTCTCGAATTCCCAAAGGCAGAAATCATGCGGTCGCTTCTTGGTCACACCGTGCTGCGGCTTGCAATTGTGGGGCTGGATGCCGAAACGCTCCAGTTCTTTCATCAACCTGAGCCGCACGCAATTCATGAAGCAAAGGAAAGTCTGAAACTTCTGGGTTGCTTGGACGAAAACGGTAAGGTGACAGATATCGGAAGACAAGTGGAGGAATTCCCTCTGTCTGTTCAATACGGGCGTATGCTCGTGGAGGCAAAAAAGCGTGGTGTCCTGAGTGACATGATCACAATCGCTGCGATCCTTGAGGCCGGTGGTATCACCGATCGAAAAGGCCCGTGGAGAGATCTCTGTAACACAGAGCGCGAATCTGATCTGATTGCACAGCTTGAAATTTATAAGCTGTGTGAAAAGAAAGATCGTAAGTGGATCATGGATAACGGTATCCACGCCAAGAGCCTGCGTCGTGCTCGCGAAATCAGAGGGCGAGTCAGTGAGTGTTTCAAGAAAGAAGAGCTCATTTCTTCTGGAGACCGCAAGGAGATGATCCGTGCGATTACTTCGGGGCTCGTTGAGCACGTCTTTGTCCAAGAAGGTAAAGGATACCGGAATGGCAAAGGCGGTAATCGTAAGCTGAGTAACACTTCGGTGGTGTCGGACAGCCCTGCTCTCATTGTTGGGCTTCCATTCGATATCGACGGTAGTGGAAACGGCTACGCTTTCGCTCTGGTCAGCATGGTCACATCAATCGGCCCGAAAGTGCTAGAAGATGTGGCACCTCATCTCGTGAAAAAGGAAGAGGGCTTGCGGCCGCGGTATGATTATCAGAAAGGACATGTTGTTTCCTCGACACTCCTTCATTTCCGCGGGCGTCCGCTGATTACGTGGGAACGTTCTGATCCTACTCATCCCCAAGCAGGAGCGATTCTGTACAGGGCTGGGTTCAGAGGGGTGCACATTACCAGAGAGAAGGATGCAGAAGTGAAAGCTGCGCTGCCAACTCTGGCAGATCCTGCAAAGCCAGCAGATCTGACAAAGCTCAAAGGTCAGACGCTCGGTTCATTTGAGGATTTGGGCAAGAAACTTGGATGAATAAGGGGGCAGACGTTCAAATCGTCTGCCCCTATTTTTGTGCTTGACTTTAGGCTATTTTGTGATATAATTAAGGGAGATTAGGACTTTGACAGTTTAGAGTAAATGACGCAGCAAAAATGGCCTTAATTAAGGATATTGAGAGCATTTTTGCTGCGTCAAAACCATTGTGGTTTGCGCAGGCATTTCAGAAACACCGAAAGACAACCGAAACATACCTATGCAAACTACCAAACAGAAAAAAGGATTGGTCAGCTTGGCTGAAGCCCTTCGCCAGCTTCAAAGCGAGGAAGGTCATCAGCCGAAATCTGCACCGGAAGAAAAGCGTCAGTGGACGCCGCCTGTGCGGAAAGACAGCTTTGCCTGGGAGAGCGTTCTCTTCGGCAAGATGTCTGTCCGGGTCAAGTGTTTTGTGGGGGGAGAAGAAAACCTTCAACCCATGCAAGGCCTCGAATTCGTTCGCGTCGAAGACGGCGTGACCAACATTCGTGCCAAGCTTCCTCAGGGCATTCATCCCGATCAGATCAATCTGTGGTTCGTCGCGGCACCAGCTGAAGGGGTGCACGTTCTGCACTTCCAAGGTGACATGACTGTGGCTTCGCAGCAGACGCTGCCTGGGCTCAACGTCAAGGTCAAGTGGGAGGGTGCGAATCCTCACACTCGCGAGCGTGGCAAGGACAACTGCGATGTCGTGTTCCTCCGAGAGGACGGAATCTTCATGCAGCTCCAGGTCTCGGTGACCACTCGCCGTGGTCAGTTCTGGGTGGCTCTTCAGGAGATTCATTCGGGGCAAATCGTGCGCACAACCAAGAAGAAGGCAGAAGAGCTCAACCTCGACTACGAGGAAGTGAGTGGCACGGTCGCTACGGTTGTGCCTGCACGCACCGAGGATGCATACCCTGGTTTCGATTACCTGGGTACGTTTCAGACCATGGGCCCGAAGCTCATTGACTACGCTCTCCAGAACAACGCTTCCGAGCGTTTGTCTGACTGCGTCGTTGCTGAGAGGAAGGATACCCATGCTTTTCTGCCGATGGATCTGGCCAACAAGGGTTGGCAGGTGGGTCACGTGGCCTACTTCAACCTCGTGATCGGCTGCGGGAATATCATCAACGAAGACGGTGAAATGGTCTTCGTTCACTTCAACCAAGTGGAAACACAGGATGGAGTGTCGGCTGCTTTTCGCCGGGAATTTCCGGTGCTTGAGCCGATGAGCGCGGTCGCATTCAGGGCCAATGGTCTCAAAGCCACAGCGGTCCGTGTGCTGTAACACGAAACTCTAAACTACAGCGAAATCAACAAGGGAATCCTCACGGGTTCCCTTGTTTTTTATTGTATAATCTAGCTATCAATGAAAAGCAATCCATACAAATATTCTGATTGGCAGCATCTCATCCCTAATATCGAAAGCGCCATAAACGAAATGAGTAAGACACCGATTCTTTCGGTGGGGATCACGCCATATACCCGGATCATACCGGCATTTTTCTTAGATAATTATTCTATATATTCTGCCAAGAGATCGAGTGATGTGGATGTGATAGAGCAGTACACAAAAATGCATGTGCTTGAGGATATGGATCCTGCAATAGCAAAGCGAGTACATGGCACTAGCTTTTTAGTAAAATCTCCTGCATTCAAAAGCTTCCTCAGGAGCATTGATCCGTCTACGCGGCTGATGTTTTACACTATGACGGACGATCTGGTGCGTACGCTTAGAGAGCTCAATTTGCCTTTTATAGGGAATGATCCCAAGATCTGTGAAGAAGTGAAGTATAAGAGTAGCTTTCGAGAACTTCTGAAGAGATTAGAAATTTCGAGCCCCAAATCCAAATCTTATTTCAGAGAAGATTTTTTCAATTCTTCTTTCGATGCTTTGCGTCAGGAATTCTCAGGTTCGTTTGTTATACAAAGAGGAGACAAAGAAACGGGAGGAAATGAAGGTACTTTCTTTGTACACAAAAGAGAGGATTTTGAGCACGCACTTTTTGCCTTCAAGCAGAAGCCGGATTTCGAGCAGGTGGTGGTCACTCAATTCATAGACGGATACTCCACATCTATGCTCGGATGCGCTATGGATCAGGGCACGATCTCGGGCCCGCTCCAGCTCCAATTAGTGGATGTGCCAGAATCATTACAAAGCATTCCAAATAATGGAATATTTTTCGGCAATGATCTCGAATTTAAAATGTGGAATGAAGAAACAGAAATCAAGGCTCAGGATATAGTAGAAAAAATCGGCGCTCATTTGTATCAGGGCGGATATAGAGGAATCTTCGGAATAGATTTTTTGTTCGACAAAAACAGACAGGATATTTTTGCGATAGAGTGTAATCCTAGATTTACTGGCTCTCTTCTATTGCATTCTCTTTCGATGCTCGAGCTCAAAAATCCTCCGCTAGAATTTTTTCACCTAGCATCCCATCTCGGCATACATCTTGAATTTGATTTTGAAAAAGTGAATACTGCACTGAAGAAGCGAGCCGGGTATTCTCATATAAGCTTTTCTCCCAAAGAAATTCCGAGAATGCTTTTGCCGCTCGTCGCAGGGGTGTATTCATTTAATGAAAAGGAAGAATCACTCGTATACAAAGGCACAGGCATTTCACTATCGGATCTGAAGAGCAAGGATGATTTTTTGCTCATCGATACTGTGCCTCAGCCTAATTACAATATCGAAGTAAATGTTCCTCGCTTGTTCAAACTTATTTTCCCATATAGTATTGCGATCGCCTCAAATAAGATTGAGAAGAGATCTGCGTTTCTGGTAAACAGATTCGCCTCATCCCTTATTGAAGCTTTGAAGCACGAGCGAAATAATTAAATTTATGAATGAAAATCTGGACAACCTCGCTTCTCCCTTAGAAGAAAAAGTAGAAATCAAAAGCGTCGAGCTAAATCTTGAAGGCCGGCTTTTTCTGCCAGCGCAAATTCTAGATAAAAATCCTGGCACGCTTTTTATTCATGGCTGGAAAAGCAGACAAGAAAAAGATTTTGAACTGGCGAGACAATTGGCAGAAGATGGGTCTGTTGCGCTGACGTTTGAATTGAGAGGCCATGGAGATTCTGGAGTAGAAGCAGATTCATTTTCTAGAGAGGAATTTCTTTCTGATGCATTAGCGGCATATGATTTCCTTGCCAGCGATTCGCGTATAGACAAAGAAAAAATTTCTGTGATTAGCAGTAGCTTCGGCGGATATTTATCAGCGCTGCTTAGCGCAGATAGGAAAGTACAAAATCTTGTTTTGAGAGCGCCTGCAAATTATCCGGATCTGGGTTTCGATACACCTCGATCATTGGACGATATGAATGCGATATCAGATTGGCGTCGAAGAAATATAAGCTGGAATGAAACCAAATCACTAGAAGCACTTTTTGGATTCAAGGGTAAAGTTATGATTGTAGAATCTGGTAAAGATGAAACAGTCCCGCATGAGACTATTCAGAACTATATAGATGCGATCGAAGATAAAGATCATCTTACTCATATTGTTATGGAAGATGCGGGGCATAGCATTAGCCAGAATGAAGAAGCTTCGAAAGAATATAGAAGTAAAGTGCGCAAATGGCTTAAAGATAATAATGTCTAAATTCATAAAAAATAAAGAGGATTTTGTGTGCGAGAAATGTGGGACACATGTAGAGGGAAACGGATTTACAAATCATTGTCCGAAATGTTTGTGGAGCAAGCACGTAGATATAGATCCGGGTGATCGTGCCGCTAAATGCGGAGGTATGATGAAGCCGATAAAATTTGAGAAAGAAAAAAACGAATATGTGCTGACACACAAATGCGAAAAATGCGGATATGAGAAGAGAAATAAAATGGCAGACGGTGATGACTTCGATAAGGCTATTTCTATAGTTTCACAGAAAATATAGAGCATTCAGGCTGTTTCACAAACCTTGTGTGAGCATTGATGACAGATACTGTACTTTATTTGCCTCAAAGCTTTTTGCTTCGCTCGCAGCATTATCTATGAATGAGTTCAAAGTTTTGCCCGTATTATTTTGAATAGAATTTTTGATATAAGAAATGCTGATTCCTTGGATCGCATTTTGGCTGGAAAAATTGTCGCGTATCACAGAATCCATAATGCCGAGAAGCTTGCCGTCTGAATCTATAATCGCGCCGCCAGATGAGCCACGCTCGGCGAGGGGTGTGGCAGAAGTGTCGATCACATCATTTCCACTCCCAGAAAATCCGAAAACACTTTTTATGCTCGAAGGCTTTTGAAGAAGATACAAAGCAGTATCAAGAAGAGAAGCGTTTCCAAAATTTGCGGGGTATCCAGCGAGGGTGATTGCATCTCCTGATGCCGCAGATTTTTCACTAAGAGATAAATATAAGAGCGGCACGTTCGGCGCATCAATTGCTGTGCGCTCTGTGATAATTAAAATAGCGTAATCGTTTTCTCCTGTGCCTATCAAACTTTGTGCTGATAAATTATTTCTATTTGATCCGATCCATGCGTCAGGGAGATAAATCACTTTTGCTTTGTATGCATTCTTTGCTGGCGAGCCTGTGCGTATTTGGCAGCTTTCGCGCCCGCTTTCGGCGAGCAACACATGCTCTGCTACATGTGCGTTCGTGATGATCACTCCAGAGGGATCTATCACCACGCCGCTCCCGGTGTATTGCTCTAGGGTGTTGCTTGTGCGAAGAGAGCAGAGGATGTTGACGACAGGATTCACCTCACCCCAGCCCTCTCCTTCATAAGGAGAGGGAGCTGCTGTGACTTTAGGATTTGAAATTTTCTTTACGATTGGTTGCTTCGAAATTATTTTTGGTTTCTTTGGCTTCGATTCCTTTCTTGATGGAGGTGCCGTTACTACGGCGGAGGATGTAGAATTTGCTTGAATTTCCACCGGCACATATTTCACATAATCATTTGCACCCCATCCAAGGAAAGCCATAACAGAAGCAATTAGGGATGCTATAGCTTTTGCAGCTTCTGGGCTCATGTGGCTCTATTATAACAGCCGTTTTGAAAAAATGATTTTTATGCTACAATCGTCTTTCTGATCATTTTGCGGGCATGGTTTAGTGGTAGAATACGTCCTTGCCAAGGACGAGTCGAGGGTTCGATTCCCTCTGCCCGCACCAAAAATGTTTAAAGAAAATAGTTTCGAACAACCAGCAGAAATTCCACCAAATCCTGAAGAGGAGATTGTTTTTCGCGAGAAGACTCCACAAGAATTAAAAGCATTGCAGAAAGCTATTGATGAAGCTCTGGAAGAAAACAAAAATCCCGCAGAGTAGCGGGATTTTTTGTTAGTATACGAAACGATTATTTTACTGCGTCCTTGAGGGCCTTTGCTGCGCGGAACTTTGGCACTTTTGTAGCAGCTACCTTTACAGATTCTCCTGTGCGAGGATTGCGAGCCATTCTCGCTTTGCGATCCTTTACAGAAAAGATTCCGAGGCCTGCGATAGAAACTTCATCGCCTTTCTTTAAAGATTTGACGATTGATTCGATCACAGTATCAACTACAGATTCTGCTTGCACCTTTGTGCCGCTGAGAACGTTGTGCACTGCTTCTACGATACTTTGCTTATTCATTTTTTTGCAAAAATTATTTTTGTAATGGTTAGTAAGAGTACCTTCCTACTTGAAACCATTATATACCAAGCATTTTGGAGCGCAAACTATTGACAGGGAGAGATTGCTACCTCGCAATTTCGATGATTCTGTTCTCTCTGATCACCGTCACTTTGATTTCTCCAGGATATTTGAGCTCTGCTTCGATCTTTTTGGCGATTTCTCTAGCAATATCGTGTGCTTCTAGGTCTGAAACGGCACTTGGTGTCACAAATACGCGGATTTCGCGGCCAGCCTGCAGGGCATAAGATTTGTCTACACCCTTGAACCCATTCGCTATAGCCTCAAGGTCCGCCAATCTCTTTATGTAATTTTCTACGCTATCCCTTCTAGCTCCTGGGCGGCTGCCTGAAATAGAGTCGGCGGCCTGTACGATGCGGGATTCGAGAGTTTCGTACGGGTATTCCTCATGATGAGCTTCCATTGCCTTCACAATAGCTTCGCTTGCGCCAAATTTCTGGAGGATGCGCCTTCCGATGTCTACATGTGTGCCTTGCACCTCATGATCCAGAGCCTTGCCGATGTCGTGCACAAGGGCTCCGGCTTTTGCTACCGCTACGTCCGCTCCCAGCTCCTCGGCGATCATTCCTGCAATGTGTGTCATCTCTATAGAGTGCTGCAAGACATTTTGGCCATAGCTTGTGCGGAAATAGAGGCGGCCAACTATCGCAAGAATTCGCGGATCAAGATTAAATATTCCGCATTCAAGCGCTGCTTGCTCGCCTTTTTCTTTTATAATTTTGTTTATATCTTCTTTTGCTTTTTCGATTTCCTTCTCAATTTTTGCTGGCTGGATGCGACCATCGAGAATCAGATTCTCGAGCGCAAGGCGCGCCACTGCTCGACGTACAGGATCAAAGCAAGAGATTGTAATAGCGCCCGGAGTATCATCCACGATCACTTCTACGCCCGTTTCACGCTCAAAAGCCTTGATATTGCGGCCTTCTTTGCCGATGATTTTGCCCTTAATTTCATCGTTAGGAATGTTTACAGAAGTTGTGAATATATCTGGAGATACAGAATTAGCTAATCTCTGGATAGATGTAGTGAGGATTTCTCGGGCTTTTCTTTCTAGCGTCTCGTTTGAGCTCGTCTCAAGCTTGCGCATTCGCACGAGCAAATCTTCTTCATTTTTCTTTTCTATGATTGAAAGCAAGCTCGCGCGCGCATCTTCTTCTGAAAGCCTTGCGATCTTCTCAAGCTCTGCGCGCTTTTCTCCTTCTACAGCATCGATTCTTTCTTTCTTTTTGCGCAAATCTTCGATGCGAAGCTTCATTTCCTCTACCTCTTTATCGATATCTGTCTGGCGCTTATCAAGGAGGCCCTCTTTAGCGACGAGGCGGTCTTCCGTCTTTTTGTTTTTTTCTTCTTTTTCTCGGAGCTCTTCGCGGACGTTCTTCAAAATCTCTGTAGCTTCTTCTTCGGCGCGCAGGGTGATCTTCTTAGCTTCTTCTTCTCCGCGCAGCATTCTTTGCTTCAGATCCTGCTCCATTGAGCCTTTCTTGGAAAGCGCAAGAAGCATTCGGAACACATAGCCTATGACTCCTCCAACTACCCCTGAAAGGGCGAGAAGAGTGAAAACGAGTTTTAATGACATAAAGCGTTTGGGTCACGCTTCGAGATTTCTTTAGTATCCGCTTAACTTTTGAGGTTGAATTAGGGTGATGCTGAATCTATCGGGGCAAGCTCGGCTGGCAAGGTAAGGGTAAATGGATCAGGAAGTCGTTACCGGATAATTAATTGCTAACATAAGCACTATACAGCTCTCTATAGGACTTTGTCAATGATGCCATATTTCTTGGCATCTTCTGAATCTAGGAAAAAGTCTCTATCCACGTCTTTTTCAATCTTTGGTAGGGTCTGGCCTGTGGCTTTGGAGAGGATTTTGTTCAAGATATCTCTGTTTTTGATGATTCTGCGGGCGCTGATCTCGATATCTGACGCTTGGCCTTCGGCTCCTCCGTGTGGCTGATGGATCATAATTTCGCTATTTGGCAGGCCAAATCTTTTGCCCTTTTTGCCAGAAGCTAGGATCACAGCGCCCATGGATGCAGCGAGGCCGACGCACACTGTAGACACATCGTTCTTGATATTGTTCATGGTATCTATAATAGCGAGCCCAGCCGTCACTTGCCCGCCAGGGGAATTCACATATAGTGTGATATCTTTCTTTGGATCTTCAGATTGCAGGAATAGAAGCTGGGCAATGATGATGTTCGCTACACCATCATCAATAGGGCCTCCAAGGAAGATGATGTTTTCTTTGAGCAGGCGAGAATATATATCGTAAGCCCTCTCGCCACCTGTAGTCTTTTCTATAACTGTTGGAATCAAATACGACATGGGGAGAGTATAGGCCAAACGCCCTCAACTATCAAGCTGAGAGTGTCATAAATAAGTATTGACAACGTCATGACAAAGTATATACTATGAAACATATGAATACAACAACGATACAAATAAGAATAGACACGAAAACAAAAAATGAGACAAAAAAGCTCTTTGACACCCTTGGTCTTGATTTATCATCAGCCACAAAGCTTTTTTATGTGCAAGCGCTAAGGGCGAGGGCTATACCATTTGAGATAAGGACAGAGAATGGATTTACCCCGTCACAAGAAAGAGAGATGATAAAAGAAGCAGAATGGGCCAAAAAGCATGCCAAAAGGTATTCTTCTGTAAAAAAAATGCTTGACGATATATTAGGTCCGGAGAAAAAATAATATGCTCCGAGTTCTGTACTCTAAAAAGTTTGATAAATCTCTTGTCAAACTTGTACATGGAGGATTGATCAGGAGAGAAGAGGTTGCAGAGATTATTCTACTACTCCGGGAAAATAAGCCTGTCCCTACAGGATATCGAGATCATGCATTGAAAGGAAGAATGGTACCTTTTCGCGAATGCCACATAAGAGGCAATATTCTTTTAGTCTATCAAATCATTGATGATGAATTGCTGCTAAATGTTGTCAATATCGGTACACATGCACAAATTTTTGGATAAATAAAAATGCTCCGTAATATGCTATAAAGTAACCATGCGATTACATAGATTCTACATAGAAGAGAAATTGGCGGGGAAAAGCGAGGTCAAAATATTTGATGAGGCGCTTTTGCATCAGCTGAAGGATGTGTTTCGCTTGCAAAAAGGCGATTCTGTAATCTTTTTCGATGGTGAGGGTAGCGACGTCACATATCGAATCGAAATGATTTCTAAAAAAGAAGGTGCGTTTGCAAAAGAAAGCGAGAGCAAATCTATCATGCCTGAAAGCAAGATTGCACTATATATGGCTCTCATAAAAAAAGATAATTTTGAATTGGTATTACAGAAATGCACGGAGCTTGGTGTATCGAAATTCGTACCGATCATGGCAGAGAGAAGCGAAAAGAAAAATATAGATATGGATCGCGCGAAGCGAATTATTAAAGAAGCCTCAGAACAATGCGGCCGCGGGGATTTGCCAGAGCTTTCTGAAATCAAATCACTTGAAGAAATTTTGAACGAAAATGACCATGACGAATTATATTTATTATATATGAA
>JAZJXR010000004.1:0-31849 GCA_040390775.1 Patescibacteria group bacterium | reverse complement strand
TGAAGAAATTTTGAACGAAAAGAATCTTATAGCATTTGATGCGTCAGGAAATAAATTCACATCCTCCGCCGGAGTACAGGCACCTCCTTCAAAGGAGGAATCAGCTGCATCAATCCTAATTGGCCCAGAAGGTGGATGGAGCGAAAGAGAAATTAATCTTTTCAAAGAAAAAAATATTCCTATATATTCTCTCGGTAATTTAACTTTGCGCGCAGAGACGGCCGCAATCGCAGCTACCTCTCTATTGCAATTGTAAATTTCAGGCGTATTATTTTTGCTGGAGGTTTTTATGAATGTTGATCATCCTGTACATCTTTTACCGGCGCGGCTGCGCATTTGTTTCACAACAGTCGTGCCGATGACGACGGCGCAAGTCTCTGATTTTGTTGAAGAAATACTCAATGAGTATTTCGCAAGAAGCGCCAAAGCGCGAGAGCTATGGCACCATCATACTGAGGCAATGATCTCGGATGAGCAATGGGTAGAACAGACGCTTGAGGCTGTCTACGAATACGCTAAAGAAAGATTGAGTGGAGCAGACTAACTATCTGTTCCTTTTTTATTTCCACTCTACTTTCCTTTTGATTCCAAGAATTTAAATACTTCTTCTTTGGTGAGCACTTCTTCTACGAATGCTTCGATGCGTTCACGCGGTGACGCTGGGTATTGCTCTTCCATATGATGCACTTCGTGATCGATATCTTCTTTTTTGGGCATTATCTTTTCGATTCGCGCGATTTCAAGCAGGATTAGCTCGTTTTGAGTGCGATCTTTTGCAAGTACTTTCCATTCTTCTCGAATCTGATCTTCAGATTTTCCTGCATCTTTTTTGTATTCTTCTAGTGAGCGGCCCATTTGGGAAAGCTTGTGCGAGAATTCGCCCATCATTCTGTCGAGCTCGTTGTCGAGAAGTATCTGAGGCACATCTATATTAGAATCTTTTCTGATTGCTTCGAGCGTCTCGATCCTGCTTTTTTCACGCGCTTTGTATTCTTTTTCGATGCCGATATTTTCTTTTAATTTTATTTTGAATTGCTCTACGTTTTCAAATTTGCCCAGCTTCTGCACGAATTCATCATCGATCACATCTGGCTCATTCATCTCTTTGCGGCCCTTCTTCAGGTCTTCGATTACTTTTTCTACCTCTTCATCCGTCACAGATTCCAAGGCCTGCGCTTTCATGATCTGGCCTGCGATCTTTGCATAATCTGGAAGCTTTATCTCTGGCACAACTGTTACGCGGATCGTCACCTCTAAGGGTTCGCCTATTGCGATTTTTGTAATTACGATATTTGGATGCCCTATGATCTTTAGATTATTTTCTATCACGATCAGGGAAAAAGCTTCGTCTATAGCAAGGCGGCTTGCTTCTTCGAGTATCGTCATCTCACCTGCTTTTTCTACGAGTACTTTTTCTGGAATATGTCCTTTGCGGAATCCATCGATTCTCGCGTTCTCTCCGACAGCTTTCAAAGCCTTCTGCCATTTAGCTTCCACGGATTCTGCAGGGAATTCTACGGCGATTTCTATTACCGATCCTTCCTTTTTCTCCAATGATTTTATTTTATGCATGCGGCCCAGAGTACCCTCATTTGAGTGCGGCGTCAATGCTATTCACATCGCGAGACACATCGGCATTTCCTGTAGCATTCCATTCAGTAAACAGTTCAGCTGGGCTGGCACCCTGATTTTTCAAAGATTTATTCCTCTGATCAAGCTGCTGCATCGCGCCGCTTTTCACATACCAAAAATACGCGCCTCCAATCGCAATGATGAGGATCACGATTATGATTCCGGTCCATGATCCCTGCTGTAATGGAGCCTGATTATCTTGATCCATATTATTCTGTAGTGCTTGCGGTATCTGTGTCTGTGCTGATATCTGTAGATGAAGCCTCGGGTTCGGATTCTTCTGTGGTTGTCGCTGTAGTAGACGCTTCTTCGATTGATAGAGAAGGTTCTTCGGGTGCGCTGATCTCAGCTAGCTTTGATTCTGCCAGAGATTTTATCGCATCGCCGAACGAAGCACGCGCATCTTTTACAATATCCGCGGCTTGCTTTACGAATGTGCTGATGCCTTCTCTCGTGACTGTGCCATCACTCACAGCAGATTCTATACCAGATTTGATCGATGCGATATTTGTGCTTGCATCCGCAAGCTTTGCTTCTGCTGCTATGAGAGCTTCATCTGTGCTAGAAGTATCAAATCCGGAAGATTTTTTGCTTGAGATGGCTCCTTTGGTGTTGGTATCCAAGATCTGCAATCGGGCAATAGTGTTTCCCAGCTTGGCGAATATGTTTTCTACGATTTGGCTTATATCAAGCTTTTTTTCGCTTGTAAGCGTGATTTTTCTTTCGCCTTTAAAATTTCTGATCTTTGTTCGCACGTTTTGTGCAAAAGCATCTTGCTCTGCAGATGCTCTATCTAGAGATGCTTGCTTCTCTGATTCAAAGTTTGCAATTTTAGCCTGCACATCAGATTCTGATACATCAGCATAAGCCAAATTTGCGCTAAGTGCCGCTACTACCAAAATATTTATGAACAATTTTTTGCTTCTCATTTTTTATTTTGCAAACTTTTCCTTATACAATTTTTGCGCGTGGGCGAGAGCTTCAGCAACTTTGTCTTTGCCTTCGAATTTGTCCACAGTAGTAATTTTGTTTTGGAGTAATTTCATCGTTGTAAAGAAGTGTGTTATTTCTTTGATCGTGTGTTGATTCACATCTCCAATATCTTGTACATGATTCCATCTCGGATCTGATACGGGCACAGCAATCACTTTGTCATCTGATTCGCCGCTATCTGTCATGCGCATAATGCCAACTGGCCTCGATTTTACAAGGATTCCTGGATAAAGAGGATTGGTTGTGAGAAGTACCACATCAAGAGCGTCTCCATCATCCCAAAGAGTTTGCGGCACAAATCCGTAATCGAATGGGCAATCTTGAGACGTGTGATATACGCGATCAAGCGCGATGAGGCCGGTTTCTTTGTCTATCTCATATTTATTTTTTGAACCTTTTGGGATTTCGATAAGCACATTCAGCTCATCTACAGATCCAGAATCTATATCGTGCCAATAATTCATTTTATTATTTTAACAAATAATTTATTCTGCTGCTTCTGGCTTCACTTCAGCTTCTCCTTCTGCTGGCCCGTTTGATTTTATGTCGATGCGGAATCCCGTGAGCTTGGCTGCAAGGCGCACATTCTGCCCGCCGCGGCCGATAGCAAGAGATTGCTGATCAGGGGAGACGGTGACAGTGGCTGTGTTTGCCGCTTCGTCGATCACGACGCTTTCGACGCGCGCAGGAGAGAGTGCATCTTCTACAAATTTCGCATTATCTCCTGACCATTCTATGATATCAATTTTTTCGCCTCCTAGCTCGCTCATAACAGTGGATACTCGTACGCCTCTTTGGCCTACCATTGAGCCGATAGGGTCGATATGAGAATCGTTAGAAAATACAGCTACCTTTGATCGGCTGCCGGCTTCTCGGGCGATAGCGCGGATAGACACTGCTCCAGCCACGATTTCTGGCACCTCCGTCTCAAAAAGCTTCTCTAGGAATTGCGGATGCGCTCTTGAAAGCCTTAGGAATACTCCGCGGGGCGTTTCTTCTACTTTTGTGAGGTACATACGCACTTTTTCACCTTGGCGGTATCTTTCTCCGGGGATTTGCTCTTCATATGGCAATATTCCAGAAGCTTTGCCCATATCGAAGAACACATTTCCGCGCTCAAGCCTTTGAACGCCTCCTGTCACAATAGTGTTCTCCTTTTCGCCATATTCGCCGAATACAGACACTTTTTCTGCCTCGCGAATCTTTTGGATGATAACCTGCTTGGCCGTTTGGGCGGCGATTCTGCCGAAATCTCCTTTAGATTCAAGGGGGAATACGATTTCATCATCTATGGCTGCGCCCTTTTTCATCTTTCGGGCATCCTCTAGAAGCATGTGATGCTCTGGATTGAATCTTGTGCGCTCATCATCTTCTGCAGGCTCTTCGTCTTCCATAAGCACTTCTTTTGGGTCTACCACTACTTTGATTTGGTAGAAATCAGTTTTGCCCGTGTTTATATCAAAAGTGGCGCGGATGATCTGGCCTCGCTTGCCGTATTCTTTCTTGTAGGCAGTCGCGAGCGCTGCTTCTATAGCCTCCATTATTTTTTCTTTGGGGATGCCGCGCTCTTCTTCTAGCTGTGCGAGCACTGAATGTATTACTTTAAGGTCAAACATGTTGGAATTCTTTAATTTTGCTAAAAAATATAGCCCGCCGGGTAAAGGCGCGCTTGTGTAGGTACAATGGTATCGCGAAGGGGGCGGTTTGTCAACAGGTGCTTGCTATCCAAAATATTTACTATGATACAATATAGCAAATGAAAATATGTAAATTTCTTTTTTCTTTTTTGTTTGTTTTTGGTTCTTTATTTGCGCTCAGTAGCACTGCCTCCGCCGCAGATGCTCCAAATCTTTCAAGCGAAGCTTCTTCCGATCATATTCCGCAGGTATATGTAAAAGACGTGTCTATTGGAGATGCTGTTTCTTACAAAGCTGGAAGTACTATAAAAGGCACGATCACTCTTGCCAACTTCTCTGATTTTGATGCCTCTGAAATACAGTACGAAATAATCCTTGTGGGCGGATTTGGATCAAACGGCCTACCAAGCGAAAATTACGGCTCTATTACGGGCGATGCCTCAGTATTTCTTAAATCAAAGCAAGAAAAGACGTTCGATTTCAGCTATACACTTCCGGCCGGCCTCGGCGGAGAGAGTTTTGGGCTATTTGTGCGCACCAAGCTTCCTTCTGGGTATCATTTGGGAGAGCTTTTTAGCCACCATTTCGCTTTGACGGGCGGCAGCACTATGCTCAGTGTGCTTTATTCATCCGTCGATACAAGCGCTTTAGATGGCTCTAGCTACAATTCATATTCTCTGCACACAGGCCCTACTATATATAGAGATAATGTGCCTTCGAAGGCGATGGTTCGCTTTACACTGCACAATACTACAAAAAACAGCGTCACTGTGACGCCAACTCTTGATGTCTATCTGCGCGATGTGTCCGGCCGGAATGTGTACCACAAAGTTCTCGTGGGCAATGCTATTTCTGTAGCCGCAGGAAAAGATAGCGGAGATGTGACAATAGATTTGCCGAATTTCGAATATACTCCGGGTGTGTATGTAGGGGTCCTATCTTTCCGAGATGCAGATGGGATAGAGAGGGCGAGTAAAATAGATTTCAGGTATATTGTAGGCGGGGATATTTATACTATCCAGAGCCTTAGCTCTGATAAATCAGCCGCATCGCAAGGCAGCACTGTGCTGCTCACCATGGGCTATAGCGGGACGCCTCAAGATCTATACTCTTCTTCATCGCCTAGGGAATCTTCACAAAGCGCAGATGTGACGGTATCGCTTTGGAATGAAGAAAATTTGAAAGTGGGCGAGATCACAGAATCCATAGATTTTATGAAAAGCAATGTGCATCAGTTCCAAATTCCGCTTACGGGTGACGCCAGGGCTCTACGCGCAGAAGTGTCTGTGTCTGTGGGTGGCAAGGTTGTCGCTAGCAATAATTTCAATTTGAGCCCAGAATATTCGGGCGCTGCGGAATTAGCTGATCCAATAATGGTGATTTTGCCATACATACTATGGACCACGATCATTCTCGTACTGATCCTGATTCTTATTTGGATCATAAGAAAAGGAATGCATAGAAATATTGGCGTGCTCGTTGCTTTTCTAATACTTTTACTCGGCGCATTATCTGCCTATTTGCTAACCTCAAGAAGCCAAGCTTTCAGCATCATGCAGGGTAGGCCATACACTTATTACACAGTTGCTGGATATTTGCCGCCGAATGTTTTCCTTAGCACGCCAACTCCAAGCAAAGTCGTGCCCGGTGGATCCAAGATTTCCGTCACTGGTCACGTGTCTTACTACGGATGTACTAATTCGCCGAATCAGGTGGTAATGAGCGTATGGAATTATGATGGATCAGAAAAGCAATCTACTTTGACGCGATATGTGCCAGCCTCGTGTGGCACGAACCACAGGCTGAGTTGCTATAGAAATAATTCTTTTGATGATCTTTTTGCCTTTACTATTACGGCCCCTACTACTCCCGGCACTTATAAATTGTATGTGCAAGCCAACAAAAACAATGGCACAGAAATGATGACGGGGTACGAAGAATACATTGTGCAAGGAGGCGACACGACTACTACTTCAGGATCTGGATGCTCTGCGGGGCAATACTATTGTGAGCTACTAAAGAAATGCATCCTAACATCTGCTTCTTGCAATACTGCAAATCCGGATTATGTGCCAACGGTCATAAATCCGAATATTCCAGCTGCCGAGGGGCCGGTAAAGCTAAAAGCGCTCGGCGCCAATCCTCCGGTAGGCAACACTGGCTACACCTGCAAAATTTCTTGGGATCAGAGCTTTGCTTCTTATGACAAAGATACACATTGTACTTTCACGGGCGGCGGCACATCTATTACGTTCGATCCTTCTACTATCACAGCCCCGACATTTTTTGATTCCGGATCTCTTACCAAAGACACGAATTATAAAATGTCTTGCCATGAGGGCACGAATGGATTCGCGGAGACTTCTGAGGCCACTTGCCGCCTAAATTGGAATTACAAAGAGGTGAACTGATGATGAAAATAAATAAAAAGTTTTTAATTTGGATTTTCGCTACTGCCACCCTTCTTGTGGGAATTTATTTTGGATATAAGTATTGGTCAGGGAAGGAGCTGCGCACTTTGACGAACAATGTGTCTCTTATTGATAGCGGCAATTATGATCAAGCAGAAAAAAATCTACAGAGCATGATTGCGAGCGATCCAGCGAATGCGCGCCCTTATATTTTGCTCGCAGCACTCCTCACTGAAAAGCTTGCGCAATCGCACAACGTATCTATAGATTCAAAAGCAATAATCGCGCTACTTGATAGTGTAGATAAAATCGCTCCGAATTCTGAATCGAAGAGGCTTCGCGCAACTGTCGCACTTCTTTTGAACCAGAATTTCAATGCTCATAAATATGCGCTCGAATCTGTAGCGATAGATGATAATAATGCCAAGGCATGGGCGGTGCTCGGCCTTGTGGCGGAAAAGCAAAATAATTTTGAATCAGCAGAAAAGTATTATGCAGCTAGTTATAAGAGAGACAAATCCAACGTCGAAGCTCTGCTAGGCCAAGCCAGGGCTCTTTGGCAGCTAGGCAAAACAACGACAGCAAAAGCAAAAGCGGAAGAAGCGATAAAAGTGGCCGACAAAAGGCTCGAAAAAGCAAAAGCATATTACACAGCAGGGCATTTTTATTCTTTTGAAAAAGATTATGCTAAAGCAATACCTGATTTGAGCAAATCTGTGGAGCTTTCTCCGGAGAATTATGCTGCTCTCGGCGAATTAGCTAATTCGCTTAATTTGGCATACAAATTTCATATTGAGGGCTTTGTGAGCACGAGCACTTTGGCGCAGGCTTTAGAGCACTCGGTGGCTGCTGTGAAGATCAATCCGGCATATTCTTATGGATATTATTTCGCGAGCCAATCTCTTGTTATGCAAGGCAGAAATAATGAAGCAAAAAATTATCTGACATTGGCGCTCAAATATGCGACGCAAACCAAAGCCTCAAAAACATTTATTGCGCGAATAAATGCAGATCTTGCTAATCTAAACAAGAAAAGCAAATGATTAAAAAAAGAAACACTATAATCGCTTCGCTCGCCTTACTTCTGGTATTCGCAGCTTCATTGACTTTCCTATTTTTACGAAGCGTGCCTTATGGCAAAATCGAGAGCGCTCTTAAAGCAGGGGACCCAGATCAGGCTATTGCTTTGGGTGATCCGTTTCTCAAGGCTGGCTCAAACGATGCAAAGCTAGTAAAGCTTTTAGGCGAGGCATACGTCACGAAAGCAGAATACTCGAATCAGAGATCGTTTCTCGTCCGAAAATCAAGAATGATTCTTACTCATTTGAATAATCAAACCAACGATCTTGAGGTTCAAAATCTTCTTGGCCAAGGCTTTCTTGTAATACACCAATACGCATTAGCAAATGAGATCTATCAGAAAATCGCATTACTTTCTCCAAAAGATGCAGAGGTGTGGGCGCGGCTTGGCGAGGCGAGCGAAGGGTTAAGCAAATATTCTGAAGCTGAAAAGAATTACAAAAAGGCGCTGACCCTCGATCCTTCCTCGGATGGTGCAGTTTTGGGAATGATCCGCACAGATATCCGCGCTGCAAGGTTTGATGAGGTCGTGAAATTGGCCAATGCCCAACTTGCAAAGACGAGCAATATTCTTACAAAAGCACTTATCCATGAAAATCTGGCTATAGTGGCAGAGCGAAAGAGCGATATAAAAGGTGCCACAAAAGAATTCAAGCTAGCGCTCAGTCTCAATCCGAATCTTCCCACTTCACTTTCTCTATACTCTTTGATTTTGCTAAAAGAAATACCTTCAAATATTAGCGTAAAAGATATGTGGGCAAAAACAAAAGATCCTCTTGCGCTTGCTATCAAGGCGCGTTCGATTAGCTCTGCGTATCCATATGCATTAGCTGCGCTGTCTGACATATATGCACTTCGCAATGATCGCGTAGCCGCGCAAAAATTTGCTATGGCTGTGCGCAGGGCGCTTCCACAAAGCAATCTTCTCTTGGCTGAAAAGAAAGCGCTATCAGAAAAATACAAAGCGCCAGTGCCGAGTAGAAGTAAAAAATAGATGGCGAATATTTTATGAACCAGATCCAAGGATACAAATTACAGACTAACGTATTGCAAAAGGCATTAGCTTTATGTCTTTTGGCTGTTTCTTTGATCCTTGGCTTTCTTTCTACTGCTCCTCATAAAGTATATGCTGATGTCAGTTGTCCAGACGGAACACATCAAGTCGTAGATCCTGTATCTTGCGCCTGTGGTAATGAGACGTTTTCATGCGCATGCAGCAATGCCTATTGTGAGAATGTTCCTATTCCTGGTGGCAATGGTTTGACCCAACAGCAGTGTCATGCAGATACAATGAATTGTGGCTGCGGTGATGATTCTTACAATTGTGCTTGCGGGGACGGGACCACAAGCTGTGCTACCGATCAACAAAGTGAAGGGGGTGGCGGAGGTGGAGGTGGGGGGAGCGGTTGTCCCGAAGGCAATTCTTATAATCCCGATACTGGTGAATGTGCTCCAAATTGGACGAGCTGCCCTGATGGCAGTAGCGCGCCGACTTTGAATGATTGCCCAGAGTCTGGTGGAGGATGCCCAGAGGGCACCACTCCTTGTCCTGATGATTCTTGTTCTGCTATCTGCCCAACTTCTACTGAATGCGGCGATAACACTAGCGTGTATCCGCCTGACACGTGCCCTCCTGATCCTACTGGCTGTCCTGCAGGCGAGCAGCGTTGCTCGAGCGATAATCAATGTGCACCCACTTGCCCCACCACCTGCTCTGATAATTCAGTAGTTTCAGATCCGTCAGAATGCCCTGCTCCGCAGTGTAATGGAGACACTCCTTGTGATGATTCTGGCAGATGCCCTGTAGATGGCTCATGTGATACTGGTTGCACTGGAGGACAGGTTATGTGCAATGGTTCATGTGCGGACTCATGTGATACGACTTGTCAAAACGGACAGATAATGTGCGATGGGTCATGCACGGACGGTTGCGACGGTGGATCATGCCCAACAAATGGCGAATGCTCGCAGTGTTCTGGATCACAAGTTCTTTGTGACGGTGTTTGTTCTGACTCTTGCGATCAATATTGCCCAGACGGAGTCACCATTGATGACGGTAATGGCAGTTGCGATAGCACAACTAATTATTGTCCAGATGGAATAACTATCGATGATGGCAACGGTAGTTGCGATAGCACAACTAATTATTGCCCAGATGGAATAACTATCGATGATGGCAACGGTAGTTGCGACGATACATGCTCTGATCCATGTGATGAATCTTGTGCTAATTATGATCTAAGCGATCCTATATGCGACGAGGGTGTAGATTGCGATCTGCATCCAGAAGATCCGAGCTGCCCTACGGCGCCGCCTGTAGATTGTGAAGCTGATCCAACGGACCCTAGCTGCGCTACGCAAGATGATGTGATCATCGGCCCTCCACCTGATGCCGGAAGTATTTGCGGAGAGGGCACGCAGCCTTTTGTACAAACAGGCTACAGCACCGATTGTTTAGTGGGCAATGAAGCGCAGTATGCTGGCACGCAGACTACTCAATTCGTGTGTGTTAATTCTCCGGAATACAACAGCATACAAACTCCCAATACATATGTGACTGTTTCAGGGCACGCAGTGTATCCATACGGAGATCCATTTAATTTCTACGCTAATGCTTCAGCGGGCACATCGGGAACATCCATCAATAATCCCTTTTCTATAGGGCCTCTTAGAATTCCAAATCTGCCAAACACTACAGCAGCGATCAGCTTGAGCGTACATGGCTCTTACAATATATATTGCAAAAAGAGTAATTCACAAGATTGCACCGTGTTCGTGTCAAATCCTAGCTCTGAAAATTACAACTTTGTGCGAGAGTGCAGCGTCAATACCTCTGGATATATACCTTACATAATCAGCGATGAGGATCCATTATTCCCTCCTATCGATGAAGTACCTCCAATTGTAGATCCGAGCGCTGATAGCTGCCCGAATATAGATGGCATTCAAGACACAGTGCCGGATGGGTATACAGTGGACGCTGATGGCAATTGCGTGTCCAATGTGTGCGATCCACAGGATCCAGATTGCAATCCTCCAATACCTGTAGACGGCATATGCGGAAGTGCAGATGGTAGCAGTATCCTTGCAAGCAGTCTAAGCTCTGGCGGCTATGCAACAGATGGGTGCAGTGTTGGTACAGAATCTGCAGCTAGCGTTTCGGGCTCTACATATAGCTGGAGCTGCCTTGGCTCAAATGGAGGAGTAGATGGCTCTTGCAGTGCTACGCAAATACTTTGCGATCCTACTACATCATTTTATTGCGATGTTACACAGAGCTGCTTGCCGAATGGCGAAGCTTGCAACGATCCTCTCCCTCCTGGAATAAATCCTAATATTGGCGGGCATGATGGGCATGTGCAGCTTAGTAAGTTAAGGGTATACCCTCCGGTAATCAATTCGGACAATACTTGTCATGTAAAATGGGATAAAGATAGCGCGGTATTCTATAAATATACAGATGTAAGCGCTGTAAATCCTACAAAATGCACGCTCACTGATCAAAATGGAATTTTAACTCTCACTACGCACGATGATCACACAGCTACCACTACGTTCTGGCCGGGATCAACAAATTCTCCTCTCGGGTTTGATCTACCTAGTGTAAAAAAAGATACTCTCTTCACGCTCAAGTGCTGGGATGGAAACGATGTGGCGCATGCAGAGACGGCGACAGGCATTTGCCGCATCAATTCAAAGCAAGGAGAATTTAATTAAAGAGGAAGCGGATGATATAATATTAGCTAATGGTACAAGGCGAAAAGCATCTTGAAGAATTTATTTTGGATTCTGGGCTCGTCACAAGCAGCGAGCTTCAGAGTGCTAAAAAAGAAGCAGCAGAAAAAAATATTTCTTTTGCTGATGTGCTTGTGTCCTCTGGCAAGATCACCGAGGATGATATGCGCAGATGCAATGCATATGTGCTAGGCATCCCATTCGTGGATCTCAAAAGTGAAAAGCTTAATTTTGATGTGCTTTCTCTTATCCCTGAGCCGATCGCTAGGAAGCACAATATTGTGGCTTTCCAAAAAAAGATCGATAGCCTAGAGGTGGCTATGCTTGATATTACAGATCTAGGCGCGATAGATTTCGTAAAGAAAAAAACAGGCCTCCGTATCATGCCGTGCCTTACTTCTGCCGAATCTATAAAATCAGCACTGCTTCAATATCAAAAAAGCCTTAAGGCAGATTTCGGCGATCTGATCGCTAAAGAATCATCTAATCTAGAAGATTTGGCAGAAGGAAAGGCGGGGGAAGCTAATCCTGATGCGCTCAAAAAAATGGCAGAAGATCTGCCGGTGGTACGCATTGTAGATACTCTTCTAAAGCATGCGATCCTGCAAGATGCTTCTGACATCCACATCGAGCCTTTTGAAAATGAGATCATTGTGAGATATAGAATCGATGGGATTTTGCATGACGCTATGGTGCTGCCAAAGAAAGCTGGAGATGGGATCACAGCACGCATCAAGGTGCTTTCGAATCTAAAGCTTGATGAAAAGCGCTTGCCGCAAGATGGCAGATTTAAAATAGATCTGAATGGAGAAAAGGTGGCGCTACGAGTTTCTATACTCCCTACATATTTCGGCGAGAAGACTGTGATGCGTATTTTGCGAGAGAGCGTTTCTGGTTTTACGCTTGAGGATCTGGGATTCCACGGCACCTCTCTCGAGCAGCTTCACGAGGCTACGCGGCTTTCAACGGGTATGATCCTGACGACGGGGCCTACAGGAAGCGGTAAGACGACGACTCTGTACACGCTCCTTGATATTTTGAATCAGCCAGACGTAAATATTTCGACAATCGAGGATCCGATCGAATATCAAATGAAAAGGCTTAATCAGACGCAAGTGAAGCCGGAAATAGGATTTACATTTGCTTCGGGGCTCCGCTCTCTCGTGCGCCAAGATCCGGATGTGATCATGGTGGGAGAGATCCGTGATAATGAGACGGCTGCCCTGGCTATCAACGCAGCTCTTACTGGGCACCTAGTGCTATCAACCTTGCACACAAACAGCGCTGCAGGAGCGATCCCTCGCCTTCTTGATATGCATGCCGAGACGTTCCTTCTTGTGTCTACGCTAAATATAATTGTTGGGCAGCGTTTGGTGCGCAGGCTTGAAAAGCCAAAAGATAAATATTTTCTAACAAAAGCCGAGCAGGATCAGATGGCAAAAAAGCTTGATATGGAAAGGGTGCTTGCTGCGCTCAAGGCCGAAAATATCGTGCCGGGGGATGCTTCTTGGGACACGGTGCCATTTTGGAAGCCGAATCCTTCTACGCAATATCCGGATGGATTCCACTCGCGAATCGGTATCCATGAAGTGCTAAAAGTGACGCCGACTATCCGCGATATCATCATGAAAGGTGGCACATCGGACGCTATCGAAGATCAGGCCAAGAAAGAGGGGATGCTGACTATGTTCGAAGATGGCATCGTCAAAGCCGTGCAAGGGCTTACTGTCATTGAAGAAGTGATGCGTGTAATATCGGAATAAATTCTCTCGAATGAAATTTAAAATCCAAGCCAAAAACAGCGAAAACAAGATCTACGAAAGAGAAATAGAGGCGCCGGATAGATTTGCGATGTACAAGCTTTTAAAAAAGGAGGGCGATACCGCCGTGCTTTCTGTGCAGGAGCTGATGAAGACAGAGCTTTTTGGCGCAAATTTCCTTTCGAGCTTTTTGGGCAAAGTGGGAGGGCATGAAAAGATCATGTTTGCTCATAATTTCGGTACAATGCTGAAAGCAGGATTGCCGCTTTCTAGAGCGCTTTCAATTTTGGAAAAGCAGACAAAAAACAAAAAATTTAAGAGTATTGTGGGGCATATAAATAGTGAGATTGCTAAAGGATCATCGCTCCACGTAGCTCTTGAAGCGTATCCAGACGTGTTTAACGGCCTTTTTGTTTCTATGGTCCGTGTAGGCGAGGAGAGCGGGCGGCTGTCTGATTCGCTTATAAGCGTGGGCCAGCAGATGGATAGGATATATGGAATTCAAAAAAAGGTTCGTAGCGCCATGATTTACCCAGCTATTATTTTGTCTGTGATGGCTATTGTGGGGATGCTGCTACTCACATTTGTGGTGCCAAGCCTTGTGCAGACGTTCAAAGATCTACATGCGGATCTGCCTTTTAGTACTGAGGTCATTATATTTCTTAGCGATTTTATCACGCAGCATTATTTTGTAGTTTTGCTTATTTTTGTTTCGATATTTTTTATTCTAAGGGCTCTATACAAGAGCAAGGGCGGAAGGAATGCTTTTGATTTTATGATCTTGCGCTCGCCGCTCATAGCAGAGCTAATGAGAGAGCTGAATATGGCCAGAATCACTCGCACCCTTGCGGCCATGCTTTCCTCTGGCGTTGATACTGTTTTGGCTTTTGATATCGCGTCCCAAGTAACGCAGAATAATCACTACCGCAAATCGCTTTCGGAAGCAGGGGAATATATACAGAAAGGCGAATCACTTTCTTCTGTATTTTCTTCTTATGAGAAATTGTATTCGCCATTTTTCGTAGAGATGGTCACTGTGGGAGAAGAAACAGGCGAGCTAGCTTCCATGCTTGGAGAAACGGCAAGCTTCTATGAAGGCGAAGTAGATCAAAAAACCAAAGATATGTCGACGATCATCGAGCCGGTGCTGATGGTGATCATCGGCGCTACAGTAGGATTTTTTGCTGTATCGATGATCACGCCTATGTATTCTGTTCTAAATACATTGTAAATATGAATTTTTTCTCTCCACAAAATATTCTTTCGAAAAAAGGTTTTACTATGGTGGAGATTATGGTGGTCTTAGCTGTGCTTCTGGTATTGGCAGGCATCAGCTTGGGATCTCTTATAAATACAAATGATAAGCAGGCACTCGATAAGAGCACTCTGGCTGTAACGGCTCTGCTAGAGCAGGCTAGAGGATCTACTTTGGCTTCTAAAAATGATTCTGAATACGGGGTGCATTTCGATGCAGATAAAGCAGTGATGTTCAAGGGCACAACATATTCTTCCTCGAATTCTAGCAACATATCTGCACCCATAAATTATAGAGTGCAGATATCGGGTGTTTCTCTCTCTGGCGGAGGCAATGAGGTGATCTTTCAGAGGCTGACAGGAGGCACAATATATACTGGCACGATCACTCTCAGCCTTGTGGCATCAAGCACGCAAACTAAGACGATCACTATCTACGGCACTGGTGTGATCGATCGCAATTAATATGAAAATAAATAACAAAACAGGCATGGGGCTCGTAGAGGTGGTAATAGGGAGCGCGATCTTGGCGACAGGATTTATCATTCTTATTCAAGTCTACGGGCTTTATGCTAGGGCGGCGGTTGCTAATGTGTCCAAAATTCAGGCAGCATTTCTTCTCGAAGAAGGGCAGGAAGCTGTGCGTGTGATGCGAGATAAATCATGGAGCAGCAATATCGCTCCTTTGACGGCGGGCAGCACCTATTATTTATATTGGAACGGCACACTATGGACATCCACCACCACAGCTTCGATGATCGATCACAAATTTGCACGGACGGCTATTTTGCAAAATGTATATCGTGATGCATCACAAAATATTGCTGTATCTGGCACATCGGATGCGAATATCAAGAAAATTGTGGTGTCTGTAGGATGGAAAGATAGCCCGACGGCAGCGACAACCACAAAATCAGTGTCGACATACCTTACGAATATTTTTAGCAACTAATATGCTACAAAACCCAAAAACAAAAAAAGGATTGTCTCTGATCGAAGTGGTGCTGTACAGCGCGATCCTCATTATCGCCATGAGTCTTTTAATTTATACTTTTGAGAGGATATCTGTCTCCTATGGAAGGGTCAAATCTAGTAAAGCCATCGAAGAATCAGCAACTTATGCCATAGATAGAATGGCGCGAGAGATAAATTCCGGCACATCTATAGACGTGGCTGCCAGCACCCTTGGTAGCACACCGGGGCGATTATTTCTTTATACTATCGATGAAAATAATGCATCCAGCACATCGGAATTTTATCTCAGCGGGCAGACTTTGCACATAAAAGTAGCTGGCGTCGATCAAGGGCCGCTCAATGTTAGCGGCGCACGCGTGACGAGCCTAATATTTCGATCGATAGACACGACGCAGACTAAGGGTATCAAGATCGAAATGGTGATTGAATCTGCTACCGGCACAAGCTATCTATCCAAAAACTTTTACGACACCATGGTACTGAGAGGCACTAATAAATAAACATGAACATAAATAAGCTAAAAATTCACGGTAAAGAAAGAGGCTCGGCATTCATCATTGCCATAATGCTCTTTATGCTTGTGACGATGACGATCGTGTTCGGCATTGCTTCGCCCATCGTGCGCCAGCTATCAAGCGCTAATGAATATATCAAATCAAAGCAGAGCTATTATGCGGCAGAAGCGGTGAGCGAGGATGCTTTCTATCGGTACAAAAACAATATCGCGATTGTATTTCCAGAAGTGATCACGATCGACGGGGCTACTGCTACAGCTACGCAAGCGGTCACGGGCTCAAACCAAAGCACTATCACTGGCGAAGGAAATAATAATGGAGTAATACGCAAAATAGCCAAGGATATTGGTACAACTAATGGATTTTCTTTTACTTATGCTATGCAATCAGGATTAGGCGGCGTTTCGTTTGATAATAATTCGTATGCTATTGGCAACATATATTCTAACGGTTCTGTCACGGGTGGAGGTAATTATATTTATGGTGCTGTTGTATCGGCTGGGCCATCTGGTTTGATCAGCGGTATTCATGCGACAAGCTCTGCTTATGCCCACACAATACAAAGTTCTACTATCAACGCGGATGCTTACTACCAATCAATTTCTGGCACAACTGTTAGTGGTAGTAGCTGCCCTAATGCACACTGTCATTCTGGCAGTACGGATCAAGCTACTACAACAATGCCAATTTCGGACAGTCTTATATCTCAATGGGAAACAAGCGCAGCCACTGGAGGCTCGGTGACTTGTTCTGGTGGCACGTACACCATAAATTCAGATGTGACGATCGGGCCAAAGAAAATTCCTTGCAATTTATCTATAAGCGGCAGCCCAACGGTAACTTTGACAGGGGATGTGTGGGTCACGGGCACTATTGGTATAAGTAACAGTGCGATTTTGAAGGTGGCTGATTCGATAGGTAATAAAAGCCTCGCTGTGATTGCTGATAAAGCGGGTAGCAATTCAAGCTCGGCCACTATCACGCTTATTAACAGTACTAGCTTTTTCGGGTCTACTGGAAATGCCGATTCGTATGTAATGCTTGTATCCATGAATAGCAGTGCAGAGAGCGGGGGCAACACCGTAGCTGTCGGTATAACAAATGGCGCCGTTGGCAATCTGCTAATATATGCGCCTCATGGTCTCATACAGCTGAAGAATAATGTGACTTTGAGAGAGGTCACCGGCTATCAGCTTTCTCTCGTCAATAATGCGGTTGTTAGCTATTCCATTGGTTTAGCTCAACCATTGTTTGTTTCTGGTCCATCTGGTACATGGCAGATCAAGCGCTGGAGGGAGCAAAAGTGATTTCGAGATAGCGCGGGGCGTGATAATATAGATGATATGAGTAAAAATATCATCATTGGCAATTGGAAGATGAATCCCGTGAGTGTCACTTTGGCTTCAAAAATAATCTCTGACACGCAAAAGCTCCTTAAGAGCACACCGGCAGAGGTCGTGATTGCTGCGCCATACCCATTTATGCACCTTTTAGGCGCGAAAAGCAGATCTAAAATCAAGTTAGCAGCAGAAGATGTGTCTGTAGAGAAAAAGGTAGGAGCATTCACGGGCGAGGTGTCGGCAGAAATGCTGAAATCCATGGGCGCTTCGTATTGTATCGTTGGCCATTCTGAAAGAAGGGCTAGGGGAGAGGCGGCGGGAATGGTAGCAACCAAGGCTTCTAATCTTCTCGCGGCAAAAATATCTCCGATAATTTGCATTGGCGAAAAGGAGAGGCGTGAGGGTGGAGAGCACTGGCAGGTAATATCAGATGAGCTCCGTGCATCGCTTGCTGGCATTTCTCGCGCGCAAGCTTCCAATTGCATTATCGCATATGAGCCGATTTGGGCCGTGGGTAAAAATAGCAAAGGAGTGATGGAGCCAGATGCAATATCCGAATCAGCAATATTTATCAAGAAAATCTTGGCAGAAATGTTTGGCACGAATATTGCCGCCAAAATACGGATTATCTATGGCGGATCCGTGGATGCTAAAAGCGCAGAAGGTATTGCTTTAGCTACGGGGGTATCGGGTGTACTCGTAGGCAGGGCTAGCCTTGCGCCCGCGCAATTCGCAAAAATCATAGGGTCGTTCTCGTAATGATGCACAAATAAATGGAATCAAACGTCTACAAAAAGGAAAAGCTTGCGGGTAAAACAATTCTTCTCCGCGTTGATTTCAATGTAGAGATAAAAAATAATTCCG
Source organism: Patescibacteria group bacterium (assembly GCA_040390775.1). GTDB lineage: Bacteria > Patescibacteriota > Minisyncoccia > Phycocordibacterales > CAIRYW01 > JAQBQZ01. The sequence continues at coordinate 13,653 of JAZJXR010000004.1, read as the reverse complement.
TCCAAAGCGATTTTAGGCTACGCCGCACCCTGCCTACCATAAAAGATATTCAGGCTGCAGGAGCCAAAATAATTCTGATCGCGCATATCGATGATAAAGAGGGAGGCAGCCTGGAGCCTGTGGCTCGATATCTTTTACCTCATTTTCCAAAGCTATATTTTGTAAAAGATATTTTTGCAGACGATGCAAAAAATACTGTCGCTAGAATGAATAATGGCGATGTGGTGATGTTTGAAAACCTTCGTAAATGGCCGGGGGAAAAGACGAACGATCCTGTGTTCTCCGCGCATCTGGCTTCGTTTGGGGATATTTACATCAACGAAGCTTTTTCTGTATCGCATAGATCGCACGCATCGATCGTTGGCGTACCGAAGATCTTGCCGGCTTTTATTGGCCCTGCTTTTGGCGAAGAGGTCAGGCATCTTTCTAAAGTGTTTCATCCTGAAAGGCCGTTTTTCTTTGTGATAGGTGGAGCTAAATTTGAGACCAAGCTTCCTCTCGTGCAAAAATTCCTAAAGCTTGCGGATCAGGTGGCCGTGATGGGGGCACTGGCGAATGATTTCTTCAAAGATCAGGGATTATTTATTGCTGAATCTGATGTGTCAAAAGAAATTCCAAAAGAAGTAAGCGAGATGCAGACAGATCCTAAAATAATTTTGCCAATAGATGTGGTGACGACATACAAAGGCGAGAGATTCCAAAAATTGCCAAGCGCCATAAGCATCGGCGAGCGGATGGTAGATGCCGGGGAAAAAACGATCAAAGCTCTTAAAAATATAGTGCTAGAATCGAATTTCATACTTTGGAATGGGCCGCTAGGAAAGAGCGATGCTGGATTTGCCGAAGGCACAGAATCTTTTGCTAGGGCTTTGGCTGCCAGCAAAAAATCGGCGATCGTGGGTGGTGGGGACGTGGTAGCTGCTATCGAAAATTTGGGGCTGATGGAGAAATTTACTTTCGTTTCATCCGGCGGCGGTGCGATGCTTACTTTTCTTTCAGACGAAACGCTTGTTGGCCTCGACGCCGTCCGCGTTGCGAATCATAAGGTTTCATCCTCCAAACCAAACAATCCTCGCAAATCCCTCTTCGCTCGTCTCGCGGAGCTTTTCTGAGTCTGTTGACAGGAATTCTAAAAAGCATAATGTAAAGCAAATAGCTCCTTGAAACTTGTCTGCCACAGTAGAGAGCGCCTTTTTTTGGCTTTCTCTACTGTGGCGAACCATTGAGATATCTCATGCCAAACGATGCGCCCGAATGTTTCGGGGCCGCGAACGAGGATGTAGAGAAGGCTTTGCCAAACCACAGAAACAAGCATGAAAACAAATGTTACTGCCGGATTAGTGGCATTGGCTCAAGCGGTCAATTTGGATCGTGAGGGTGACGAGATTGATATCCAAGCAATCGTCGAAGCTCAGGGTAGTGGACTACTCGGTCCGTGGATCAGATACGGACTTGGTCGCAAGGAATGGCTCATTCCAGAGCCTGTTCTCTTCGGCACGATTGAGAAACTCGGCCACTTTGATCCCGTATGGACTCATGATGCTCCACACGTTGATACAGCAGCACTGATCATGATGGATCATGCTGCCTTCAAGATCGCTATCGGACCGAAAGAAAAGGTGGAGATTTTGTTTTTCAAGGCAGAGCGTCTTGGAGTAGTCAACTGGCATCTCCAGGATCTCTATGGCAAGAAAGGTGAAGATCGTCTTGCTCTTCTAGGACTTTCGCCATGTGAAGCTGATGATGCGGTTTACATCTATCGGATGGGGGCTTTGCGGTCAGAGGATGATGCACTCCCAACGTATGTTGTACACGCCCCTCTTCACGTAAGTGGCTTTGATCGTTTCTTCTGTGTCGGTTTTAGGGCTGAAGGTCCTCGGCTTGAAGGTGCGTCCATAACAGAGCACAATCAGGTGCTGCCTTGTTCTTGGATTGCTGTTCGCAGTCTCGAAAAGGCGTGAGGGTTACGAATGTTTAGGAATAAAGCCCAGTTGCGCAAGCAACTGGGCTAATTTTATGTCTGATATAATAGAAACGTGAAGCAATATACTATTCGCGAAGATATTTCGAAGGCCGATAGAGAGAAGCTAATTGAGCATTCTGATATTGTGGCACAGCTTTTACATCACAGAGGGATAAGGACGAAAGAGGATGCTGATGTGTTCCTCTCTCCTGAATATACGAAGGGTAATCACGATCCGTTCCTTATGAATGATATGGAAAAGGCGGTAGAACGAATTTTGGATGCAGTAGAAAGCCACGAAAAAATTTGCATATATTCTGATTACGATGCTGATGGAATTCCGGGTGCTGTGGTGCTGCATGATCTGTTCAAAAAGATTGGATATGAAAATTTTATAAATTATATTCCAGATAGAAGCGAGGAGGGGTTTGGATTAAATCAAAAAGCTCTTTCTTTTATTGCGGAGCAAAACGCGAAGCTTTTAATCACGGTAGATTGCGGAATCGCAGAAATAGAGAACACTGCTTTTGCAAACACTTTGGGTATGGATGTGATCATCACGGATCACCACAATCTAGGAGAAATTTTGCCAAAATCTTTTGCGATCGTAAATCCAAAGATCGGGTTGTACCCAGAGAAGATGCTCTGTGGCGCAGGTGTGGCGTACAAATTGGCGCAGGCGATCCTGCTTAAGAAAGATTTTGGAATAAAAAGTGGCGAAGAGAAATGGCTGCTTGATATGGTCGGCATAGCGACTCTTTCCGACATGGTGCCACTTCTAGGAGAGAACAGGGTGCTTGCTTCTTTTGGGCTCGTAGTGCTTCGCAAATCTCGCCGCATTGGGCTTCAAAAGCTGCTTCGTAAATTGAAGATAGATCAGCGCAGGCTCACCGAAGATGATGTGGGATTTATGATCTCGCCCCGCATCAATGCAGCTTCGCGTATGGGGGTGTCTTATGATGCATTCAAGCTCCTTACTACGACCGATGAGCTAGAGGCAGATATGCTTGTCGATAAGCTTGAGAAAGTAAATAAAGAAAGAAAAGGTACCACTGCATTTCTTGTGAAAGAAGTAAAAAAGCACATAGAAGCAAAATATTCGCCGTATTTTCAGAACAAAATAATAGTGGCGGGGGATCCTTCTTGGAAGCCGTCTCTTCTTGGGCTCGTGGCCAATTCTCTTGCAGAGTCAGAATCAAAGCCTGTATTCCTCTGGGGTAGGGACGGTGCACAATCTGCTCTCAAGGGATCTTGCAGATCAGTGGGCAATATTTCCGTGACGGATCTGATGACGGCAGTAGCTCCTGGGATATTTACTGAAAGCGGCGGGCACCATTTGGCCGGGGGATTCGCGGTGTCTTACGATACAGTGCATCTGCTTGAAGATGAGCTGGCTCGCGTGTACGAGAAATTTGCTCACGAGGCGTTCGCTCCCGATGCATCGCTTGATGCAAGCATAAAGATAGATGATGTGAATAATATATTCGTGAGAGATATCGAGAGGCTTGCGCCCTTTGGCACAGGCAATCCAAAGCCGATTTTCCTGATATCTGATGCGCCAGTGTATTCCGTATCGATGTTTGGCAAGACGAAAGAGCATTTGAAGATAGTCCTCACCAAATCAAACGGCGCTCCCCTTGAAGCTATCTCATTTTTTGCTTCTGAAAAATTATTTGAAAAATCTCAAAACAAATCCACGATTTCCATCGTTGGCAACATCGAGCGTTCCTTCTTCCTCGGCCGCGAATCGCTCCGAATTAGAATTGAAGATATAATTTAGCAATGAAAACAATCATATTTACAGACGGATCTTCAAGAGGGAATCCGGGGCCGGGGGGATGGGGCACTATTGTGGGGTATACAGAAGAGGGGGCGAAGAAAGTGAAAGAGCTGGGCGGCAGAGAGGAAAATACAACGAACAACAGAATGGAAATGATGGCCGTGATCGAGGGGCTAACATTTGCGCGGAAAAATATTCCTAATGCGGAGATCGTGGTAAACACTGATTCAGAATACGTAAAAAAGGGCTCGACGCTGTGGGCAAAAGGCTGGGCAGCGAACGGATGGAAGACGAAAGCTAATCAAGCTGTTCTTAACAAAGATCTGTGGCAGAAGATGCTTGCCCTAACGTCAGAGCTTAAAATAGATTGGAAGGTAATCCCGGGGCATTCTGGAATTCCAGGGAATGAAAGATGCGACGTGATAGCAACGAGCTTTGCAGATGGCAATCCAGAAAAGCTTTTTTATGGAGACATAAGCGGATACCGCGTGCCCCTTGAAATAAAATCTAGCTTTGGTGCAGTAGAAAAGAAATCTTCTGCCCCAAAATCTTTCAAAGGAAAGGGTGCGTATTCATACGTGAGCGTCATAAGAGGAATCGTAAAGATCCACAAGACATGGGCAGAATGTGAAGAAAGGGTGAAGGGTGTGCAATTCGCACGATATAAGAAAGCTATGACAAAAGACGAAGAGACTAATCTAATAAAAGAATTTACGCATAGGTAATGCGAGCATTTTATTTTTACTCAATAATTTTTGGATTTTTTGCCGGAGTATTTGCCGCTGGCGGCATGCAAATACCTCTTTCGGTATTTGCAGCGATTGCGATCGTATCCTTCGCAATCGCTGCTTTTATATTTTTGCATTCCAGAAAAAATCAAAAAGATCTAGCTCATCATATTTTGATATGTGCGATTTTCTTTTTTGCTTTTGCGATTGGCGGGGCGCGGATGGATTTTGCAGCTAATGCACCTGCGAACGATCATTTGAATAATTTTTTGGGGCAGGTGGCTACATATAAAGCCACGGCTCTTGATGATGCGGGAGCCACAGATGCAAGCGTGGTTGTACAAATTGATATGGCGAAAGTGCTTCTCAAAAATCCAATCATGGAAATGAATTATGGCGATAAATTAGAAATATCTGGGAAGCTTGAAAAGCCAGAGAATTTCAAAACGGATCAAGGTAGCGAATTTGATTACGTGGCTTATCTCAAGAAAGATGGCATCGAATACATAATCAAAAATCCAAAGATCATTCATAAAGAAGCCGGCGATATTTCTCTTACTTCCATTTTGCACTACGTAAAAAGAAAATTCATTGCAAATATAGAATCAGCTGTGCCAATGCCCGAAAGCAGCTTGGCTGCTGGCGTCACGATATCGGGGAAGGGTGCACTGCCCGCAGATGTGAAAGATGATTTCATTCGCGCTGGCGTGATCCATATCGTGGTGCTCTCCGGATACAATATCGCTGTGGTGATCGCTGCCATGATGGCCATATTTGGATTTATGGGCAAGAAGCGCGCTTCGGCTATTGCTATGATCGCAGTATCTATGTTTGTGATCCTATCTGGCGGGGCAGCGCCCGTGCTTCGCTCTGCTATTATGGCAGGTATCGCTATGATCGGGGCGCTTTCTTATACACCAGTGCTTCAAAACAGGGCGCTTTTTGGTGCAGCTCTCATTATGGTGCTTTGGAATCCTCTTATTCTTGCGAGCGATGCATCTTTTGCGCTTTCGTTCCTTGCTACATTTGCGATCGTAAATTTGGTAAAGCTTGTTGAGCCTTTGCTTTCTTTTATGAGCGAGAAATTTGGAATAAAAAAGGTGCTAGCCGAGACTCTGGCTACGCAGATCTTTGTGACGCCGTATATTTTGTATCAAATCGGCCGGCTCTCTATCATCGCTCCTCTTTCAAACATAGCGATACTACCTTTTATTCCAGCCATTATGCTGCTTTGCTTTATCGTCGGTGTTTTAGCATTCGTGCCCTTTATTTCGCTTCCTCTTGCTGGAGCGCTTTTCATTCTATGCTATGTCGTAATAAGCCTTGCGCACATATTCGCGCATCTGCCGTTTGCTTCATTTGATATTTCCATATCGCTACCCGCAATGCTTGCGATGTACGCGGGCTATTTTGCTATGGGATATTATTTGCAAGCTTCGTCGAAGCGCTTGCAAGAAATCTCTTGATTCGTAGCCTGCGTGTAGGCATCTATATACTTTCTTTTTTCTCCTGGAGTGTAATCCATTAGATAGGAATGCTCCCACATATCAATGCCATAAATGAATTTGAGGCCGTTAAGCTGGCCGAGGTGCTGCTCGTCTACCCAATTCTGCACCAGCTTTTCTGATACTGGATCATACCAAAGCACGGCCCAGCCGATGCCTCGTGTGAGCGCAAGCTGCACAAAAGAATTAAACCAAGCTTCTACGCTGCCGAAATCCTTTTCCATTTGGGCATTCAGTGCTGTGCCCATCACTTCTTTGCGCCCGCCTTCTAGAGATTCGAAATAATATTCATGATTGCGCATGCCGTTGAATTCAAATGCAAACCTGCGATTCAGCTCGCCAATTAAATAAGCATTTGCTTCAGGATCCTTTCCTAGCTCCTTTAATTTTTCCTGTATCAAATTCGCATGCTTTACGTAGCCAGCGTAGAGCTTAAGATGCTCTTCGATCGTTTTTGCTGATATGCCCGCAATCTCAGGGATGTTGAATGTTTTTGGTGTATACATAGTATTATAATACCGTAATGTCTCGCTCTCGCAAAGCCGCATTTATTTCTCTCGCGACTTTGATATTGCTTGCTGCTTTTGTGTTTTACTTTGCTAATTCGAGCCACAAAGGCGTGCTCCAAATATCTTTTCTTAATATTGGCCAAGGAGATGCTATCTATATCGAAGCTCCGAACGGCGTGCAATTCATCGTGGACGGAGGGCCGGCAAACGGGCGCTTGCTATCCGAGCTGGGCGCTGTCATGCCATATTATGATCGTACCATCGATGGCATAATGGTGACGAATCCAGATAGCGATCATTACGCCGGATTTTTGGATGTATTGCCTCGCTACAAAATAGGAGAGGATTTCGAGCCGGGCACAGTATCGCCGACGCCGACATATGCATTATTTGAAAAAACAATTAGCGAGGATGGTGTGCCAAGAATTATTGCAAAAAAGGGCATGCGCATTACGCTCGATAAAGATGATGGTGTATATATCGACGTGCTTTTCCCTGACAGGGATGTGTCCACTTGGACGACGAATGATGGCTCGATAGTGGCGAAGCTTGTATATGGCGATACGTCCGTCATGCTTCAGGGCGATTCGCCACAAAAGATCGAGAAATATCTGATAGCAGAGGGGAATGATGTGCATGCGCAAATCCTAAAGCTTGGGCATCATAGCTCCCGCACTGCAACGGCTCCAGAGTATGTGGCTGCCGTATCTCCTCTATATGCCGTGGCTTCCCTTGGCAAGAACAATCGCTATGGATTTCCGCACCAAGAAACGATCGACACTCTCTCTGCTGCTCACGTGCCATTCCTCCGCACCGATCTCGAAGGCCGCATCACCTTCATCTCCGACGGCAAAACTTTTGTAAGGAAATAGAGTTAAATAGCCTTCCAAAGCGAATTGAAGATTGCAAGCTGTGTTTTATGTAGCTCGGCGTCTTCGATGATCAGGCCGTGGGGGACATCATTTTTGCCGACGGAGATCATGGCCACTTTGCCGGCATATATCAAAATGTACGTAGGCGCGCTTTCCTTTTCGAGGATCCATTTGCGCTCATCGCGGCCGTACGTGCCGCCTCCTGCGCCGTAAGCGATCGTGCGCACGAATATTTTTCTTTTGATTCTGCTTTCGCTAAAATTTGGAAATGCGCTTTTGTGATATAGGTATGGCCGAATCGCGGAAGAAGAAAATGCTACGTATTCTTTCTTTTTTAATTTCGCCACAGAGTCCAAAGTGTCTTCGAGGATCGTGCGAATGCCGGAATATCCTTCGTAGAATTTCACCACAGGGCGGCTGGGAGCAGAGCCAGATAGGGAAGAGAGCTCGGGAATAATATTTTCTATATCTTTTGCGGCATCGATTATTTCCAGCTTCTTGCGCGCTAATATTTTGGATAGGATCTTCGGATCTTCTGCTACGAAATGCTGTAGCTTGCCTTTATGATAATAGGACACTAGACCTTCTTTTTGGAGAATTTTCAAAGCGTCGTACGTAGAGCCGCGGTTTATCCCTGCTTTTGCTGCGATCTTGCGGATAGCTACGGGGCCGAGGGTCAGAAGCGCTAAATACACCTCGATCTCTTTTTCCGTTAGCCCGATTTTTTGGAGGGAATTGTAGGAATTATTCATATGTAAAATTACTATACCATAAATTCTCTCCTTGCCCAATAGCGGAATTTGTCATTATTTTGTGGACAAATCGTCTTACAACCTAGAAATGCTGGCATATCAAGGTACTTTATGCACATATTGTCATGAATTTTGTTGACAACATATTTGCATGGACTATACTGATTGCAGACAAATCACTGATCTTTAAAATCAAAGAAATTGAAATTATGAGATTAAAAAAATTTCATCAAGGTACCACCTTTGGTATCCCAGCGACAGATGGCAGCGTTGCTTTGCCTCATCTTCCTGAATTCGACAATCCAGATGAAAGGTTTGAGCGATGGTCTTTCACAGGCCACGAACGCTCGACTCCGATCACAAGGGTTGAGATCATAGGATTTGAGGGCACAGCTTCTCCGTCAGATCTCGTGGGATCCATTGCAAAGGGAAATCCGGCACAGCTTTGCCTCACTCGAGCGCAAATCCCGCTCTTCATCAAAGAGCACGGCCGATTTCTTGCCAAAGACGGAATAGCAAATCTGTTCGTCATATCGAACGGACACATCTTTGGACTTTGCGAGGCTCAGCTGGTACGAAACAACGAAGGTCTGCGGTACTTTCTTCACGACGCCAGCGACAATGAACACGCTTGGCATAGTGTGCTCGGCCGCGAACCTCGTCTCGTACTTCCTGCTTCCATTCTTTGATTCCACCACACCCCGAACACAGCTTGCTTTGTTCGGGATTTTTTTATTCTCCCCTCGAGGGGAGAGCCGGCAGTAGCCGGGAGGGGTGTGACTTCTAGGAATTCACACCCACCGCCGGAGTACCGGCACCTCCCTCAAGGGAGGAATCGAAATACACAAATAAAAAACCGCAGCTATTTGCATAGTGCGGGGGGGGGCTTGCTTCAGGCTGCGAGGATTTCGAGCTTATCTCCAGCTTGGAGCCAGCTCTCGAGATCGTGGCCAATGAGGCAGAGCCCCGATTCATTTCTGGTGAGGGCTCTGGTGCCTGCCACGATGTCGGACATTTTCTTCACAACGGGCAAATGAATCTGCCCGATTCGATTTGACCGAATTGCGACTGTCGCGGAATTCGGGAGCTTGCCTTTGTCCAAGAGCTGGACGATTCTGGAGTTCGAGAAGAACACCTGTGCCTTTCTCTTTTGTTTTTTCATGGTGTGCAATTTATTTACCAAGAGTATTTCTACTCCTGATTAATAAAATAGTCAAACCACTTGGGCCTAAATAACCCCTGCTTTCTTGAGAGTGCTGAAAGCGCCGTTTTTGTTGATCGTTTTGATGCCCTTTGCTGAAAGGGTAAGAGTGATGAATTTTTTGAGCTCTGGGATATAGATCCGCTTCTTCTGGAAATTGGCATGGCGGCGGATTTTGCCGCAAGGGTTAAACTGCGTCGCACGTGTGCGGTTTGAATACCTTCCTCCCATGAGCGATGATTTGTTTGTAACTGGGCAGATTCTCATAAATTGAATGCAATAAAATTACGTTGGCCTATGCTATCATATGGCATTATGGAAATCAACTTCATCTTCCAGCTTGCCATCATTATTGTATCTATCGTATTTCACGAGCTTTCCCACGGCTACGCGGCGTACTTCCTTGGCGATCCTACAGCTAAATACGAAGGCCGGCTCACATTAAATCCTTTGAAGCACCTTGAATGGTTCGGCTCTTTGATTGTGCCAGCTCTCACATATATGCTGGGCGGGGTGGTGTTCGGCTGGGCCAAGCCTGTGCCTTATAACCCATATAATCTGAAGCTAAAGCGCTACGGAGAAGCGATTGTCGCCATCGCTGGGCCGCTTTCGAATATTTTGATTGCGCTCGTGTTTTCTCTATATATAAGAGCGATGGGGGATAATCTGCTCGCCACTCCCGCGGGTAAAATTTCAGTGCTGATCGTGATCGTAAATCTCACGCTGGCTGTGTTCAATATGATTCCGATTCCGCCCTTGGATGGCTTCAAGGTGTTTTTTGGTATTTTGCCGCAAAGGCTTGTTCACATTCGATCTTTTGTGGAGCGCAATATGCTGGTGTTCCTCATTATTTTTCTACTTACGTTTTCTATAATCCTCGATCCACTTGTAGCCTTTCTATTTCGAATGTTTACGGGGATACAGATGTAAGTTAGCTTTCTCTTACGAAATTTTCTATTTCTTTTACCTTTTGATTTAGCTCACCACCTCCTCCTGCAACGATTCTCATAATCGGCTCTGTGTTGGATGTGCGAATGTTGACCCAGAAATCCTCAAATACAAAAGTGATGCCATCCCTGTGCTCTATTTTTCGGGCTTCTTTACCGTATTTTTCTTCAAGATTTCTGTAAATAGATTGTACATCTTTGCCTGCAACGCCAATTTCTATCGTTTGGATATCATGAGGCCCGAAGGATTCTTGCCATTTTGATAGCGGCATTCTGATCTTTGATACTGCGTTTAATACGAATACCGTCGAGAGGAGCCCAGAATCTAGGCCGAAAAATTCTTTGAAATAATAATGCCCTGAATATTCTGATCCAAATGACGCACCCGTTTCTCGCATTGCCTTTTTTATAAAATATCCTCCGATGCGCGATGGGATCAAATCCTTTTCTTCATAAATATTTAGAAATCTCAGAGATTCATAGACGAGCTCGTCTGCAATAAATGGAGGAGATAGTTTATCCCCTAAGAGCTTTGTGATGAAGCAGGCGGGGATCATTTCTCCCTTTTCGTCTAAAAAGAATGCTCTGTCACCATCAGCGTCGGACATTATTCCGATATCAGCGCCTTTTTCGATTATGGCTTTCCTGCACCCATCGGATGCTCCGGGGAGGAGGGGGTTTGGCGCATGAGCTTTGAAATCCGGATCGATATCATCATTTATGATTATCATTTCCACACTCGTCTCTATATCAGGATTGGCAAAAATTTCTCGCACTACCATTCCCGCTGGCCCGTTTGTGGCATCGAACACTACCTTTAAAGGCCTTTCTAAATTTAAGAATTTTCGGAGAAAGCTTGCATATTCTTTTTTATACTCTTCATTCATTTTATTATTCACTTTTGGATTCGAAGCCGTCTACTATTTCTAAAAGCTCGGTGCCGCTTATGGCTTCGGCCTCTGCCTTGACGGCTTTGACGCCGTTGTACTCTTTAGGATTATGCGAGGCTGTGATCATGGCTCCTCCGGATGCTTGAAGCTTGTTTACCAAAAAATAAAACATTGGCGTAGTAGAAAGCCCTGCGGATATAATATCGAAATCTTTGCCCAAAGCTTTGCCGCTTATGATTGCTTGCTTTGCTACCTCGCCAGCAAGCTCTACAGATCCGTGCCTGCCATCATGAGCGATCACTATCTTGCCAGCATTCCATATATGGGTGAGCGCGCGAGCCACGGCCCCTACAGATTCTATATTTACATCCGCAGGATATATGCCGCGTACGTCGTAGGCTTTAAAAATGCTGCGATTAATCATTGCGGGATTATTATACACGAATCGCTTGCTTTTTAGGGCTATTCGTATTAAATTACTCTCCTGCCCGAAAGGGCTTTTAATTTAGATGCCAACAATCAATCAACTAGTAAAAAGAAGCCGAAAGCACAAGGGAGTAAAGCCCCAGGCTGTAGCGCTGCGCAAGGGATTCAACGTGCTTGAGAACAGGCCAACGTATTACAATTCTCCATTCAAGCGAGGCGTATGCACAAAGGTGACGACGAAAACTCCGAAAAAGCCGAACTCTGCTATCCGCAAGATCGCGAGGGTGCGCCTTACAAATGGAATGGAAGTGACCGCTTATATCCCAGGTGAAGGCCACAATTTGCAGGAGCACTCAGTGGTAGTGCTTCGAGGAGGAAAGGTGAAGGATGTAGGCTTGCGCTACACAATCGTGCGAGGCTTGCTTGACTGCGCCGGAGTAGAAAAGCGAAGGAAGGAAAGAAGCGCATACGGCACAAAGAGGCCTAAGCAGAAGTAGTCAGTATTCAGTAAAATAATTATAAATAGTGGAGTATCTCGAATAATATCGGGAGAATAAAATACACAAACAAAATGCGAAGAAAACTAAAAAAGAAGCCGGTGGTACGCCCAGATCTACAGTTTAACTCTGAGAAGATCGCGAAGTTTACGAATTACATAATGGAAAGCGGAAAGAGGCGAGCTGCTCAGCAAATCGTGCGATCAGCTTTTGATGAGATCAAAGAGAAGCTAAAGGTAGAGAATCCTCTCGAGGTATTCGAGGCAGCTCTCAAGAACACTGGGCCTCTTATGGAAGTGCGCTCAAGAAGGGTAGGAGGAGCCAACTATCAGGTGCCTCGCGAGGTGCGAGAAGCAAGAAGGAATTTCCTAGCTATGATGTGGATTATTGACGCTGCCCGCTCAAAGAAGGGAAGGCCTATGCATGAGAAGCTTGCTGATGAAATAATTTCTGCATCTAAAAACGAAGGAGAAGCTGTGAAGAAGCGCGAGAACACTCACAAGATGGCAGAGGCCAACAAGGCTTTCGCACACTTCGCTTGGTAGTATCAAATTAACACACCTCACCCTAGCCCTCTCCTCCATAAGGAGAGGGAAGAACACCCCCTAACCCCCTCTTTAGTAAAAGTGGGGGAAGCAAACACAAAAGCCGCGCACGAAGTGCGCGGCTTTTGTGTTGTTGACGAATTAACAAACAAGTTGTAATGTGAGATTAGATGAATGCCACCTTACCTAAAACTGCTCCTTTTACGATACTTCCGTGTGATAAGTGCGGGGTGCTTGTTCCACAAGAAAACAGTGTCCTCGCTTACGAACTGAGACGAGGTAACCTTGGTGTTGCGATATCAACAGGGGATTACGATCGTCATTTCTATCCCATGAAAGGCGAACATCCTTGCGAAGGTTCGCCGTCGCGAGTGGTGCAGATGAGCACCGCAGAATATGCCGGAGATGGTCTGGATTGAAAATGTGTCAGCTCACGCTTCCTTAACTGGGAGCTTTTTTAATGCAAATAAAAAATGCCGGGGTTAGGTAACCTCGGCTTTTGTTTTTGCACAGAGCCAATTGGGAGATATGGAATCAATTTCGACTCCTCTGATTTTGGGCCGAGGGACCAAATGCACAATACGTGGGACGTGATTCACATAATCGATCTTGTGCACCACGAAAATATCTCCATTTACACCAAATTTCTCCTTTGCTTCATCTGTGAAGCCCACAGATTTGCCTAATGTAAGAAAGGACAGGGTGTTCATTAATCTCATTGTCCCTCGCTACAAAATACTGTCAAATGCACGTTATACACAGACGGATTTTCGGGCTTGCAATATTCCTATAATGGTGTATAATATACACCAAGTTATCACTCGAAAGTTTGAGTAAGGGCAGTCGTCTTTATGAGGCTTAATTAAGAGGAGATAATATTATTAAGTTAGTAAAGACAATAAGTAATGTCAAAAAGACTATATGTAGGAGGTTTGCCTTACAGCACAACTTCTGACGGATTGAAGGGAGTATTCGCTAAGGCAGGAGCTGTCACTTCAGCTACAGTGATCATCGACAAGATGAGCGGCCGATCAAAGG
>JAZJXR010000003.1:0-19699 GCA_040390775.1 Patescibacteria group bacterium | reverse complement strand
CGATATTCATCTGGATTCGTGCGCTTCACGTATCCGCCAGAAGTGTACACAAGCACGGATTCCTCATCCGGAATGATATCTTCCACAGAAAAAGATTTGGCTTCGTGGGAAATTACTTTTGTACGCCTTTCATCGCCATATTTTTCTTTCAGATTTTTGATTTCATCTTTGATAATTGTTGGAATTCTTTTTGGATTATCCAAAATATCGCGGAGATCGTCGATCAATTTTCGTACTTCCTTCAGCTCATCCTCGATCTTCTGCCTTTCAAGGCCAGATAGGCGTGAGAGGCGCATTTCAAGGATCGCATTTGCCTGACGCTCCGAGAATTTAAACTTATCCATAAGGCCCTTGCGAGCTTCATCTGTGTTTTTGGATTTTTTGATTAGTGCAATTATTTCATCGATATGATCCAGTGCTTTCTTGAGCCCGGAGAGGATATGCTCGCGATCAAGAGCTTTGTTCAAATCGAATTCGGTGCGGCGCTTTACCACCACATGGCGATGCTTGACGAATTCTGAAAGAATCGTTTTTAAGGAAAGCGTCTGCGGCACGCCATCTACAAGAGCCACAAGGTTGAAGTGAAAAGCTTCTTCGAGGCGAGTGTGCTTGTATAGAAAATTCAACACCTGTTCTGGATAGCTACCTTTTTTCAAATCAATCACGATGCGCACGTCTTTGGCAGATTCATCACGAAGATCTTTGATACCTTCAAGCTTTTTCTCGCGCACCAAATCCGCGATCGCGATAATGAGCTCGCTTTTGTTTACTCGGTATGGAATCGAAGTGATCACGATAGAAGGCAAATCAGCTTTTTCTTCTATTATTTCAGCTTCACCGCGCACTACCACACCGCCACGGCCCTGTGCGTATGCGTGCGCCATGTCTTTCTTTCCAAAAATCACGCCGCCCGTCGGAAAATCTGGCCCTTTTACGAATTGAAGCAAATCTTCCGTGGTGGCGTCTTTATTATCTATAAGATGAATCAGCGCGTCAGAAATTTCGCCCAAGTTGTGTGGAGGAATGTTCGATGCCATACCCACAGCAATTCCGAGCGTACCATTCAATATCAAATTCGGCGCTCCAGCAGGGAGCACTGCAGGCTCTTTGCGAGTGTTCTCGTAGTTGGCACGCCAATCCACAGATTCTTTCTCAATATCACGAATCATTTCGACAGTCAAGCGCGACATTTTGGCTTCTGTATACCTATCGGCAGCTGGCGGATCTCCGTCGATCGAGCCGAAGTTACCTTGGCCGATCACGAGCGGGTATCGCATTGTAAATTCCTGCGCAAGGCCCACCATCGCTCCATATGCAGCAGCTGTGCCGTGAGGATGGTAGTTACCCGTCACGTCTCCAATAATTTTGGCGCTTTTTCGAGTTTTGCCTCCGGGATTTAGCCCCAGCTCGTACATTGTATATAGAATACGGCGATGTACAGGCTTCATACC
This sequence comes from Patescibacteria group bacterium, assembly GCA_040390775.1. Taxonomy (GTDB): domain Bacteria; phylum Patescibacteriota; class Minisyncoccia; order Phycocordibacterales; family CAIRYW01; genus JAQBQZ01. The sequence continues at coordinate 18,248 of JAZJXR010000003.1, read as the reverse complement.
ATCGCGAACATCAGGAAGAGCACGATCCGTAATAACGGACATAGCATAATCGATATAGCTCTCGCGCATTTCGGCAACGAGCGAACGCGGCACGATAGATTTAGCGATCATCACTGCCTTTTCTTCGGCTGTTTTGTCGCTATTTCGCTCTGGCTCTCTTTCTTTTTTGTTGTCTTTTGGCATTTTAGTTTGGGGTGGTTGTTGATGTTATGTTCGGGAATTTTTCTTCAAATGCATCGTATGCACCTGCGACATTTTGCTCTACAAAAGAGAAAAGAGCAACTCCCTGATCCGTGGCTTTGCCAAATGCTGCAGAAAATCCTCCAAGAGAATGCACTCCCCAGAGCGCCAATATCGCGAGCGTCAGAGCAGAAGCGCAAAATCCCACCACTTTTTTCTTCGCTTCCGGAGACATTTTGCGGAGGCTTGAAAGCATCGAAATTATTATGCAGAAAGCAAAACAATATCTCCTTCTTTGCCTTCCAGATCCTTTTTCTTGATTGTGAGCTTTTCCAGCTTTTCAGGTGCGCTCTCGCCTGCTTCCTTTAGGAATGCTTTGATATCAGCATCGCTTCCTAGCGGCACAATCAGCTTGGGCTCAAGCTTCGTCGCGATTTTGTCTGCCATTTCTGCTCCAAGCAGGCCAACTGGCACAAAAAGAATATCGATATCAGAGAGATCTTCGAGAGCATCCTTCAGATCATCATTTATGAGAGCTCCGAGGAAGCAAAGATGAATGCCGTCAAATAGTACAGAATAAATAGTGTTGTTTGCATCTCGCTCACCACCAGACGCAAATCCTTTTATAAAAATATCTTTCGTTTCGTATTCGCCAGGGCCAGATGCCACGAAAGGCACCTTGGTGCCAAATGTCACTTCTTCTACGCCGTTATGATCTGCGTCGCTTACGGAAATCAGCGCCACATCAGCGCCGAATTTCGTGGTCTTTAATTTGGAAGATTTGGAAATAGGATTTACAGCCACAATCGTGTCGCCGGATTGAGCTTTCACAAAATCACCTCCATGGTATGTGAGTATCATAGGGAGAGTATACAGTATTCGGCAAAAAGTATGAAGAGTGTTTACAAATCTGTATAAATACGTATAATTGCGAGCGTATTGATTAATTAACAGTAACGCGGAAGTAATCTCATCTTTGTAATGGCTATGACGCAATGCAGATGAGGACCCGCAATAAATAATGGTTAAAACAAAAGAAAAGAAGGAGGCTTCCGAAAAAGAAGCTGAAGTGGCTCTAAAGCCCGTGAACGCAGTGCATGCAATGATTCTCGAGGAATCCCTTACCCCTCCGGGCGTAGGAGATCTTGTAGAAGGCCCCGTAATCGGCATCGGCAAAGGCCAAATATTCATCGAGCTCTTCCCATACGGGACGGGTATTATCTATGGCCGAGAATATATCGCCGTGCGAGATGTGCTCCGCAAGGTAAACATTGGCGACACGATCGCAGCCAAAATCGTCGAGCTTGCAAATGCTGATGGATATATAGAGCTCTCTCTAAAGGAAGCAAAGCAGGCTCTTGTATGGAGCGAGGCGGAAAAGGCGATGAAGGAGAAGAAGATCATCGAAGTAACGGTGAGCGAGGCAAACAAAGGTGGCCTTATCATCAATTGGCAGGGCGTGGTGGGATTCCTTCCTGCAAGCCAGCTCAAGGCAGAGCATTATCCTCGCGTCATGGATGGAGATAAAGACAGAATTCTTGATGAACTTAAAAAATTAGTTGGAGGAAAATTGAATGTAGCAATCATCGGCGCTACTCCAAAAGACGGCAAGCTAATCTTCTCTGAAAAGATCGGCGGAGGCGAAGAGCGCGAGAAGCAGGTGGGCAAATACGCTGTGGGAGATATTCTAGACGGAGAAGTGACAGGCATTGTCGACTTCGGAGCATTCGTCAAAGTAGAAAGCGGCCTCGAAGGGCTTGTGCATATTTCTGAAATTGATTGGGGCCTAGTGGAAGACCCTCGCCTATTCTTCAAAGTGGGAGATAAGGTGAAGGTAAAGGTGATCGAGATCAAGGACGGCAAAATTTCTCTATCTGTAAAGGCACTCAAAGAGAATCCTTGGACAGAAGCTGCTAAGAAATATAAAAAAGATGACACAGTAGAAGGTGTTGTGATCAAATTCAACCGCCACGGCGCGCTGGCTTCTATCGAAGAAGGCGTGGCAGGGCTCGTGCATGTATCTGAATTCGGCAGCGAAGACAAATTGCGAGAAAAGCTTGAGCTTGGCAAGAGCTATTCGTTCAAGATCTCTCTCTTCGATCCAAAGGAGCAAAAAATGGCGCTCACGTTTGCAGGGCAGAAATAGATTCCCCTCAATTAAAATCTGTCATCGCCTTCTGTCTACTATCAGTAATCATCACCTCGAGAGCTTCAGAGATTTTTTTGGAAAGCTTTTTGATTTGCTCAAGCTCCGGCGCCTTTAGCTCACCCACAATGAAATCCAAAATCTTGGCGCTATCGGGCTTTTTTAATTTGCCTGATGGCGTCGTCGGGCAGATTCCAATTCTGATTCTCGCGAAAGCTTCGCTTTTGACAGAGCGAATTATTGATTCAATCCCCTTGTGCCCGCCGGATCCCCTATTGAAAACAATTTTCATAGATCCAATCGGCAGATCCAAATCATCTTGGAGCACTATTAGATTTTCTAATTTCTTTTTGCTGCCTGCAAGATCCTTCACCGCGAACCCTGATTTGTTCATGAACGTCTGCGGCTTTATTAAAAGCAATTTTTCGCCATTTAATTCACCTTTTGCCACAAGAGAATTTCTATTATTATCTTTTTTCCACTCATTCGCTCCGAATTTTTTCGCAAAAGCATCAAGAGCAATCATGCCCACATTGTGCCGAGTGTTTTCGTATTCTTTTTCTGGATTTCCTAATCCTAAAATAATGTATGACATGGTTTACTGTATTGCGTCAATGCGCGCATCTATACTATCATTGCGGTACTTATGGAGCAATCACAGAAAAAAAGTGTAGTACGTGATTTCCTTGAAGCATTCATCATAGCTCTCCTCATAGCTCTGCCCATAAAATTCTTCATCGCTTCGCCATTCATCGTCGTAGGCTCTTCGATGGACAATTCTTTTCACTCCAAAGATTATTTGATAGTAGACAAGCTAGTGTATCGCTTCCAAAATCCCGCGCGCGGAGATGTGATCGTGTTCAATCCCCCTATCAACACATCTGAATACTATATAAAGCGCGTAATCGGCCTGCCAGGCGAGACCCTGCACATAGAAGGCAACAGCGTGCGAATCACAAACACAGAGCATCCAAACGGTTTTTTGCTTACTGAGCCATATGTATCATCAATACGCGCCAGCATTACAGATATCACGCTTAATGCTGGGCAATATTTCGTGATGGGCGATAATCGCGCCGTCAGCTCGGATTCAAGAGTGTGGGGGCCGATAGTAAAAAGCGAAATCAGTGGCAGAGCAGATGTACGGCTGTTTCCTTTCTCTGCAATCGGGATAATGCCCGGAGCCATTACATACAAATGATTCCCGCCCAAAAAGCAAAAAAGCAAATCGAGACTTCTCCCGAATTTGAAAAAGCCGCGTGCATCGCCGGGCATTACGGATTTATAGCACTGCCCGCAGTCGAAGTAGAAAAAGCAGATATCACCGCAGCCAAAAAATTCGACGAATCCAAATTAGCAGCCCTTCATCCGTGGACGGATAATAAAGAAAGATTTTCTGGATATCTGGAAGAAAAGATCGCGATCATCAGGAATTTCGGAGAGAAAAAATGGGTAAGCCTTGGCATGCCTCTGCTTGCCTATTATGAAGGTCCGATGAAGGGCAATCCGCACCTGCGCCGAGCGGCAGAGACGCGCACATTTCACTTAGAAATAATAGGAGGAGCAAAGCCCATCGCAGAAGCAATGGCAATAGAGACGGCGTATATAATCTTGAAAGACAGATACCCCGACGAAGAGCTGATGATAGAAATCAATTCAATCGGAGATAAAGATTCTATGGCGCGCTTTGCTCGCGAGCTGGGCAATTATGTGCGCAAGGAAATTGGAAAGCTTCCAGCGAGCCTAAAGCAAGCCATCAAGAAAGATCCGTTCTCGCTTTTTACAATTGAAGACGAGAAATGCAAAGAATTTGTGGACGCGGCACCGAAGCCAATGAACTTTCTTTCCGAGCCAAGCCGCACGCATTTTTCTGAAGTGCTAGATTATCTGGAATCCCTAAAGCTCCCCTATGAGATAAACCCGAAACTCCTCGGGAATCGCAGCTACTGCACCGATACGATATTCGAGATCCGCGGCAAAAAAGACGTGCTCGCGATCGGCGAAAGGTACAACGGCGTCGCTAAAAAGATCTGGGGCAAAAAAGATATGCCCGCGCTTGGCATCGCAATACTCATGCATCCACATTTCGTAATGAAAAACGCTGTGAGCAAATCCAAAATGCCGAAGGAAGTGAAGCCGAAATTTTATTTCATCCAATTTGGAGATACTGCCAAAAAAAGGTGCCTCAATATAATAGAAGATATGCGCAAAGCTGCGATCCCAGTGCACCAATCACTTTCCAAAGACAAGCTCTCGATTCAGCTAGCATCTGCAGAAAATATGAAGATCCCCTACATCATCATGATGGGTCAGAAAGAAGCGATGGAAGAATGCGTAGTGGTGCGCAACATGACCACCCGCGTGCAAGAAACCGTCGAGCTCCACATGCTCGTCCCGCATTTAAGGAGGCTGAAATAGGATTTGCAAGGCCAAAAAACCTGTGCTAAAGTATCGCCTATGTCAACAAACGTAGCAGTAGATAAAACAGCCACAGAAAACAACGTCAGCCTCATCAGGCGCTTTACTAGGCGCGTGCAGGAAAGCGGCATCGTAAAGCGAGTGCGCGGTATCAGATACGAAGAAAGGAACAGAAGCCACTATGTGAAGAAAAAGAAAACCCTCGAGGTCATCTCCCGCAGGGCTGCCCGCGAAGTGCTGCTCAAGCTAGGCAAAATTTCTGCTACCCCTGAAAGACGAAAGAGATAGATAGCAAGAAAAATTGATTTCAAAATTTGCAAAGATGAAGAAAGAAGTGCTGGGCGAGAAATACTCTCTCAGCTTTTCTTTTGTCTCAAAAAGCGAGATCCAAAAGTACAACAATATGTATCGAAAAAAGGATGCACCGACGGACGTGCTTTCTTTCACTTATAGCAAAGATGAGGGAGAGATTCTTATTTGCAAGGATATTGCGAAGCTTAAATCCAAATATTTTGGCAAAACGCCAGATAAATATCTGAATTTTATTTTTATCCACGCAATGCTTCATTTGAAAGGAATGCTTCATGGTAGTAGAATGGAAGAGCAAGAAGCAAAATGGCTCAAAAAATTTCAGTTGGAATAGACATCGGCACCAGCAGCATAAAAGTTGTCGTGGCTGAATCCACGAGTGGAGGTAATTCTCTCCCCAAAATAATCGGCTTCGGCCATGCTCCCTCCGAAGGAATGCGGCACGGCTATATCGTAGATCCATCTCTCGTTGCAGTGTCGCTCCGCAAAGCTATTGATCAAGCTCAAAAAACTTCTGGATACAAAATCGAGAAGGCATATTTTTCTATTGGCGGTGCTGGCCTCGAAGGAGCCACAAATAGCGCTTCTATCTCGCTAGGCGAAAAGGAATCTGTGATCAGCCAGAGCGAGCTGGAAGCAGTGGTGGAAGCGTGCCAAGAGGCGCTGCCAGCTTCTAGCAGCCGCAATCGCGACGTCATCCATTCTATTCCGCTCTCATACAAAATAGACGGCAAGCCCGTATACGGCAAAGCTCTCGGCATGACGGGAAATATTCTAGAAGCAAAGACACTCTTTATCACCGCGCTCACGCAGCATCTGGGGGATCTTGTTGCAGCAGCAGGAATTGCCGAAATCACAATAGAAGATGTAGACGCTTCCCCTATTGCAGCTAGCGTACCGCTTTTATCAAAATCCCAGCTTATGGCAGGATGCGGCTTGCTTATTATCGGCGCCGAGACGAGCGCTTTTGCCGTGTTTGAAAACGGCGCCCCATCATCCGCGACTATTTTTCCAATCGGCAGCAGCGACGTGACGAACGATCTGGCTCTCGGATTCAAAGTATCTCTTGAAGAAGCAGAAAGAATCAAAACTTCTCGCCCAGAAAGCCTTCCCTACCCCCGCAAAAAAATCGAAGAAATAATTCGCGCGCGCCTGGAAGATATTTTCGATCTCGTGCAGGCGCACCTCAAAAAGATCGGCAAAGCAGGATTGCTTCCAGCAGGAATAATGATCACGGGCGGCGGCGCACAGAATCCATATGTAGAAGAAATAGGTAAAAATATTTTGAAGCTCCCTGCAAAAAAAGTTGGTATCAAATTTGAAGGCGAAGCGAAGACGGCTCTGCCAAATGCGATATGGGCGGGCGCATACGGCCTCTCTATAATCGGCATGAGCAACGGCGGCGAAGGCCGCGAGAGCCTTCATGCGATCCTGCGCAGGCGTGGCAGCTTCTTTCGAAATATGAAAAAGCTTTTCGGCAAACTCCTACCTTAAATTGGCATTTTGCGCGATACATTTATTGTGAGCTGTCAAAGATGACAATTCTCTTTTCTTTGCTATGATTGAGCCCCTTAAGGGAATACAAATATATGGCTCAAATTAAACCAGAAGTAGAAACATTCGCGCGCATTAAAGTCATCGGTATCGGTGGCTCAGGCAAAAACGCGCTCAACCACATGATCAACTCCCGAGTAAAGGGCGTGGATTTTATTTCCGTAAACACAGACGCGCAGGATCTGCATAATTCTCTCGCTAAAAAGCGTATCCATATTGGAAAGAATCTTACCAAGGGCCTCGGCGCTGGAATGAATCCCGAGATTGGCAAGCGCGCCGCAGAAGAAACCAAAGAAGAAATCCAAGAAGCGATCAAAGGCGCTGACATGGTGTTCATCGCTGGAGGAGAAGGCGGAGGCACGGGCACAGGAGCAGCTCCGGTCGTTGCTTCTACTGCCAAGGAGCTCGGCATCCTTACGATCGGCGTCGTCACCAAGCCATTCTCATTCGAAGGAGCACAGCGCGTGCGCCTCGCAGAATCCGGCATTGATGAGCTTCGAAAGTGCGTAGACGCGATCATAATAATTCCAAACGATCGTTTGCTTTCGACAGTCTCCAAAGAAACAACAGCCAAGCAAGCTTTTATGATGTGCGATGAAATTTTGAAGCAAGCAGTAGAAGGAATTTCTGATCTGATCACGACCCCAGGCGTCGTCGGCAATATCGATTTCGCTGATATCCGCGCAGTGCTCCAAGATGCTGGCTCTGCTCTCATGGGCATCGGCACAGCATCTGGCGAAAAGCGCGCAGAAGAGGCCGCTCGCACAGCTATCAATTCCCCGCTTCTCGACGTATCCATAAATGGCGCCAAAGGCGTGCTCTTCTCTATCGCAGCAGGAGATGATCTTTTGATGTTCGAGATCCAAGACGCCGCTAAAATCATCACAGATTCAGTGGATCCTAATGCAAAAATTATTTTCGGCACAGTGCATGATGAGAAGATCAAGAAAGGCGAGGTGCGCGTCACCGTCGTCGCTGCAGGATTTCCAGACGGCACGCCCAAGAAATCTCTTTTCGAAGGCAAAATATTCAACAGCATGACGGCTCCCGCTACTCCAAACCCGATCGAGCCAAAATCACCAGAAGCACCAGCTCCATCAATATCTCCAAAGCCAGAAGCCAAAACAGAAAAGAAAGATGATGAGGACGAAGACGAATGGAGCGCCGTGCCAGCCTTCCTCCGCCGCTCGAAGCTAAAATAATTTTCTGATATAATAGCGCGATGTACGAACTCATCATCATCGGAGCGGGGCCTGCGGGCGTGGCAGCGGGCGTATATGCAGCCAGAAAAAAGCTCAAAACTTTGCTTCTTACATATTCTTTTGAAAATCAATCTACGGTGTCTCTCGATATCCAGAATTGGATCGGCACGCCGTCTATTTCGGGAAGCGATCTTTCCAAGAATTTGGAAAATCATTTGCGGGCATATGCAGAAGATTCCGTCACTATCAAAACAGGCGAAAAAGTCAAATCAGTAGAAAAATCCGGAGATATATTTATCGTAAAAACAGACAAAGAATCTTTTGAAACGAAGACGGTACTCATCGCTGCGGGCAGCGTGCGCCGCAAGCTCGAAGCCAAAGGTGCAGACGCTTTCGAGCACAAGGGCCTCACATATTGTGCATCTTGCGACGGGCCGGTGTTCTCGGGCCAAGACGTGGCCGTGATCGGCGGAGGCAATGCAGCATTCGAAAGCGCCGCGCAGCTCACCGCTTATTGCAACAAAATTTACATCCTAAACAGAAGCGATATTTTCCGCGCAGATGAGATCACGGTAGAAAAGCTTTCAGCTCATCCGAACGTTGTAATCATAAAGAATGCGATTATAATTGAGGTAAAAGGAGATAAATTCGTATCGGGATTGGTCTACAAAGACGCAGTATCTGGAATCGAGGCAGAAATTCCAGTCACAGGAATCTTCGTCGAGATTGGCCTTCTACCAAACACTGATTTTGGTGGATTGGTTGAGAAAAATAAAGTTGGGCAAGTGATCGTCGATCCGAAAACTCAAGCCACATCGGTATCCGGAATCTGGGCTGCAGGAGATTGCACAGACGGCCTCTACCACCAGAACAACATCGCCGCCGGCGACGCCGTCAAAGCCCTCGAAGACATTTATTTGCACATCCACGCGAAATAGACAATAAAAAATACACAGGTTTTACCCTGTGTATTAACTATCTATAGAGATTGGAGAATGATCCATCGCAGATCATCGGCGATCTCCACATCCCTAGATTCCGGAACCTTGAAGGTAAGAACAGACTCATCGCAAATTCCAAAGCGCTTTGCTCCACGAAACTTCGACCCGACAAAATCATCGAGAGAGGATTCGACAACATGCAGTTTCGAATTTGCAGCATGGACCACACTTCCGTCTCCAGTTGCGATACCCACGTGTCCCACGCCATCATCAGGGTCATGCAGATAATAGTCGATAGCACCAGAGACGAAGACGACATCGCCTGCTTGGATCTTGTCAAATTCGATGGTTGCACCAAGCTCCCGCTGCTGGATAGAGCGACGAGGCAGCCAAATTCCTCTTAAGGAATGAAGCCATTTGATAAAACTCGAACAGTCTACGACCGCAGGAGCCTCGTCAGCCTTAGCGCCCCGACGATATTTTGACGAGCCAATACAGCCTCTTGCCAAGGCTATAGCATCGACCTCAACGAGTTTGAAGCCTTTCTTCTCCAAGATAAGCAAAGCTTCATGATCCATGATTGGAAGATTGAGCGAGCTTAATCTGACAGCACATTTCTTGCCGACAGCACGGTATTGCATATGATTTCCTCCGTTTAGATTTGAAGAACAACCGAACCCTCCACAAGACGACCTTGTGTACTGATCGTTGTGCGCGGTGAGGGAATTGGACCCCCGACCCTGTCTACGTCAAAGACATGCTCTACCAACTGAGCTAACCGCGCGCAGCCCTACTCTAGCAGATTCCACCCATTTTTCAACTGACAAACAGATCTTTGACAAAATGAGGGCATAGGTGTATGATTGTTAGGTAAGCTAACTATTAGTAAACCTATAAACACATTGAAAAAGCCCGCAAAATCAAAGGAAATCACGCTGGACGATGCCCTGCTTGCCCTAAGGCGTGCCATGACGGAAGCTCTGAAGGACGAAGCAAAGAATCTTGGGCAATCTCTTGCACATTTCGAGGTGCTCAAATTCGTAGCAGAAAGCGGCAATCCAACGATGAAATCGCTCGCCGCGCACCTGCGTATCACTCCCCCATCTGCTTCAGCGCTTGTGGAAGGATTGGTAGGAAAAGGATTCCTCTCTCGCGAATCTTCTGCCAAAGATCGCCGCACCGTGCGTATCACCCTTACGCCGAAATCGCACAAATTATTCGTACACCTGCACAAGAGTAAAGCATCTATATTTAAGAAAATGCTAAGCCAGCTCGGAAAGGAAGACAAAAAACAACTAGCTAATCTAATCGCAAAATGCACAAACCTAAAATCATAATCCCCATAGCAGCCGTCGTAGCAATCGCCCTAGGCATATTCCTCTACCCCAAAGTAGGTAATGCACCCGTAACAGACCTCCAAATTCAAGACGAGAGCGCAGAGCAAGAAAGCAATTCTGCCCAAACCGTCAATCTTTCTTTTCCAAAATCCGGACGAGTAGAATCCGTATTGGTAAAGCAGGGTAGCATAGTAAAAAAGGGGCAAACGATTGCTATCCTTTCGGCGCCAGATGCTCTCGGCCTCATCAGCCAGACAAAGGGAGCTCTCGAGCTTGCACAAGCGCAGTATGCATCTCTTGATCTAGAATACGCCAATGCCAAAAAGCAGCAGGATCTGCTCGTCTCTAATGCGTACAATACGCTTCTCAAAACTCCTCCCGAAGCCGTAGCAAATAATACAGACGATGATCATTTTTCGAGACAATATCCCTTGCCAATAATTAGCGGCAATTATTTGCTTGGTCGCGAAGGCACCATCACGATCAAGACATACAGAGCAGCGGGAGGCTTATACTTTACAGCTTCTGGGCTAGTCGGAGCCACAGATCAGATCACCTCAAACCCAATTCCCCTTGGAGCTTCTGGGCTTTCTATCACATTCTCCGCAAATATAGCAACGGATCTGATCTGGACGATCACTCTACCAAACACTCATAGCGCAAGCTATGCCGCAAACAAAAATGCCTACGATCTAGCAGTAGCAAATCGCGAGAATATTCTCTCAGAGCTTGCTCAGAAAATAGATGCAGGAAGCGCCGGCCAGAGCGTAGCAAAAGCGCAGGTAGATGCAGCGAACGGCGCATACCAATCAGCCCTTGGTGCATACCAGAGCAATGTGATTTCGGCTCCCATAAGCGGCGTCGTAGATTTTCTAAGCGAGGATCTGAAGCCGGGGCAATCGATAGCAACAGGAAAGACTCTCGTAAGTATTAGCATAAAATAATCATTTTAATTTAATTATGGAAGAACAGAAAAAGCAAAGCGTATGGAGCAAGCCTTGGGTGCAAAGCGTGATCGGAATTATCGTGATCGCATCAGTGCTAGGCAGTGTGATCGCATACAAAATAATTTCTTCTAGGATCGCAATAGATCTGGGCACGATATCTGCTCCTGTGATCGTTATCAGCCCAGAGCAATCTGGAATTCTAGACGCCGTATATGTCCACGCAGGAGATAAAGTAGATGCAGGAGAGGCGTTAGCGCATGTCGGCGGCGAGACGCTGTATGCCAAAATATCCGGCACAGTGCTTACAGCAGAAGAAGTCCCCGGAGAAGTGTTCAATCCCGGCCAAGCAGTGGTGACGATGATCGATCCCTCTGCGCTTCGAGTAGTTGGCACAATAGATGAGAACAAGGGCCTCTCAGAAATAAAGGTAGGCCAAACAGCGGCGTTCACAGTGGATGCATTCGGCAGCCAGAGCTTTACGGGTGTGGTAGAAGAGATCAGCCCTACCTCCAAGCAATCCGGGATCGCTTTCTCTATATCAGATAAAAGAGAAATAAAGCAATTCCAGATCAAGATCAAATACGATAATGCCGCAAATCCAGATTTCAAAAACGGCATGTCCGCAAAAATAAAAGTGTTTGTAAAATAGCGCATGCCTGAACAGACAGAAGAAAAATCAAATCTGAAATGGTGGATCCTGTTCACCGTTATTATCGGCACATTCCTCGGGCGCCTTGATCAGACGATCGTAAATCTTGCCTTGCCAAAAATAATTGATGATTTCGGCATCAGCGTAAACGGCGCAGGATGGATCGCTACGGCATATATTCTTGCCAATGCTATTTTCGTACCGATTTGGGGCAAATTGGGAGATACTATCGGCCGCAAAAAAGTATATATACTCGGCTTTACGATATTTATTTTTGGATCAGTGCTCGCAGGCCTTGCATGGAACCTCACATCCATGATCATTTTCCGCGTTATCCAAGCGATCGCAGGCTCTGCTGATTATCCTACGGCCATGGCGATCCTCGCCGTCACATTCAAAGATGGCAAAGAGCGCGGGCAAGCTCTGGGCATTTGGTCTTCTTCTTTTGCTGCAGCTTCGGTATTCGGGCCGCTTCTCGGAGGGCCTTTAATTGATAATTTCGGCTGGAGGTCTGTCTTCCTTATCAACCTTCCGATCGGAATTATCGGCACATATATGGCAATCAAATTCATCCACGAATCCCGCTCCGAAGCCAAGAGCACTTATTTCGATTGGTGGGGGGCCATTAGCCTCGGCATCACCCTATCGGCGCTGGTGCTCGTGCTTGATAAAGGCGCGGATTGGGGCTGGATGTCGATAAACAGCGACATATGCTACGCTGCTTTCGCGATATTCCTATGGGCTTTCATAAAAATAGAGAGTAAAGTCAAAGAGCCGATCGTAGATCTAAAATTCTTCAAAATTCCCGCGTTTGTAAATACTCTTGGAAATAATTTTATCGTGTTTATGGGAATGATGGGCGCGATATTCCTAATCCCGATCTTTGCGCAGACATTCCTAGGGTACAATGCCACGCAATCAGGATATCTATTTATGCCGATGGCTGCGATGTTCATGCTCGCAGCGCCTTTTGGCGGCGCTCTTTCTGGCAAAGTAGAATCGCGGTATGTGATATTTGCGAGCACGCTCGTAGCTGCGATCGGTATCTATTTCTTTTCGTATCTGGATCCGAAATCAGGAGCTCTCGCTATTATTATCCCCCTTTGCATCATGGCTTTCGGAATGGGATTCGGCATGGGCCCGCGCACAAATATCATCGCATCCGTAGTGGATCAGCACGAGATTGGCATCGCCTCTTCAATCCTTGCTCTTGCAAGAAATATTTCTGGCGCATTCGGCATCGCACTTTTTGGCACGATCCTTTCGAACAGAGTGGCTTCAAATATTTTGCATATCAACAGCTTTAGCACCCTATCGAGCACCAATCCAATGGAAATACAAAAATACGTGGCCTTGGTAGAGCTGAAGGCTCAAGTGAACGCGTATGATTACGTGTTCCTGATTGCAAGCAGCCTGATAGCGATCGGCGCCTTCGCCGTGCTCTTTATGAAGGTCAAGAATGAAAAAGTAGGCGTGACGGTACACGTGGAATAGATCCGAAAATCAAAAGCCCTGCCCCGTAAAACGGGGCAGGGCTTTAAACCGGATTATTCTGTTTTACATATGGGCATGGACCCTATCGTCTCTCTCATACTGCAATTCTTCCCAAAGCGAAAGCGCTGCGACAACGAGACCTGTGACTACCAGGTTCGAAAACATCGTGTCGACAGAGAAGTTCAAGAAAGCAGAGAGAATGATCCACAATCCCGCGATGAAATTGACCCATCCTTGCCATGTCATATATTTGTGTGGATTGGCTCATAATCCGACCTTTGCTGATGGAGACGTGCTAGAAAAAAATTCTTGACCAAATTAGCAAATTTTGCCAATTTCGGAAAAAGTTGTTATATTGCTACCTGCTGGCCTCATCGTCTAATGGTTAGGACAACAGGTTTTCAATCTGTTAACCCGGGTTCGACTCCCGGTGAGGTCAATAGTAGAAACTTCCAGGTAGAGGTCAAAAATTATGAACCCCAACATTGCATTCGTACATAGATTCTTAACTTCACTTGCTTTCACCAGCGGGATCGAGACAATCGTACTAATTTTGCTTTTAAAATTCGTTTTTCGAAAATCCCACGTAAGCCTGGAACAAGCAATATTTGCTGGCCTTTATGCATCCTTTTCCACCATTTCATACGTGTGGTTTGTATTCCCTTATCTTACAAATTGGCAACCTCCAACATATGTAATATTCGCCGAGGTATTTGCATTTATCGTAGAAGCAATATTCTACCGATTTATGCTTAGAATAAGTTGGCGCGATGCTTTCCTAGCTTCTCTAATATGCAATGCTGTATCATATTTCTTGGGTCCAGTACTCAGGGCCAGCGGATTTTGGATATTTTGGTAATATAGTCTATGAAAATTCTAGCCATAGAAACATCATGCGATGATACCGGCATAGCACTCCTAGATGCAAAAGCGAGCGGCATAAAGGTAATTGCAGACACGATAATTTCACAAACAAAAATCCATGAGCAATATGGGGGCGTATTTCCAGTAAAAGCAAAAATGGCTCATGCGGCGAATTTGGTGCCGGCATTGCTTAAGGTCATAACTCCCCTAACCCCTCTTATCTTAAGAGGGGAAGAAATGCACAAATCCAAAATCGCAAAAATTAAAAAAATTCTTGAGAGAGAGATGGGGCTTTTTGAAGCGATGGAAAAAAATTTATTTGGTGTAAAGCCGCCCAAAATAGATCGCATCGCCGTCACGTACGGGCCAGGGCTCGAGCCTGCTCTTTGGGTAGGCATCAGCTTTGCCAAAGCACTCTCAATACTTTGGGGTATTCCTGTCGTGCCTGTCAATCACATGCGAGGGCATTTTTTGGCGCCTATGGCTGAAGGTAAGAAAATTATTTTTCCAGCGCTTGGATTGCTTATTTCTGGTGGACACACAGAGCTGATCCTCGCAAAAAGTGCCGTTTCGTTCAAGCTCCTTGGCACCACGCGCGACGATGCCTGCGGCGAAGCATACGATAAAGTGGCACGTATTCTGGGGCTTCCCTACCCCGGCGGGCCACATATCGCTCGCATGGCAGAAGTGGCGCGCAGGTCAGGGCGCGATACGAGCGCATATGTGCTCCCCCGCCCGATGCTTCATAGCAAAGATCTGGCGTTCTCATTTGCTGGGCTCAAGACAGCAGTGCTTTATATGGCAAAAAGAATCGGCACACTAAATGAAGAAATAAAAGAAAATGTAGCCAAAGAATTCGAAGAAGCCGTGAAAGATGTATTAGTAATGAAAACGAAAAAGGCTCTCTCCCACATGTCCGACATGTGGGAAGTGAAATCTCTCGTGGTTGGCGGAGGAGTATCAGCGAATGTTTATATAATGCAAAATTTGGAAGCTCTCGCTAAAGAGTCTGGAGTAAAATTTTTGGGCTCATCCCGCGCGCTGGCTACAGACAATGCTGTAATGATAGGAGTGGCAGGATATTTCACAAAGGCTAAGTCTTTGGGAAGCATAAAGGCTAATGGAAATCTACCAATAGAAAAATAAGCAGTAAAATGCTAAGATTTCGGGCATGGACGAGAAATTCTTAAAGCCTTACGACGCAGGCAATACAGAGAAGAGAATATACGAAATGTGGGAGCAAAGCGGGCTTTTTAGCCCTGATATCTGCATAGAAAAGGGCTTTACAGATGCCAGCGCAAAGCCATTTTCGATCGTGCTGCCTCCCCCAAATGTGACGGGCACCCTGCACATGGGCAGCTCGCTCATGCTCGCGATAGAAGACACTGTCGTGCGTTTCCAAAGAATGCGAGGCAAGCGTACCCTGTGGATCCCCGGCATGGATCACGCTGCTATCGCCACGCAATCCAAAGTAGAAAAGATTCTAGAAAAAGAAGAGGGTAAAAGAAAATCTGATCTCGGCCGCGAAGCCTTCCTCCAAAAAGTAAACGAATTCGCAGAAAGCAATAGGGCCCTTATGACGACCCAGCTCAAAGCTCTTGGCTCATCGCTTGATTTTAGCCGCGAGGCATACACGCTTGATGCGAAGCGTTCGCTTGCAGTGCGCACCGCATTCAAGCAAATGTATGATGAAGGCCTGATATACCGCGGGCACAAAGTGATAAATTGGGATCCCAAAGGCCAAACAACAATTTCGGATGACGAAATCGTATATGAAGAGCGAAAAGGAAAAATTTATACTTTCAAATACTCGAGCGATTTCCCGATCGCAATCGCGACGACACGGCCTGAGACAAAAGTTGGCGACACTGGCGTAGCTGTGAATCCGAGCGATACAAGATACCAAAAATACATCGGACAAACTTTTGAAATAAAAGATTTTGCGGGAACGCCACTTTCTATAAAAATAGTCGGTGATGATTCCGTGGACCCTGAATACGGCACAGGAGCCGTAGGCGTGACACCAGCGCACAGCATGATAGATGCAGAAATAGCGAGAAAACACAGCCTACCTACAAAGCAAGTGATAAACGAATACGCAAAAATGATGGTGGAAACGCCAGCACTTAAAGACAAAAAAGTAGCTGAAGCTCGCGAAATAATTGCAGAATGGCTAAGGAACGCTGGCCTAATGGAAAAAGAAGAAGAAATATCTCAGAATATTTCGACAGCAGAGCGCACGGGAGCCGTGATAGAGCCATTGCCAAAATTGCAATGGTTCATAGATGTAAACAAGCCAATTCCATCTCGAGATGGCAAATCATTGAAAGAGCTGATGCACGAAGCGGTAGAAAAGGACGGCATAAAAATCCTGCCTGATAGATTCGAGAAAGTATATTTCCATTGGATCGAGAATTTGCGCGATTGGTGCATTAGCCGCCAGATATGGTTCGGCCATAGAATTCCGGTTTGGTACAAAGATGGTGAATTGCGATGCGAAATTGAAGCTCCTGAAGCGGAAGGCTGGGTACAAGATGAAGATACCCTCGACACTTGGTTCTCTTCTGGGCTTTGGACGTTTTCTACTCTCGGCTGGCCAGAGCAAACAAAAGATTTAGAAACTTATCATCCTACGGCTCTACTCGAAACTGGCTACGATATTTTATTTTTCTGGGTAGCTCGCATGATCCTTATGAGCAAATATCTAATCGGCGAAATCCCATTCAAAACGGTGTATCTGCATGGCCTCGTACGCGATAGCAAAGGCCAGAAGATCAGCAAATCTCTAGGCAACAACGTAGAGCCTCTCGAAATGATCGCTAAATATGGTGCAGATGCAGTGCGAATGTCCCTCCTTGTCGGCACAGGCGCAGGAAATGACAGCAAAATGTCTGAGGAAAAGCTGAAGGCGTACAAGCATTTTGCCAACAAGCTTTGGAATATGGCGCGATTCGTATTTGATCATAAGGCTCAAAATCCAGCAAACATTGAAACGCCCAAAGACAAAGAATATTTAGAAGAATTAAAAAGCATTGTGTCTGATATGACGACCGATATAGAAGCCTTCAGGATCCATCTCGCATCTGAAAAAATATATCACTATGTATGGCACAAATTTGCCGATGTTATAATCGAAGAATACAAGCAAGGATTGGTAAGCTTTGCTACTTTAGATGATATTTTAGAGACCTGCCTTAAATTGCTTCATCCTTTTATGCCTTTTGTGACAGAAGAAATCTGGCAAAGCAGCCATAAAAATTCTATACTTACGGCTACAAGATGGCCAATGTAATCTTTGCAAGCTGTTTAGGTGGAATTTTACCCGCTATACTTTGGCTGGAATTCTGGGTGCGCAAATCAGCGCACAGAGAGCCGAGGCACCTGATCATAGCCACATTCCTCCTCGGCATGATGAGCGTATTCGTAGCGGGACCGATCGAGTCAGCTATAAATCCGGGAGCTTATACATTTCTACTATTTTTAGCATGGGCTTTTATTGAAGAGATAGTGAAATTCTTTGCGGCATACGCAGGAGGCCTGCGCAGCCGATTCTGCGATGATCCAATCGACCCCGCGATATACCTGATCACGAGTGCTCTCGGATTTGCCGCAGCAGAGAACATTCTTTTCCTTTTCGATGCTATTGCAGGCGGCGATATCAGCAAAGGTGTGGCGCTCATAATATCAAGATCCATAGGATCCACAGTGACGCACGTGATCGCATCGGGCGCGATTGGCCTCATGATCGGATTTGGATTTTATAGATCGAAACTCGCTGCCAGATTTTGTGCGGGGGTAGGATTAATGCTCGCCACGCTCTTGCATGCTGCGTTCAACAGCTTTATAATAACCTCTGACGATAAAGTGCTTTGGGTGTTTGCAGCAGTGTGGATCCTGCTCATAGCTCTTATCCTCGTGCTTGAAAAAATAAAGATCTCGAAAAAAATTATCCGTTCAAAAATTTAGATACATGGCGAAAGAAAAATCTTTTTTCAAACGGCTCACAGGAGCCCTCACACCGGAATCCGACGATGATGTCGAGATGGTAGACGTGGCCATAGAGAGGCCAAATTGGGCCAGTGGCGATGATGGCGACGGAGAGCTGGCAGTAGATGTGTTCGAGACGCCAAATCAGATCATTATAAAGGCTCTGATCGCAGGAGTTGAAAAAGAAGACCTGGAAATCTCTCTTTCTCGCGATATGGTA
>JAZJXR010000002.1:0-9389 GCA_040390775.1 Patescibacteria group bacterium | reverse complement strand
CTATGATTGGCACAAGGCCATGTTTGCAAAGCAAGATTCAGAAAACAGCGGCTGGGGCAGCAAGGCAGATATCATCGCTCTCACGATTACAGTGCTTGGAAATAGCGAGGCTGTTCGCGTGTCTGATCTTATGAGCTCAAAGCAGGCTGTGTATCAGAAAGCGATTGATGCAGATAAATCAGAAGGTGGCACATACGGCATAAACGGTACACCAGGCTCGATCATCGGCAAAACTTTCATCAACGGCGCACAATCATATAGCACAGTCAAAGCCGCTATAGAAAAAGCTCTAGGAAATTAGAAATCAAAATAGCCGATTTTTGAGAGCGCAGTATTCGCATACTGCGCTCTTTTTTCCGTATGATTTGAAATTGCATGGGCGATTCGTCCACTCTCCGCTTTTTACTAAATTATCATAATCTTTGATATCAGAAATCAATAGCTCTATATGCTTTTCTTCTATATGCATCCGGATAAACATTAGAGAAGCTTCGGCTTGAACGAATTCCAATACGGATTCAGAAACATCTATATCATTCTTCGAGCTTTGCTTTATAAGATATGAATACATAGCCAGCTGCCTCATATAATCGCTCATCCTACCTTCGCTATCCAACTTCTCAAAATCACTTTTCTTTTTTGGATTGCCTGTTTTGAAATCCGTCACCCTTACCTTGCCTTTTTCTATCGTCTCGACAAGATCTATTTTGCCGTATATTTGAAGGTGCGGGAATCTATCGTCGTTTACAGAGATCGTCTTTTCGTTTTCCCGATCATTCGATATTTCAGGAAGCCTAGCCCCTACCCATTTTTTTACGATATCCAAAGCATCTCTCTCGATTATTTTTTGCTTCTCTATACTACCGTAATTGCTTTTGGATACTTCTTCTATTACGATTTCTTCTATTTCGCTTTCTTTGGGCACGCGTGCAAGCTTTAGGATCTTATCTATAGACACATGCACAATATCGCCAAATACAAGGCTTTCGGTTTGAGCTTGCGGCAAGCGGAGCAGGCTCCCAAAGTACCATTTCCACGGGCATTCAAAGAAGCTGTTCAGAAGCGATACAGACACCTTTCTATCTTCATAATCTTTCGCCACAGCACTCTGAAGATCTTCCAATGTAAAATCAGCGCGTATAGGATTACTTTCACCTATATAAAGCTTTGGATTAGATTTTAGGATCGATTCTTCTGTCTCTTCAGCGCTTTGCTTTTCTAAGCTACCTTCGATATTAGCCACAATATTCGCAAGCTCAAGATCTCGGCCGCTTGGCGAGCGGAGAGCATAAGAAAGAGTGCAAAATCTCTTGGCGCGAGTGATAGCTACGTAGAGCTCTCTCTTTTGCACCTCTTCATCTTTTTTCTCTACCTTTTCTTCAAGCACCGAAGGCAATGCAAAGCCGCTATGCTTACTGCCCGCCAAAGAATTTTTATCCAAATGCGCGATCCATACAAAATCAAATTCCTGCCCCTTCGAGCTGTGCATAGTCATGACACGGACACCCTTTTCCGCCCCAAAAGTGCTAATAGGCAGATATGCACCGTATGATTCTAGGCGCGCCAAGAATTCAAGAAAATCTGCAAGTGAAATATGCGGATCATTCTCGGATTTAGCTGCAGCGTGGCTAAGGAGCGTGCGCACTATTTCTATCCTCTCCAAAAGCTTCGTGTGAGACTCGGCTGTATTGATCAGAAGCTCAGATCCGATATGCTGAAGCAAAGTATAAACGGTCTTCTCTGGAGCTTCCGTGATCCAAGCTTTGATTCTACCCAGCCATGAATTTATATTTTTTTCTTCCACACTACCAGCTTCTAAAATATTGAAATTCCGCATGCTATTCCCCATCATGAATTTATGAGCTTCGAGGGGTGGAATTTCAGAAAGTGGATCGAGGAGTGATTCTGCAATATAGGCGCTGTTTCCAGGATCAGCAATTATTTTTAGCACCCGAACTAACGCCCGAGCATCACCAAGATCAAATAGATTTTTCTTGCCGCTTGATGCCACAGCAAGCCCCATGGATTCAAGCTCGGCGCTCGCAAGCCTCGCCATGCGATTATTCGGCACAAGGATAGCGGCATCTTCTAGAGCGATATCGTTTTTTGCGATCAAATCTTTTATTGCCATACCGCACGCAATAATTTCATCTCGAGCGTAAGATGCCTCTATTAGGAGCAATGGATGATCCCCCTCGCGGTGACTTTGGAGCTTCTCCTTGCTCATAGAGCTAGCCAAGAGCTCGTGCGCAGTGTCTAAAATAATTTGCGTGGAGCGATAATTATCTACCAAGTTTATAAGCTTTGCTTTACCGAAAGCGTGCTTAAAATTTTCGAAATACTGAAGCGATGCACCGCCGAATCCATAGATTAGCTGGCGATCATCCCCTACCACAAAGATATTCGGCATCTCTACCTTCCCCCACACGCTTTCTAGGAATCTATTCTGTACCCCCGAAGAATCCTGATGCTCATCTATCAGCACATACAGATACTGCTCGCGAATAAAATTTGCAGCATCGTCAGACGCTTCTACAATTCGCACTAGTGCTTCCAGCACATCATCATAATCAAACAGCCCTCTTTCCTTTTTCACCTTTTCATATATTTCGTAAAATTTTACTGCTTCTGCTGTATGCGCGAGCCTTTCAATCTTACTTTGCGCATCTTTTTTCAGCTCGCCTTTTGTCTTGCCGCGGCTCGAAATATTTTCTGGATCGCTTTCGATAGATTTTATTTCTTGTTTTATTTGGTATTCAAAATCGTCCGGCGCTACCCTCTCGCGCTTCAAAAGAGATATCAGATCTTTCAGATCCTTGAAATAGCGCGAGGTATCAGACCTTGGCCTCAAATGCTCCCAATCATGAGCGTGTAATATCTCATCACAAAGCGCTATTGCGTCGCTATCATCCATGATCCGCGGCATAATATCCATATCAAGCACGCTAAAATATTTCTCCACAACAGACATACCAAAGCTATGAAATGTAGACACAGCCACCTTCCCTGCTTCAGCTCCTATATATTTCCTAAGGCGAGATCGCATTTCCTTGACCGCAGAATTGGTAAAAGTGAGGCAAAGAATGCTATCAGCCTTCGTGTCCGTCTTTACTAGAATATTTGCAATGCGGCACGCCAGCACCTGCGTCTTGCCCGTCCCCGGCCCAGCTACCACCATCACAGGCCCGTCAATAGCCTCCACAGCCTCCCGCTGCCGCGCGTTTAGCTCTTTGTATTTTTCATTAAAAACATCCGATGTCATAGCGGCATTATAGCAGAATAAAAAATGCCACCGTATGATTATTGCTAATCAGGGACGGCGGCATTGGGGTACTCTTTGGAGCAAGGATGGTTACTTCCTGGCAAGGTCGGCAAGAGTCATGGTATCCACTTCAGCGATCATGGCATTCGTGATGCTCAGAGCACGCTCAACCTCTCGGTCAACATGCTCTTTCTCCTCGAAAGAAAGATCATGATCAAGAGCTGAAATGACCTCATTCATTGAGAGATCAACAGGCCTCACTCCCGCCACCTTGCTTGCGGCTTCGATTTGGATTGAGGTATAGATCACGATACGCAGCGTCTGCTCCGCATCTGACTTTATAACCTCAAACCCCTCCCGGAAGAACAGCTCAGAGCTTTTTTTAAGCCTGTATCGCAAGACCTCGGGAGGATTCTCGCCCATACGAGAACGGAGAGCCGGCTCAGCCTTAAGGGTCATACTCCGAACCCGTTTGGTGATTTCTGAGATCAGAATATCAAGCGCATGATCCATATGATCCTGCATCTGACAGTAGAGCTCATGTGCCTGCTTCCGCTCGATTTCTTTCCGCTCCTCATACCTGGCAGCGAGGATGTAGACGACAATGGCGAGAGCGACAACAAAAAAACCAGTAGCCTTTTCTTTCGTGTTCATACTTTTTTGTGTTTGAAGATACTTTACCTACGCGATTATAGCATAGTTGAGCATAATTGTCAACACAAAAAGCCCTTATTTTGTAAGGGTATTTTGACAATCTTATCCCCGCCTTTACTAAGGAGGGGTGTCCGTACTCGGACGGGGTGGTTAGTAATTCCTCAATCTTCCTACCTTCTCGTGATTGCGGATTTTGTCGAGAGCTTTGGCTTCGATCTGGCGAATACGCTCGCGGGTGACGGCGAAGGTCTTGCCCACTTCTTCGAGAGTATGCTGTATGCCATCCAATAAACCATGGCGCATCTCAAGGATTCGCTGCTCTTTCTCGGAAAGATCATGCAAAATTTCTTTTACTTGATCTGCAAGAATTCTCTGCGAAGTGTCTTGATCCGGAGAAGGAATCTTCTCATCAGCGATGAAATCTCCGAAAGTAGTTTTGTCATCCCCTTCATCCCCCACAGGAGTATCAAGCGATACTGTCGCCTGGTCTATTTTTTCTATCTGATATATCTTTTCTTCATCCAATCCCATTTCTACCGCAATTTCTGCAGGAAGCGGATCTCGGCCAAGGTCTTGGCTAAGCCTGCGCACCACCTGCTTGTATTTTGCAATCGTCTCCACCATGTGCACAGGCACGCGAATTGTGCGGCTCTGATCGGCCAGCGCGCGAGTGATAGATTGGCGGATCCACCACGTAGCATATGTCGAAAATTTGTAGCCCTTTGTCCAATCGAATTTGTCTACAGCTTTGAATAGGCCAAGATTTCCTTCTTGAATAAGATCGAGCAGCGTAAGATCCGCAGAGCGGCCCACATACTTTTTGGCGATAGACACAACGAGGCGCAAGTTTGCCTTGGCAAGAAGATTTTTTGCTTCTATATCCCCCGCTTCGATTCTTTTTGCAAGATCTTTTTCTTCGGCAGCATGAATAAGAGGATACTGCCCGATTTCTTTGAGGTACATCTGAATAGAATCATGCCCTTCGCTTTTTGAAGCAAGGCCGTATTTTTTGAGGAAATCATCGTCCCCCGTCTTGATCTCTAGAAGCCCACCGCCTTCTAGCACATCTACTCCAGCTACAGAGAACTTTTCATACAAAACATCAAGGAATGATACGTCCTCTTCGATCGTCGGAAATTCTTTCAAGATCTCATCGTACGTGACGAATCCTCTCTCGCGGCCACGGAGTAAAAGAGCATCAAGCTTCTTTGATTTATCCTCTTTCTTTGATGCAGATTTAGAAGCCGAAACCTTGGACGGCTTTGCTATTTTTTTGGCAACCACCTTTTTCTTTAATGCCTTTTTAGGAGCAACCTTCTTTTTAGCCGATTTCTTCGGTTTTGCCTGCTTCTTTTTCTTCATCTTAGTTTTAGATTTCATAATATTGTATCAAATTACTCTTATAATTGACAATTTCCTTGATAATTCGGTGCAAAGCGCCAGCTCCTTGTCGACTGCCGGAGCATCGTGCATAGCCTCCGCACGCTTCAGCCTCTCCATCGCGCGCAATAAATCTTTCTTCAATTTCTCTTCCTCGATAGATCTCAAAATATCTTCTCCTATCTTTTTTATATCTGCTCCTCCTGCATAATTCATTTCAGCTTCAAAGATCAGCCTTTCCTTATTCTCATCAAAGGTAGCAATATCGTAATCAGGATAAATTCTTCGGAGCTCTTTTTCAAATTCCTCTGCGTAGGGATTTCCCATAGATCCAAGCCAAAGCAAAAATCCTGCAGCCCTAGCAAATCCATCTACTGATTCTTTCTTGGCTTTGATTTCTGGAGTAGCACCAGCCGCTTCCTCCTCTTTTATCTTCGCAAGCTCTTCCCAAAGGGAATTCTCGGCAATCCCTGTTGCAAAGCTCGCTTTCTGGATAAACCTGGATTTCGTAATATCGCTTTCTATGGATTTTATAAGTGGCAATATCTTTTCTTTCAAAATCGCATCCGCTATCTTATCATTCTTTTCTTCTTTCACTGATTCAAGAAAATAATCCACGATATTTATTGCACCTCCCACGGCTTCTTTCCAAATGTTTTCATCTTTAGCTATTGCATCCGCAGGATCCAGCCCATCTGATAAGAACGCGATCTTCAGATCAAATCCGGATGATAGTGCCAGCTTCCACACGCGAAATGTGGCATTTCGGCCGGCATTATCGGCATCATATGCCACCACAAGCGTGTCTGTAAGGCGCTTCAGCGATTTCAAATGCTGGGGCGAAAGGGCTGTGCCGGAAGACGCTACAGTGTTGCCAAATCCAGCTTGATGCGACAATAGCAGATCCATCTGGCCTTCTACCAGAATCGCAAAACCTTTTTCGCGAATAGCTTTCTTGGCAATGTGATAGCCGTA
Organism: Patescibacteria group bacterium; assembly: GCA_040390775.1. Lineage (GTDB taxonomy): Bacteria > Patescibacteriota > Minisyncoccia > Phycocordibacterales > CAIRYW01 > JAQBQZ01. The sequence goes on along the minus strand of JAZJXR010000002.1, from coordinate 3,118 downwards.
AAGGCACGATGATTTGTCGAAAAGCGGCGTGTCTGGGCTGTTCAAATATTTTGGCTCTGCTTCTTTTTCTACCAAGGATCGGCCCGAGAAAGCGATCACTCTGCCTGCGCTGTCAAAAATTGGGAACATGATCCTGCCGCGGAATCTATCGTAGCTCTCCTTTGTTTTATCGTTTGCGTTTTCTTTTATAAGGCCCGCATCAAGCATCTCTTTCTCTGAAAAACTCTTTGCTCTCAGATCATCTTTGAGAGCTCTCCAGCTTTCTTTTGCAAATCCGATCTGCCAATCGCGCACCATTTCAATCTTTAGCTTTCGCTTCTGCAAATATGATAGAGCATCCTTTTCTTCCTTCAGATTTCCTACAAAGAATTTCGTAGCCTCTTCCATAGCATCATACAATCGCGCATTCGTATTCTCTTCCTTTTCCAATTTTTCTATTTTGACTCCCGCTCTATCCGCAAGCATCTTGAGCGAAGAAAGAAAATCCACTCTCTCAAAATCTTGCACAAATGTGAAGATATCGCCCTTGGCGCCGCAACCGAAGCAATAGAATGTACCGCGATCAGGCGAGATAAAGAAAGAAGGTGTCTTCTCATTGTGGAATGGGCATTTAGCTTTGAGGCTGCCACCGGATTTTTCTATGTCAATGTAGCTCGCTATCACTTCAGCGATATTGAGGCGCTCTTTTATTTTTTGGACTGTTGAAGACAATTTCTAATTTCGGAAATCTCCAAAACTTGGATGTGCCAATGCTTCCTTTGCTCTTACCTCTTCGATCATTTTCGCCTTTTCGCTCCCTGGGAATCCTGATCCAGCTGGGATCAATCTGCCAAGGATCACGTTCTCCATAAGGCCTTTCAATTTGTCTGTAGAGCCTTCTACTGCTGCCTGAATGAGTACACGCGTCGTGTGCTGGAATGAAGCCGCTGAAAGGAAGCTCTTTCTTGAAAGCGATACATCTGTAATTCCAAGCACGATAGATTCTGCCTTTGCCTCTTCCTTTTTGTTTTCTCTTGCAGTAGCGTTAGCTTCTTCGAATTCTGCAATCTCGATAGTGTCGCCCGTAATAAGCCCAGTCTCGCCGACGGTTTTCACTTTTACACGAGAGAACATCTGACGAACAATTACTTCAATATGCTTTCTTGAAACAGGCTCTCCCTGAAGCTCATAAAGCTTTTTAATTTCAGAGATGATGTATGCTTCTGCTTTTTCTCGCCCTGCATATTTGAATAGCTCTTCGATATCAGCAGATCCGTCTGTAATGATATCTCCCTTCTTTACTTTGTCTCCTACCTTTACAAGAGACATACGAATCCTCGGCACAAAGTATTCTGGGCCTTCTTTCTTGGATTTCTTTTCTCCTGAATCAGGCGTGATAGTGACAACTTTTTCTGTACCATTGTCTTTGATATCGGTCACGAGGCCATCAGAATGCGCTACGATTGCAGGAGTTTTCGGCTTTCGCTTTTCGAAGACTTCTTCCACACGAGGTAGACCTTGCGTGATGTCTCCACCAATACTTGCAGCACCTCCGGCATGGAACGTACGCATAGTTAGCTGTGTACCTGGCTCACCGATAGCTTGAGCAGCGACCGTTCCTACCGCTTCACCCATTTCAACTAATTTATTACGCCCCAAATCCACTCCGTAGCATACACGGCAAATTCCATCTTTTGATTTACATGTAAGCGGAGAGCGTACAAACACTTCTTCCACTAGAGCAGCTTCTATAGCAAGAGCATCCTTTTCTGATAGCAAATGTCCCTTCGAGAAAATTTTCTCGCCATCCTTCTCTACATCAAGCCCAAGCACGCGGCCTTTGATGCTCTTTGAAATAGGCGTCTCCATTCCGGATGCTGTTTCCTTTCTTAGAGTGATGCCATCTTTCGTACCACAATCTTCTTCAGTGACGACCACGTCCTGAGCAGCAACGAATAATCGGCGTGTTAGGTATCCAGCCTTTGCAGTGTTAAGGGCAGTATCGGCAAGACCTTTTCGCGAACCGTGTGTGTTGATGAAGTATTCGATTGGATTGAATCCTTCTTTCGATGAAGAAATAATAGGAAGCTCTATAGTCTCGCCCGATGCATTCTGGATAAGACCTTTCATACCTGCCATCTGCGTAATCTGAGCAGCCGAGCCTCGGGCTCCGGATTTCCACATAGAATACACAGAGCCTTTCTTATCAAGATTCTCGAGCACTTCTTTTTCCACTTTGCTTTTTACTCCGTGCCAAATTTCGATATTCTTTCTGATTCTTTCGTCTTCGGATAGAAGGCCGTCATTGTACTGCGTGCCCACTTCTTCAGATCGCTTCTTGGCTTCGTCAATAATTCCTTTCTTTCCTGCTGGCACTTTGATGTCGTCGATTCCCCATGTCACGCCAGATACTGTGACGTATTTGAATCCAAAATGCTTTACCTTGTCGAGAATTGGAGGAAGCTTGTCAATTCCATAGCGAGTCATGAGATCATTCATGAGGGCTGCTGTAGCTTTCTTATCCATTTCTTTGTTGATGAAAGGATAATCTTCTGGAAGAAGCTCGTTGAAGAGAATCCTGCCGGCTGTAGTCTCAAAATATTTCCCTGAGAATTCCTTGAATTTCGGCGCATCGGGTGCTACCACCAATATCTTTGCTCTGTAAGAGATCTCACGGAAGTTGAGAGCTGCAATTGCACTTGAGAAAGATTCGAAATATTTGTTCTCACCTTTTTCTCCTTCGGCAATAGATGTCATCCAATATACTCCAAGCACGATATCGAGCTTGTCTACAGACGCGATTAGATTTCCTGATCCTGGCTTCAAAATATTTTTGTCTGAAGACATGATTTCCCTAGCTTCTGCTTGCGCTTCTGGAGAAAGAGGTACGTGCACGGCCATTGTATCTCCGTCGAAGTCAGCATTGAAGGCGCTACAAACAAGAGGGTGCACACGAATAGCGCGTCCTTCGATAAGCACCGGCATGAAAGCCTGAATACCAAGCCTGTGTAGAGTAGGCGCGCGGTTTAGGATCACGTACTTGCCTTTGATCACATCTTCAAGTATTGCCCATACTTCTGGAATTCCTTCTTCGATTAGGCGTGATGCTCCACGAATGTTGTTTGCCAATTCTTGCTTT
>JAZJXR010000001.1:0-10106 GCA_040390775.1 Patescibacteria group bacterium | reverse complement strand
CGCAAGCAGGTGGCCTACTATTTGGCCTCTTGCAAATACAACGATTTGACCCTAGGGCCTTCTGGAGGGCTTGATGACGCTAGATGGTTCAAGGTATCACAAATACTTGACCTTAATTTTTATGATGATATTCTCCCGATTGTCACCAAAGCAATCAATTTGCTCGTGACCAAAAAATAATACAGAAATAGTATGGATCTCAAAGATGCAGAAAAAAAAATCGGAATTGTTTTCAAAAACAAGGAGCTGCTAAAACAGGCTTTTACGCATCGTTCGTACCTGAATGAGAACAAGGGTGCCGGCATGGAGCATAATGAAAGATTAGAATTTTTGGGCGATGCTGTGCTCGAGCTATCCGTGACGGATTACCTTTTTGGCAAATATCCAAAGAAGCCTGAGGGCGAGCTGACGGCCCTCCGCTCTGCGCTCGTGAATTCTGTGATGCTTGCAAATGTGGCGACCGAGCTTGGGTTAAATAATTTTCTTTTGCTTTCAAGAGGCGAAGCCAAAGATACTGGAAGAGCAAGGCAATATATTTTAGCAAATACTTTTGAATCTGTGGTGGGTGCTATATATATGGATCAGGGATATGATGCTGCGGATAAATTTATTACAGAAGTGCTGCTGCCTAAGACGAAAGAAATAGAAGAAAATAAATTGTGGATAGATGCTAAAAGCTATTTCCAAGAAAAGGCGCAAGAGAAAACAGGCATCACGCCATCGTACAAAACTCACAAAGAGCATGGGCCGGATCATGATCGGGAATTTACAATTGGCTTGTATCTCGCGGATGCCCTTATCTCTGAAGGCCGCGGCAAATCCAAGCAAGAAGCAGAGCAAGATGCCGCACGCGTTGGATTAGAGAAGAAGGGGTGGTAAAATGTTTGAATGCATCTCAAATCTTTAGAGCTATCCGGATTCAAATCTTTCGGCAAGAAAAGCTCGCTTGAATTTAAGACACCGATTACGTCTATCGTGGGCCCTAATGGCTCGGGCAAATCCAATATTGCCGAGGCTTTTAGATTCGTGCTTGGCGAGCAATCGCTGAAGAGCATGCGTGGCAAAAAGGGAGAGGATTTGATTTTCAATGGCTCTACAGACGCTGGGCGGGCAAATCGTGCTGGGGTAAAGCTCACTTTTGATAATCGTAAGAAACTTCTAAATATAGATTTCGATGAGGTATCGCTCGAGCGCGTGGTGTATCGAGATGGCACGAACGAATATTTTATAAACGGCTCTAAGGTGCGCCTCAAAGATATTTTGGAGCTTCTTGCGCAAGCTCATATCGGCTCAAGTGGGCATCATATAATTTCGCAGGGAGAGGCGGATAGAATTCTGCATGCTAATCCGAAAGAAAGGCGAGAGATGATCGAAGATGCTCTTGGTATAAAAGTGTATCAGTATAAAAAAGAGGAGAGCGAAAGAAAATTAGAGAAAACGGAAGAAAACGTAAAGCAAGTAGAATCGCTGCGCCGAGAGATTGCTCCTCACCTAAAGTTTCTCAAAAAGCAGGTAGAAAAATTAGAAAAATCTAGAGAGGTAAAGGATGAGCTTGTGCGCCTTGCGAGGGAATATTTCAAGCGAGAAGAGGAATATGTAAAATCCCGGAAAAGCGAAATCGCTTCAAGCCTTAAGGCTCCGGAATCAGAGCTCCGGCACCTCGACGATGCGCTTCTTGAAGCTAAAAGAATGGTGGAAGCCGGTCTTAAAGATAAAGAAGTATCGCCAGAAATTCTGACGATCGAAGCCGATCTCTCTGTCGCTCGAAATAGAAAGGATGCGCTAATGCGTGATGCTGGGCGGCTTGAAGGTGAGCTGTCATATCTAGCGAAAGCAATAGAGCGGGAAGAGAAAGTGCGGGCAGAAGCAGGGAGCAAGCTCGTGCCGCTATATGAGGTAGAGACGCTCGTAAATGATTCCAAGATTGCGATCGAGGAAGCGGAAAGAGAGCCGAGCGTAGAGAGCCTTCGGGGCGCATTTCAAAAAGTGAGAGAAATGTTTGCAAAATTCGTATCAAAGCATAAGCAATCAGCTTCGGAGGGCGTGATAGATACTCTCAGATCAGAAATGCGGGATATCGAAAGAAAGAAAAGAGAATTCGATGAGGATCTAGCGAATGCTCACAAAGAAGAATCGAATTTGCTTCAAAGCTATGAGGCAAAGCGCAGGGAATTCGAAAAGGCAAAGGATGATACGAGGGAAGCGGAAAAAGAAATATTCAAAATCATCGCAAGGCAAAACGAAGTGCGCTCGCATTTGGATAAAATAAAAGTGGAGGAAAGGCAAGCTATCTTCGATGAAGAAGCTTTGACGAGTGATATGAAAGATGTCTCGGCTATTGCGGGCGTCGCTGTGCTGCAATTCCATGATTTGCATATTGATACAGCGTTTGAAGAAAGAAGCGCCCAGCATGCGAAAAAAGTGCATTTGGAGCGCTTGAAGATCAGATTGGAAGAGACGGGGGTGGTGGGTGGGGATGATGTGCTTAAGGAGCATAAAGAAACGGAGGAGCGTGATGTGTTCTTGGCTTCAGAGCTGCTTGATCTAGAAAAAGCATCAGAAGATTTGAAAAATTTGATCAAAGAATTAGCAGAAAGATTGAACGTGGAGTTTAGGGAGGGGGTAGCAAAAATAAATGAATCTTTTGGCAGCTATTTTGCGCTGATGTTTGGCGGTGGGCGAGCTTCTCTTAATGTCAGCAAAGAAATAAAAAAGAAATCCTCCGCCCTAGAAGCTATGGAGGACGGAGAAGGCTTGCCCTCCGAAGCTTTAGCGGAGGAGGGAATTGATATAGAGGTTTCTTTGCCGCACAAAAAAATAAAAGGCCTCATGATGCTTTCGGGAGGTGAGAGAGCGCTTACTTCTATTGCTCTTTTGTTTGCAATTTCGCAGGTGAATCCGCCACCGTTTGTGATTTTGGATGAGACGGATGCCGCGCTCGACGAAGCTAATAGCAGAAAGTATGGCGATATGATCGAGAATCTTTCAAAGCATTCGCAGCTGATTGTGATCACGCACAATCGCGAAACGATGAGCCGCGCTGGTGTGCTTTACGGCATTACCATGGGAAAAGACGCCGTCTCAAAATTGCTTTCAATATCTTTTGCAGATGCCGTAGAGGTGGCGAAATAAAATTTGCATAAAAAGCAATCAGAGGTAGAATGGGTTTTTAGATGAAGCCTAAAGATGTGAGTTCCACTGTTCTTCTTAAAGAAGGGGTAGAAATTCCGTGCCTCGGGGATCAGTTTGAGCAAAAAGATTTCCTGCTCTGGGTTGGGAATGGTGCTATTGCTTCTGTCGAAGCAGATGGCATATCGCTTGAGGTGCCTGAAAATATCGGGCGTCGAGTCCAGATGAAGTGCGTACACAAAATTCCTTTTTCTCACGTGTCCGTAGCCCATTCTAGGTCGGGTCATCAAATGTGGCCCGAATATAACGAGGGAAAGCATGATTGTACCTAACAGCTGAAATACAGCTGTTTTTTATTTGACCAAATGCTAGGCTTCTGATAAAGTAGCGCTTATGTTAAAGATTAGATTACAGAGGACGGGCAGGAAGCATGAGCCGACATTCAGGCTTGTTTTGACCGATTCCAAAAATAGCGCCAAGACGGGTAAATTCCTAGAGATTCTTGGTAGCCATGATTTCCGAAAAGGCGCGCCTGATATCAAGAAAGATCGTGTGCTTCACTGGATGAAAAACGGCGTAAAGCCAACTCCAACCGTCCATAATCTCCTTATCTCTGAGAAAATAATTGAAGGCAAGAAAATCAACGTGCTCCCAAGGCGTACTCCCAAAAAAGTAGAAGTGAAGGCATAAGTGTGATATGCTTTTCAAAGCAGTATTCGGCTGCAATCTTATAAATATATAGACATTCAGTATATGCAGGAAAAAGATGCGCAATTTCTAGATTTCGTGGTAAAGGCACTAGTAGATAATCCAAGCGCGGTAGTAATAGATAGGACGGTAGATGAGATGGGTGTGCTTCTCACACTCGCTGTAGATTCAACGGATATGGGCAAAGTGATTGGAAGGCAGGGTAATACGGCCAAAGCTATTCGCACGCTTTTACGTGTGGTAGGAATGAAGAACAATGCTCGCGTAAATTTGAAGATCAATGAGCCAGAAGGATCAGAGAGGGGCTCTGAAAGAGAAATGGCAAGCGCACCCGCTACCTCGCCTTCTATGAAAACTGTGGACGAAGCGATGGAAGACTTAAATATTTAGTTTGAACATCTAAGCCTTGCGGTTCCATATCATCACATTATTTGAAGGCCTTGTCGGCTCGTATCTAAGCGAGTCGATTTTGGCTCGGGCCATTAAAGAGAAAAAGATTTCTGTAAGCTTCTATAATCCGCGCGAATTTGTGAAAGCAGGAAAAGCGCAGAAAGACAAAGAGAAGCCGTACCTAAGGGTGGATGATAAGCCGTATGGAGGCGGGCCAGGGATGGTGATACAAGCAGAGCCGGTACTAAAAGCTATAGAGAAGGCTTTGAAAAAGTCTGGCAAGAAAAGAAAGATTGTATTCTTTAGCCCAAGCGGCAAGAAATTTGATACGGCGTATGCTAAAAATGCTAGCAAAAAATACACAGATATAATTCTGATTTGCGGCAGGTATGAGGGCATAGATGCTCGCGTGAAGAAAATATTTAAAACAGAGGATATATCTGTGGGGGATTATGTGCTGACGGGAGGTGAGATACCGGCTATGATCATGATTGATTCGATATCTCGCCAAATAGAAGGAGTGCTTGGCAATTTCGATTCTCGCGAAGAAGAGCGAGCTGCATCAAGCGACGTATACACTCGTCCCGAAATCTTGTTATATAAAGGCAAAAAATATAAGGTACCAAAAGTGCTCCTCTCTGGCGATCATGCCAAAATCGACGCTTGGCGATTGGGTCAGTAATAAAAATGACCACAGATAGATTTAGTGGCCGGGGAAAAAGAGTGAAATGATCATGTTCGGGATGGTCTCGCTTCTGAAGCAGCACACGTACATGAGTACGATAATTGTGCTGAGTCCAGCTATCGAGTAATGAACAGCGGGTTCGTCTCGTGGTGCACTCATCCCCATAATCAAATCACGAAACAAAAATAAGGGCAATAAAAAATCCCGAAACGCGGTGAGGCGAGTCGGGGGGGGGGATCAGTTGAAGAGAACTTTCTCAAGAGCTGAAACGAACGCTTCGATGCCGTCATCTGGCATCATCTCTTCGCATCTGACTTGCTCGTGAGTGGTGTGCCGAATACGCTCACCATTTGTGACCTCGTATTCCTTGACCCCGAGTTTTTTCATGTGAATACCACAGGTTTCCCCCGCTTCTCTACAATGTTCGATGTAGAGTTTCTCTTGTCCAGGAAATTTAGGGTTTCGAGCGGGAAAGAACTTGGAGTTACGGCCATTTCCTTTGCTGTGTGTAAGTGCAATACAGCTTTGTCCGCATTCCAACTCAGTTCCATCGCTGTAGCTTTGTCTTATGCCGATGAGAATTTTAGCTTTTTCCATAAGATGATTTGGGCTCGGTTTTGATATCTCCTGTAGGTATTATATCACAAGTTATCCACAGGTGTCAATGTTGTGTTATAGGGTAATGAGAGTATAATCACGCGTGACATAGCAAGATTGTGTAATGGCCAGCTTGTCAATATTAATAAGCGCGAAAGTTAATAATAATCTTGCTCAACTAAACTCTCCCAAAATTTTAGAGCACCTACATGAAAGAATAGGTGCCCTGTAATTTTGGATATAGTTTTTCGAGCGCACTACAAAGTATGCCCGCAACACATAAAGAGGTGTCGACGTCGTCATCTTCTGTCCTTGGCCTTTCTGCCAACACGAAGAACAAGAAGTATTGGAGCCGTTTCAAGGAGCCTCTAGCTCCACTTCCAAACTTGGTGGAAGGCCAAATAGATTCGTACAGCTGGCTCCTCCAAAAGGGGCTTAAAGAGGTGTTTGACGAATTCAAATCTACTAACGATTATTCCGGCAAAAAATTCGAATTCTCTTTCGGCCATTTCGAGCTGGGCACGCCAAAGCATGATGAGAGGTATGCAAAGGAAAATAAAATAAATTATGAAGCTCCACTAAAGATGATGGTGAAGCTCAAGAACAAGATCATTGGCACAGAAAAGGAGCAAGAAGTGTTCATGGCGGATTTCCCAGTGCAGACTGTCCGAGGAACATTCATCATTAATGGTATTGAGAGAGTAATAGTGCCACAGCTTGCCCGATCTTTCGGGGTATTTTTTACTCTTGGGGACACAAAGGTAGAAAAGTATTTCGGTGCAAAGATCATTCCAGCTCGCGGCGTGTGGATCGAGATCGAGACGGAATCTGACGGAGCGATTTTCACTCGTATTGATAGAAAGAGAAAGTTCCCGGTATCATCTCTTCTTCGCGTGCTTGGAGCCAAGACAGACAAGGATATAGAGGCACTATTTAAGGATATTCCGGAGGTACATAAATATTTGGCAGCAACCCTTGCAAAGGATCATGCTAAGACGGCCGAAGAAGCATACATGGAAATCCACAAGCGCCTTCGCGATGGTGAAATGGCTACCCCTGAAAATGCCAAAGAATTCGTAAACGGAATTTGGGGCGAAGAAAGATATGATATTTCAAAAGTAGGGCGCCATAGATTCAACAAGCGCTTCCAAAAGCCAATGGATGAGAAATCTATGAGCAGGAAGACTATTTCTCTAGATGATATCGTGACGGTGATCGCGCATCTCGCACACTTGAACGAAAATCCGGAAGCTGATGCTGATGATATCGATCACCTTGGAAGCCGCCGCGTGCGTTACATGGGAGAGCTTCTTCAGCAGAAAATCCGCGTGGGTATGGCACAGATCAAGAAGAATTTGCAAAACAGAATGTCTACGATCGACGCTGATGCGACTCTTCCTATTCAATTTATTTCTCCAAGGCCGCTGCAAGCTCGTATAAAAGAATTCTTTAATACGAACCAGCTTTCGCAATTCATGCAGCAGGAGAATCTCCTCACAGAGCTTGAGCACTTGAGGCGCGTTTCTGCTCTTGGCCCAGGTGGGCTTACACGAGAGCGTGCTAGCTTTGAAGTGCGCGATGTGCACCCATCTCACTACGGCAGGATTTGCCCGATTCATACTCCAGAAGGCCAGAACATCGGGCTCGTGCTGAACCTTGCGTCCTATGCAAAGGTAAATGAATTCGGAATGATCGAGGCTCCGTATGCAAAAGTAAAAAACGGAAAAGTGACGAAAGAGATCGTATATTTGAACGCTCTTGAAGAAGAAGAATACTCTATTGCTCATGCCGCTACACCGACAGATAAAGAAGGCAAAATTCTTGATGAAGAAGTAGAGGTGCGAATAAAAGGTAAGCCAACTTTAGTGACAAAAAACGAAGTGCAGCTTATCGACGTGGCTACGAATGAAGCTTTTTCTATCGCTACTTCTATGATTCCGTTTTTGAATCACGATGAAGCTAACCGTGCTCTCATGGCATCAAACATGCAGAAGCAGGCTACTCCTTGTATCATTCCTGAAGCTCCGCTCGTGGCAACAGGTATCGAGCAGGATGCAGCAAGAGATATTGGTCGCGTAATTATCGCGCCAGACGACGGTGTGATCGTGTCATCTGATGCCAAGAAAATAGAATTCAAAAATAGCAAAGGTAAGACGGTAGAATACTTGCTCGCGCAATTCGAAAGGACGAACCAGTTCACATCTTTCCATCAAAGGCCGACAGTGAAGACGGGAGACAAAATAAAAAGGGGCGATGTGCTTGCCGATGCTTCTACTACTGTAGATGGCGAAATGGCAATTGGGCAGAACGTGCTCGTAGCATTCATGACATGGACGGGCCAAAACTATGAAGATGCCATCGTGCTTTCAGAGAGGCTTGTGAAAGACAGCAAATTCTCTTCTATTCATATAGAAGAGTTCATTGTGAACGTGCGTGATACCAAGCTTGGGCCCGAAGTCACCACTCCTGATATTCCAAACGTTGGTGAATCAAAGCTTAGGAACCTAGACGAAGAAGGAATCGTACGAATCGGTGCAGAAGTGCGCCCAGGAGATATCCTAGTAGGCAAGATCACACCAAAGGGTGAAAGCCAGCTGACTCCGGAAGAGCGCCTGCTAAGGTCTATCTTCGGAGAAAAATCTCGTGACGTAAAAGACAGCTCGAAGAGAATGGAAAACGGAAAGCGCGGAAGAATTATTTCAATCAAAATTTTCTCAAGAGAAAAAGGCGACAAGCTAGAAAGTGGGATCATAAAGCGAATTCACATCGAAGTGGCACAGCTGCGAAATGTATCTGTGGGAGATAAGCTCGCGGGGCGACACGGAAACAAAGGTGTGATCTCGATCGTGCTTCCAGAAGAAGATATGCCATATATGGCAGATGGTACACCGATAGATGTAGTGCTTACGCCTCTTGGAGTGCCATCGCGTATGAACCTTGGGCAGATTCTCGAAATTCACCTTGGGCTTGCGGCGCATTCGCTGAACTATCAAGCTATCGTGCCTCCATTCGTAGGAGCAACGGACACAGAAATCAAGCAGGAGCTAGTGGACGCTGGATATAATGCTGACGGCAAGATGGAGCTCTTCGACGGTAGGACGGGAGAATCTTTCAAGCAGGAAATCGCTGTCGGATATATGTATATACTCAAGCTGCACCACATGGTGGAAGACAAGATACACATGCGATCTATTGGTCCCTACAGCCTTATCACGCAGCAGCCTCTCGGAGGAAAGGCTCAGGGAGGAGGACAGAGATTTGGAGAAATGGAAGTGTGGGCACTTCTCGGTCACGGAGCTTCATACATGCTTCGAGAAATGCTTACAGTAAAATCGGATGATATTACAGGCCGCTCCGCTACATTCGATGCGATCGTAAGGGGCGAGAGGATGGAGCAGTCAAACTCTCCGGCATCGTTCAACGTGCTTCTAGCAAACCTACGCGGGCTTGCGCTGGATGTAACGCTCGACAATATCGATACAGGGCCACGCGAAATTGAAAGCAAAGAAATTTAATAGTCAAACTAACAACAATCAAAACAATGTTCAAAAGAAAAGAAACAAGAAAGTTTGACTATATCTCTCTAAAAGTCGCGTCGCCTGATCGCATTCGCGCATGGTCTTTCGGCGAAGTCACAAAGCCGGAGACGATGAACTACAGGACGCAGCGCAGCGAAAAGAATGGACTCTTCGATGAAAAGATATTCGGGCCAGATCGAGATTTCGAGTGCTATTGCGGCAAATACCGAGGCATCAGATACAAGGGAATCATTTGCGAGAAGTGTGGGGTGGAAATTACAAGATCTATAGTACGAAGAGAGAGAATGGGGCACATTGAACTTTCTACGCCGGTGGCTCATATTTGGTTCCTCCGAAATATTCCTTCAAGAATTTCACTAGTCATGGGGCTATCTTCTGCAGATGTAGAAAAGGTAGTGTATTTCGCAGGATATCTGATCACAAAAGTAAACGAAGAAGAAAAAGAGCGCGTGCTTCGAGATTTGGATTCAGAATTTAAAGCTAAAATAAAAAGCTTAGGAGATGAAAAGACTAAAGAAGCAGTACGAGAGCTTTTGGTGTCTACAAAAAATGAAATCGAGAGTGTGCGAATCGGCAAAGTTCTCGACGAGGTGCATTATCACAAATACGCTTTGAAGTACGGCACAGTGTTCGAAGCATCGATCGGTGCAGAAGCTGTCTACAATATTTTCAAAAATTTGGACATGAAGAAGCTGCGAGTGCAGCTTGAAGAAGAGCTTGTTAAGGCAAACTCTCAGGAAAGGGAGAAGATCAACAAGCGCTTGGGAGTCCTCAAGAACATGATCGCTTCAAATATTCGCCCAGAGTGGATGTTCATCACTGCTCTCCCTGTGATCCCTGCAGCGCTTCGCCCGATGGTGGCTCTTGATGGAGGCAGGCATGCGACAAGCGATGTGAACGATCTATACAGGCGCGTCATAAACAGGAATAATCGTCTCAAAAAGCTTAAAGAAATAAATGCGCCGGAAGTAATTCTGCGCAACGAAAAAAGAATTCTACAGGAAGCTGTGGATGCTCTTATTGATAGCTCACAGCGCCATGGTAATGCTGCATACGCG